>CAYRXE010000025.1:0-14964 GCA_964428205.1 uncultured Candidatus Peribacteria bacterium | reverse complement strand
TGCTCGGTAGTTTTAAGATCCAGAAAGAAGAGAGTTCTTCTGCAGGCGTTCGCCGCATCAAAGCAGTTGTTTCCGGTGGTCCCGCGGAGATAGAAAATGCTGGTTTAGCAGCCTAATACTCTTGAGAAAGGAGCGGAGCGGGCGGGAGACCCGCGCGCCACGGGGGGTGAAGGGGCGAGCGGCCAGGCTGTCGCGCGGGTGGCTTTTTCTTTGGTTACTTTCTTTTGTGCGGGTAGACAAAAGAAAGTAACAACCTGAAGTGAAAACAGGTATGTACTTGATGTTATCCCCAGTACAATAACCTCCATGATTCGTCGCGCCTTTCTTGGCGGCATAGTAACTCTTGCAGCACTCCTCGTAGTTCCTGCTGCTCATGCAGCAATGCTCACGACCTGGGATTTTACCGGTGGTAAAACAATTGAGGGGTGGCAAATCCAAGGACTCGACGTTCGCCAAGGACCTGACGGTCTGCACATTCGTGGTGCCGGCGTGATGATGCACATGGTCGATGCCACACACAGGATCGACTCGGTGAATTTGATTTTTGCAAAATCTGTCGCGAGTCCTGCGGTGATCGCATGGCACAGAAGCAAATCCCCTTCCAATGAATTCGTACAACTGCAACTTGTGCTTGGGAACGCAGGACCGGTCAATCATGAAGTGCCACTCCATGGAATCAGCGAGTGGGATCCCTGGGCCGACGTGATCGGATTTAAATTCGAAACAAATGAAGAAATTATCTTGAGCGGAGTGGAACTCAAAGGATGGACGATGTTTGAAAAGTTGGGATTCGCATGGAAGTCCTTCTGGAAGATCGACCAAGTACTCGCCTTCTCCATCAACTTCCTCTGGGGTCCGCTGATTGCCTTCACTCCGCAAGAAATCACCGCTCTGTACGACACACAGCCTCCCAGCGCCTGGTCGGCCTATCGCGTGATTCTGCCTATACTGCTGTTTATTGGGCTCCTATGCCTCGCCTACTATTTGCTCGAACGGCTGCAAGGACGTGACGCTCGCAAGAAAGCCGTCGCCATATTCTTCGTGGTCTTTGCTGCGTTCTGGGTATTGGGTGACCTGCGCATGGGGTATGAATTCATGAGTAACAGCATGAAGGACTTACGGACGTACGGCTTTGCCGAATCGGGCAGTAAGAAATTCCGTAACTTGCTCACCTTCCACGATGGACTCGAAGAGAACATCAAGATTCTCACATCGGTTCCGACGTATGTTGTGTACTCCCCAGATGGAAGTCCTATGCGCAAGATGGCCGGCTATCGCACGTACCCCAAGAGCCGTCCCACCTTTGATGATGAGTCGAGCATGGATGCGACCGTCTTCTATGTCTTCTACGAACCTCGTGTGACCATCAATGAAAAGAATGAACTCGTGAGGAGCGGAGTGGTGGTGAGCAGGCCCGGTCATGTGGCGAGTCGCATAGATGACAACGCGTACATCTTCGTCGTTCCATAAATCTCATGAACTTCACTCTCGCATTCATCGGCGTTGCCCTTCTCCCGACCATCCTCGGGTACCTCGTGTTGTCTGCCATCGAAGGTAAGACTCCTGTCCTCACCTGCATCGAAAAATTGGCCCTTGGATTTTTGAGCGGCTGCACCATGCTCACGTACGGCGTCTTCATGGCGAACTTCATGCTCGATGTGCCATTTTCTCGCTTGGGATTCCTGGGAGTGTGGCTGCTACTCGTCGGCATTGCCGGAGTATTCGTGTACACACGTAAGGCCAATATTTTGGCTCAGGTTAGGGCTAAAATCGTATCGGAGTCCCCTCTGTGGGCACAGGTAGTGGTGTGGATCTTCGCCCTCTCGGTGCTTGTACGCATCGTGACGGGTGGCATGGTGGCTGCCACAACTCCTCCGTACTTCGACGACACACTCAATAACTGGAACTTGCGCGCGAAGGTCTACTACCACACGCAGGAGTACACACTCATGCTCCCCACGCAAAAACCAAACGAGCATCCCAGTGCACTTTCGGCATACCCACCCATGCTGCCACTCGCAAAAACCTTCTCGGCGACACTCGCCGGCACCTGGTCCGATGGGTTGGCCAATAGCATCCAAGTCCTCTGGTTCGTCGCAGTGCTCATGCTCGCATTCGGAGTCCTTCGACGCGTCACCAACAACACGTGGTCACTCCTTGGTGCAAGCGCACTCGGCAGTCTCCCGCTCTTCTTGATGCAAGGAGTAAACGCGTACAGCGACATTGCCATGGCGGCACACATCTTGGGCGCATTGAGTGTGCTCTTCCTTGCACTGCGAAGTGAAGACCGCCTGGAGCGACTCACCTTTGTGCATGTGAGCATGTTCATGGCCGCGCTCTTCCCCTTTGTGAAGAACGAAGGACTCGTGCTCTACCTCCCCGCGTACATCTTCTTCCTTCTCTGGAGTGCGTGGTACATGCTGCGCACCGGCCGCGTGACCATGCAGGATATCCTGCGTTGCATCAGCTTCTTTGCGGTCTGCGGAGTCGTTCTCGTACTTCCATGGCTCATCTTTAAGTGGTCGAACGGCATGGCCTTCGGTAACGCAAAAGAGATCGGCTCTCTGCAATTTGGCTGGCAGAAGGGTGTATTGCTCGTTGTTGCCGTGAATGCCCTGTTCGAAGGAAACTGGAATCTCTTCATGCCGCTCTTGCTCATCATGCTTGGTTGGCAGTGGAAGACTGCATTCAAGTTCCCGCTCCTGCCGCTCACGCTCTTCTTCCTTCTCGTGTGGTTCCAGCAGATTCTGCTCTTCCTCTTCACGAACCTCTCGTACGAAGCAGTGTTCCAGACGGGCTACGGCCGCGGTTTGATCCATTTGATGCCAGTGATGGTGACCGTCGTCACACTCCTCCTCGTGCGAACAGTGGATAGAGAGCGCACAACCTTGTAGGATCTCACCCGTAACTCTGCATTCTACATTCTTCATTCTTTTATGCCTTCGTACGCAGCCTTTCTCGGACACCAACCGCACATCTCGATTGCGGAGCTTTCGGCAGCCATCCCCGGCTTCGCGAAGCCTGTGGTGATGGGACCAGTGGTGATGTTCGAAAGCAGTGCCGAACTCACGCACGAAGACATCGACATGCTCGGTGGCACCATCGCTCTCGCAAAGAAACTCCCTGATCAACCAAAGTCGCTTTCGGATGTCCCTCATCTGCTCCGTCAGCAGTTTGCCGGCATTGCCGATAAGAAGGTCACGTTTAGCTTCCGCTGTGCAGGACTGCCTCCCGGAGACGTAAAAAAGCTGTACCACAACGCAAAGAACTTCTTAAAGAGCTTCAATCTTCCATCACGCTATGTCGGTAGTGAGCGTAACCCTGCCGCAGCGGTGCTCGTGCACGAAGCTGGTCTCCTTACAGACAAAACCGGCTGTGAGCTGACGATCATTGGTATTAAAGAAGGGAAAACCACCCAATTATGGGTTGGTCGCACCATCGCCGTGCAGGACGTGGAGGCGTACACGAAGCGCGATATGAAAAAGCCCGTGCGCGACACGCGCGTGGGCTTGCTCCCCCCAAAGCTCGCTCAGGTGCTCCTCAACTTTGGCATCTGGCTCACACGTGATTCGCATGTGGGGCTCAGGGCAAGTGATGATGGCCTCAAGGTCTTTGATCCCTTCTGCGGTACGGGCGTCATTCCCATGGAATGTTTGCTGCGCGGATTTGATGTCTTGGCATCGGACATGAGCGAAAAGGCAGTGACCGGCTGCAAGAAAAACACCGATTGGATTCGCAAAGAACACGGTGTCACAAAGAAGGACGTGAAAGCCGAAGTCTGGAAGCACGACGCGCGCAAAGCGTTTGATATCAAAGAGAAGGACCGTCCTGATGTGATCGTGACCGAAGGAAGTTTGGGGCCGGCCCTCGTCAAACAGCCAACCGTGCGCGAGGCAGAGAGCTTCCGCCGCGAAGTAGATGAACTGACTGAGGCATTCCTCAAGAACGTATCCACGACTCTCCCTGGTGTGCCCGTTGTGATGACGTGGCCTGTGTGGCAGACGAGCAAGGGCCCGGTGTTTTTGGAAAGCGCCTACAAGAAACTGCATGATTGTGGCTTCTCGCTTGTGACTCCCGCGAGTGTGCGGAGCGAGAAAATGCCCCGAGGAACCCTGATGTACAAGCGCCCAGACCAGTTTGTGGGTCGCGAGATCGTCATCCTCAAGGCGAAGACGAAGTAACGAGTAACAGGTAACAAGTTTGATGGTTGAAAACCTGTTCCTTGTTACCTGATGCTGCATGCTTGCTACAATCCATCCGTGTCGAAAACCGTACTCGCAAAGGCTGGCATCGTTCTTTTCTGTCTCTGGCACATGTTCGCCGTACTCGCGTACAGCCTGCCACTCAATGCCAAGGGTGCGACGATCACCAAGATTCGCGATGTCGTGCGTCCTATGGCCATGCCCTACCTCTTTGCCACGAGCCAGTGGCAGCAGTGGAATTTGTTCTCACCCGATCCCCTGCGCAGGGTAACCAGCTACATTTTAGAAACGCGCAAAACAGACAATGATGCATGGGTGCCGTTTGCCGTGATTGATCGTAAGTCGGTGATGTGGAGCGCGCTTTCTCGCGAGATGAAGTTGCTCGGAAACATGGAAGAAGAACAGTTCGCGCCTGTGCGCAGAGCATTGCTCCAGACCTACTGCACCATGCTCAACTTGCCCACAGGGACACAGCTGCGCATGTCGAGAGATTTCTACGTGCTGCCACAACCGCCGGCTCCACTCCCTCTCGAGTTTTGGAGAACCTACGTACCCGAACACACCATTACGCACGATATCGACATCACTTGTAACGTCACTCCCTTCTAATGCGCATTATTACGTCCATCGATCGGTTTTTCTTCCGCCAGATCTCGGCAACGGGATTCGGCCTCATGCGCATGATGTGGGGTGCGATCGTATTTGGATTTGGCGTGCTCCAGTGGAACGACATTTGGCGCTACTACAGCAACGAAGGTTTTTTGCCGCCATCATTGATGCCCATCGTACTGCGTTCGATGCAGCGCTACAGCATCTTCGATTACATTCAGGATCCCGGTCCTGTCTTCTTGATGTACATCCTGTTTTTGCTTCTGGCTCTCGCCGTGATGGTGGGCTACCGCGCAAAAATCAGCACCGTCTTGTGCGTGCTCCTGATGTTCTCGTTCCACGAACGCAATTACTTGCCGCTCGCAGGAGGTGAGACGGTCTTACGACTGCTCGGATTCCTGCTCATACTCGCACCGAATGTTTCTGCCTTCTCGGTTGATCGCCTACGAAGGCAGTGGAAGCACTGGAAAGAAACTCGTCAGCTCTTGGCTCCTCTGACTATGTCGATCTGGCCGTATCGCCTGCTCTTGTGGCAGTTGATCGTACTGTACGTCACCTCCGCCTGGGACAAGCTCATGGGCACCATGTGGTGGACCTCGGGCACCGCGGTGGCTTCGGCTCTGCACCATCCCACCTTCATGCGCGCTCCGGAGTGGCTTGCGGATTATGTGTCGATCTTGTCGCTCCCCATCAGTCGTTTGACCGTGATCTTTGAGTTTGCATGGCTTCTGATGCTCATTCCAGGAGTGCTCATGGTGAAGAGGCTTGGATTTAAGCCGGGTGGTATTCGCCGCGCGCTCATTGTCGCAGGCCTGTGTTTCCATGGAGGAATTCTCCTGATGATGCACGTGGGATCATTCCCCTACACGTTCTTTGCTGCCTATCTTGGCTTGCTACAACAAGAAGACTTCGATGCTCTCAGGGATAGATTCAATAAATCCTTCTTGGGTCAGCGTATTTACGTGCTCTACGACGGCGCCTGCGGTTTGTGCCAACGCGCCATGTTCTGGGTGACCATGTGCGACTGGCTCAAGCGCACCGAGAAGACCGACTTTAGAAATGAAAGTGAGCGCATGAAAGTCGCCTCAGACATTGCCTTCACCGATTTGGATAAGTCGATGCACATTCGTTTCGCCAAGACCGCTCGTAATCCCATCCTGGGCAGCACAACACTCAAGGGTTTCGATGCGTTCCGTAAACTCAGCTGGTACTTACCGCCCACGTGGATCTTCGCACCATTCTTGTACATCCCGGGTGTCGCACCCATCGGCAGGAGGATCTACGCCGAAATTGCCGTGAGGAGACACCGGTGTGATGGACCGAGTTGTACCATTTGACCTCTCCCCAACCCCTCTCCTAGTTCGTACGAGGTGATTTGAGTATCTTATTTATGAATCGTGCACGGAGCTAAGGAGAGGGGATTTTTTTAAGCTTGGGGGTCCGCGCGCACGGGGGGTGAAGGGGAAGGCCCTGCGCTTTAGCGCGTGGCGAACGAGACAAGCCGAAGCCTTGGAGGCTTGTCGAGGAGACACAGGGCCGAGCGGAGTGGGCTATTGCGCGCGGTGGCCTTTCTTTTGCAACTTTTCTTTGTGCGGCAGACAAAGAAAAGTTGGACTCTGTGAGTAACATCTAAAAAATCCCCCGCTTTCGCGAGGGACCTTTTTGAATTTCAAAATGTAAATTACTCAGCGATAACTTCTGCTTCTGCTTCGACTTCAACAGCTGCTGCAGAGCTGACGCTGCTGCTGCTCTCTTCCATCATGACGGAAGACTCGCTGGACGTGGTCATACCATCCTCTGCGGAAGGAGTGACAGAAGCCGAGCAAGCGGAGAGGAGGAGCGTGGCGAATGCCATCGGAACGAGAACTTTCTTCATAAGAATACGGGGAAGAAACAAAACGACTCACAGACGACAAAATCGCCTGACGTCCCGCAGAGGGTAAACGAGGCCTACGGGTAAATCAAGGGTAGCAAAATGTACGGAGCCCTACCTAGAGAGAAAAAGGCCTTTCTTAATGCCTCCTTAATCTCTCTACAGTACATTGAGGCCAATGCATCTCCTCATTATCGAAGACCAGGAAAAACTGGCAGCCAACATGAAGGCCTACCTCGAAACCGAGCACTATGCGGTGACGGTCTGCAATGACGGCAAACAGGGGTTCGAAGTTGCCATGACGCAAGACATTGATCTGCTGATCTTGGATATCAACCTGCCAGGCATGGACGGCTATGTGATCTGCTCCATGCTCCGTCAGCACAAAAAGAACATGCCCATCTTAATGCTCACGGCCAGGAGCAAACGCGAGGAAGTGATTCATGGTCTGAACATCGGTGCCGATGATTACTTGAGTAAACCTTTTGATATGGAAGAACTGATGGCGCGCATTCGTGCACTGCTGCGTCGCAAGTCGGTGGAAAAACAGCCGGTGATTACATTGGGATCTCTGTTGGTTGATACGAATACCAAGGAAGTAAAACGCAAAGGCAAACGCGTAGAGCTGTCCCCAAAAGAATACGCACTCTTTGAGCACTTGCTCCAAAATCGTGGCATCGTGCAAGACCGCCCTGCCATTTTGGAACACGTGTGGGGCGGCAGAGATGATCTGCTGTTCTCGCAAACAGTCGACGTGCACATTGCCTATCTCAGGCGCAAACTGGGCAAGTCGGTCATTGAGACCGTCCCCGGTAAGGGCTACTTGATCCCCGCAGCCTAACGATGTTCAAGCGCATTAGTTACATCATCGCTCTGCAGTTCACGGCGTTCGTGTTTCTTTTGCTTCTCGTGAACGGCAGTATTTTTTTGGCAGTGGATTACGACAACGCACAACGCCAATCACACCATCGCATTTCGCAATCCATGTCCCTCCTGACGAAAAACTGGCACGACGACCCTCGCATGCTGGTCACGCAACTGCCTGCCATGATCCGCGGTAGATTGCGCATCATCAACATGAAGATGGAACCGATCTTCACGGGTATGTTCTTTTCGGATATCCCATTCACACCCAGTGAAGGAATTTCGACCGTACTTGTAGGAAGGGAGCGCTACAACATTATGACGGCAAGTGTGCGTGCCCAAGATGGCACGGTGATTGGCTACGTGCAGATCGGTGACGTGGAACGTCTGCAATTGGGTGATCTCCCCTTTCGCGCTCTTCTCTACTTACTCGTGAGCGTGGCGATCTCGGCACTCATATTTGGTGTCGGCCTCTTTTTCGCTCGCAGAAGCCTAAGGCCTGCAGAGGAAGTCATGCGCCGCTTGGAGCAATTCACACAAGACGCAAGCCACGAACTGCGCACGCCATTGGCTGCACTCAACTCGTCTTTGGATCTTGCACTCAAGACCAAGAAGTACGAGGAAGGCGTGAAGTCGGCGAAGGAAGATTTGTCGCAAATCTCCGGACTCACAGAAAGACTTTTGGAACTCGCGCGCTTGGATGCACTCGCGCTACAAAGGGAGAACATGGATCTCAGCTTGATCGTGAACGAGACCCTTGATCGCATGACTGCCCTCGCTCAAGAGCAAAACGTGGTGATCGAACGAAAAATCACCGAAAACATTCGCGTGAATGGCGATCCCGGACTCATGCGCCAAGTGATCACAAACTTGGTAAGCAATGCGATTAAATTCCGCAAACCGGATGGCGGCACCATCACCGTCACACTCAAAAAGAATCTCGTCTCCATTGCCGACACGGGTATTGGTATGACCGAAGAACAACAGAGCCACATGTTTGACCGCTTCTATCGCGCCGACGACTCTCGTACGAGCAAAGGGTTCGGCCTGGGTCTCGCACTCGTCAAACGCATTACCGATGTGCACGGCTGGACGGTCGACGTGGCGAGCAAGAAAGATATTGGCACCACGTTTACGATTAAGTTCTCCTAATAGTGGCTTAGGGTTAATGAAAAATTTGATCTATTTATTTGAACATAAGTACAACTGGAGGGTCCGCAAATGGCCCGGGCAAAGGAGCGAAGCGGGCGGGAGACCCGCGAGCCAAGGGGGGTGAAGGGGCGAGCGGCCAGGCTGTCTCGCGGGTGGCTTTTTCTTTGGTTACTTTCTTTTGTGCGGGTAGACAAAAGAAAGTAACAACCTCGAGCAGCATCAAGCTACCCAAAGCCAAAACCCTCCTTAATCCGTCCTTAACACCCTAGGGTTATTCTACTCGCAGAGGTTTCGGATACATTCGCATGCAACTTTGCATCCCGTCTGTAGACGAAAAGGAGTAAGGGGGAATAAGAGGGCTCCGACGAAAGTCGCGAGTCCCTCTTTTCTATATACTGCACTTATAGAACCTCGCATACTCTCTCTGCCGGCAATGGGCACCACATGGTCGGTGACTGTGTGGGATTCGGCGACTGATGCTGCATGGGAGGAACTCACGCGAGACATCTCAGAGATCCTCAAGCACTTCGAAGATACCTACTCGCGTTTTAAAGAGACCTCACTCATTCGTACACTCAGTACACAACGTGGAGAGGTGGAGGTGCCTAAGGATCTCGTGAAGATGCTACGAATCTACGAAAAGCTGCATGCGCTTTCTGATGGTGCGTTCACACCTCTCCTCGGCCACACATTGACCGATCTCGGATATGACGAAACGTATAATTTGCAGCCCAAGGAACAGATTCGCTCCGTTCCCAAACTCAGCGAAGCCATCACGATCGTGGATGATCAGACGCTCAAGTTACACGGCACTTTCTTGATGGATTTTGGAGGACTTGGAAAAGGATTTTGTGTTGATCTCGTGCGAGAATATTTGAACACAAAAAGTATACAAAAATACCTCGTGAACGGCAGCGGAGACATCTATTACCAAGGAGCAGATGCCATGCGCTGCGGCCTGGAACATCCGGGAGACACGTCGAAAGTGATTGGCATCGTAGAGATCCGCAACAAAGCGCTGTGCGCATCGGCAGGCAACCGCCGCAAGTGGGCCGGGTACCACCACACGATAGATCCGCGCACGCTCACCTCACCCGATGAGATTGCTGCGACGTGGGTACAAGCGGATTCCACCGCGATCGCCGACGGACTCTGCACGTGTCTCTTTTTTACAGAGCCTGTGCGTTACCAAAAAGATTTTGTGTTTGAATATTTGATTGCGAATAAAGAACTCAGAATAAAAAATTCCGCGGGGTTTACCGCGGAATTGTTCTAGATATGATTGATGAGTAGCTTAGGACTTGGCATCAGCCTTGATCTTGCCGACTGCTTCCATGAAGCCAATACCCGTGAGCGAGGAACCGTTCACCACACCTACACTTACTTCGTCGAGAGACTTGCCGACAACCTGGGACTTAAAGCCAGATGCGAATGCAGCCTGCATCGTCTTACTCTTTGGGTTCGTTGCATCACCGCTAAACGTTGCATCGGTCACTTTGTCACCCTTGAGCGTGAGTGAGATCGTCACGAGTTCGCCACCGGCTGGGGAGCGATATGCACCCTGTGCGGAGTACGTACCATCGGCATAAGCGCCTTCGGTAGCTGCGGAAGATGATTCCATTGTCACGGCAGAGGAAGAAGAAACCTCCATCATGGTGGAAGAGCTGGATTCGCCTGTCGTATCAGTTCCTGCAGAAGGCGTGCACGCAGCGAGAGTGCTCAGCAGTGTAACCGCAAGGACTGGGCCAAGCGTCTTTGCAATGCGCGAGCGGGATTGCAGTTCGAACGTAGACATGGAAAAAAGGGAGAAGGAAAACGAAATTGCACTATAGAAGGTAGCAATTAAGAGGAGATTAAGGAAGCAAAGTCTCGGCATAGTTGCACGAAGCCGGACAAAGTCTCGGCGAAGTCCGACGAAGCGGGAAAAATCCTCTACTATAGAGGTGTGACGAATTCCTACGCACTCATCGACATGTCTAACGGCAAGCGGCTCGAACGCTGGGGCCCGCATATGCTCGTGCGTCCGGATCCCACGGCCAAAGGACCCGCTCAAACAGCTGTATGGAATCCTGATGCCGAGTACATCGGCGAAAAAGGCAAAGGTGAATGGAAAAAGAATAAGACCATGCCCGACCAATGGAATGTGACGTTTGATGATCTCTCGTTGATTGTGCGACTCGCTCCCTACAAACATACAGGTGTGTTTCCCGAGCAGCAGTACAACTGGAACTGGATGCGCGAGCGAGGACGTGGAAAGGTGTTGAACGTCTTGAGCCTCTTTGCGTACACGGGTGGAGCGAGCGTCGCACTCACCAAAGATGGACACACCGTCACACATGTCGATTCCTCCAAGCCGGCAGTCACCTGGGCACGCGAGAATGCAGAGTTGAACGGCATCGCGAGTGATCGCATTCGCTGGATCGTGGAAGACGCTCCGCTGTTTGCAACACGTGAGCTCAAGCGCGGTAAAACATACGATGCCATTGTGTTGGATCCTCCTGCCTACGGACATGGAACGAGCGGCAGTACCTGGCGTATGGAGCGCGATCTCGCGGGTCTACTCGAAACCTGCGCCAAGCTGTTGAGTCCGCATCCCGCATTCCTGTTGCTCAATGGCTACGCACAACACGACACCCCAGAAAGCTTCCACCGCCTCCTGACCGGGATCTTCCACACCCAAACGCAGCAAAAAAACTTCGAGATCGACGCCGGAGAACTTGTTCTCTACACGCAAGATCGTCGCGCGCTCTCCACGGGAATAACGGCGCGATGCGCTTTTTAAAGCGGGGAAATACAGCAGAACGCCGAATGATGTGCAAAAAAAGTGAGAGAATGACACCATCCGCAAGTTTTTCCTGCTTGTATTCCTGTTGCGGAGGGGGAAAATCTCCAGTTAATGACTCCAACAGGTTCGCCGTACGGCTTTTTGAAAACAGGCAAAGGACTGACTGCTCTCTTGTGCGCTGGATGTTTTGTGGTGAGCTTCTTGGCATTTTTTGTCGTCGATACGATCATGCACAATTACTGCGTCGAACAGTACGAACTCTTAAACCCGCGTCGCAGGTGTGAGAGTGAGCCGGAAAAAACACGAGAGTATGACGAGCTCATGCATTTTGTGATGGCAGAAATCGACATGTGGACGAGCCAGAAGAAGGTCAATCAGGTCACAGTGCACTTCCGCGATCTTGATAGCGGTAACGTGTTCACCATCGGAGCCAATGAACGTTTTGCTCCAGCAAGCTTGCTCAAGGTGCCCATCATGATATCGCTCCTCAATTACGCTCAAAACCATCCGGACGTGATGGAAACCATGATAACCATCGATCCTGCGTACCTGGAGGGCCAGAACATTTTGGATCCCGAAAAAACTCTCATCGCGGGAAAGCAGTACTCCGTGAAGGAGATCATGCGCAGAATGATTGTGTATTCCGACAATGCATCCAAAAACGTACTGCATACACATATGGAAAAACTGGTGCCGGGTAGCACGGATCAAACATTCGTCGATTTGGGCATTGCTCTCCAAAATCCGGACGGCTCGTCATACATCACCATCAAATCGTATGCGGGAATGCTGCGCGCTCTTTTTAATGCATCGTATCTCGATCGCAAGCACTCCGAAGAAGCATTGGAACTACTGACACAAACGGACTTTGCCGAAGGTCTCGAAAGCGGCATACCGGACAACATGAAGATTGCGCATAAATTCGGATACCTCGACATCAGTCCGCAGGAACAACAGCTTCATGATTGCGGCATCGTCTACTACCCGGGTACGCCGTATCTTCTCTGTATTATGACGCGCGGTTCAAATCCTGACCTCAACATAGAGGTCATCAGCACAATATCGAAAACGGTATTCGCAGAAATCGATGCACGTGCTAAGAACTAAATAGAAAAAGACGGAGCACATATGCCCCGTCCTTCTCTTTTTTTACGCA
Source organism: uncultured Candidatus Peribacteria bacterium (assembly GCA_964428205.1). Classification (GTDB taxonomy): domain Bacteria; phylum Patescibacteriota; class Gracilibacteria; order Peribacterales; family Peribacteraceae; genus CAYRXE01. The sequence continues at coordinate 2,323 of CAYRXE010000025.1, read as the reverse complement.
CACAATTTAGCGATTGCTAAAGTCGCGACTCTTGCCACCTTTACTTCCAAGCTCAGCTGCACGCTGTGGATCGTTGGCAAAGTTACCGCGATTGCGGTTGGCCGATGTACTTGTATCGGCATCCATGGAACCATCACGTTGCCTGTCATTTGCCATAGACTCGTCCTGCTGACCCTGACCTTTGTGATTGTTCTTCATAGAAAGGAGAGAAAGAAAGTAGAAGTACAGCGTGGCTGCCAAAAAGAAGACGCACGCGTGTAGAGGTGCTTACCAAGTTCCCGGTTTTTCAAGATTCGCTGACATTATTGAACAATATTTGTATTCGATATTTTACTTATGATAGAGAGAAGAAGTAGGAATCAAATCAGTGCAATTTCTCATACTCCATACCAAACAATCGGTAATTTCAAGCGGCTAAACACGTCTTCAGTTCTGGTACACGTTTCATTTCCTTCCCTTTCTCTTATGAAACAATCTCTCGCCGCACTCCTCACCATCGGCTCGGTACTCATGAGCAGCACCGCCTTCGCCGCTCCGGACGAAGCATTCTCGACGAAACCGTTCACGGACGTCCCCAAGACAAGTGCCAGTTACGAAGGCATCGAGTATCTGCGCACGCAGAACGTGCTCAAGGGATACACCGATGGCACTTTTAAACCTGCCACGCGCATCAACCGCGCGGAGTTCGCACAGCTTGCGACAGATCCCTTCATCATCGATACGAACGGTAAAGCAGAATGTATTTCTGCAAACTTCGAAGATGACGAGCGCGAAGTCTTCTTCTTCGACGTCGACCGTGAGGCTTGGTACGCAAGCAACGTCTGCTTCGCCAAGACCAGGAACATCATCAGTGGTTACCCAGATGGAACGTTTAAGCCGGGTGACCCCATCAACTTCGTAGAAGCTGCGAAGATTCTCGCAAACGTATTCTCCTTTGAACTCGAAGTCGAAGACCAAGGTGAATTCTGGTACCGCCCATACGTGCAGCGTCTCTCGGAGCTCAATGCTATCCCAACGACTATCAAGGGCTTCGATCAGACGATCACGCGTGCAGAAATGGCCGAGATGCTCTTCCGCCTCAAGACAAATAGGCGCGACAAAGCACACACGACCATGAGCGCCATTCGCTAATTCCGATCCCGGTCCACACCAAAAAACTCCGACGCACGCGCGCCGGAGTTTTTATGTTCTAGGGGATTAGGCATTGTTATACGCGGCTTGCAGCTGCGCTAAATCGAGCTTCTTCATTTGGAGCATGGCCGCCATTGCGCGCTTCACGCCGGCAGGGTCACCCGTCATCATCTTGTCCATCGCCGAGGGCACAATCTGCCAGCTGACTCCATATGTATCCTTGAGCCATCCACACTGCTCGTTCTCTGGATGCGCAGACAGAGCATTCCAGTACGCATCTATCTGTTCTTGTGTGTCGCAACTGACGACGAAGGACAGCGCTTCAGTAAACCCGAATTTGTGCATGTGTCCGCTATCCATGGCAGTGAACCATTTATTTTCGAGCATGAACTCTGCGAACGCGACTTTTGCATCTTTCTCTGGTGCACCACCTGGTGGGTACGGCGCCACCATTCCTTTTTTGGAATCCTTGAACACCGAGACGTAGAAATCAATCGCCTCTTCTGCTTTGCCAGTCATATCTCCCGTAAACATCATCGACGGAATAATCACCGGGCGCGGCTCACCTTCGGGATTCGTGAGAATCAACTGCCAGGACACACCGAATTTATCCACGACCCATCCGTAGTGTGGGCTAAAGGGATACGTGTCGAGCGGCATGAGCGCTTCTCCTCCATCAATCAGCTTTGCCCATGCCTTATCGAGATTTTCTTTCGCATGCGGATCCACCGAAGGATCAAAATTCACAAAGAAGGAAATCGAGGGATTTAATTTGAACAGAGGTCCTCCATTGAGTGCCGTAAAACGCAATCCATGGAGTTCGAAATCCACCGTCATCACCGATCCCTCTGGCTGACCGGATACCTGTGCCGCTTCGCTGTCGTACTTGGCAGTGTAGAGAATCTTGCCATTGCCAAACGTCGACAAGTAAAACTGTGCGGCTTCTTCTGCCTGACTATTAAACCAAATACACGGCCAAATAGAGAGAGTGGAGGGATTCATGAGGAGTAAAAGAAAGATACAAAAGAAGACGCTCGACTATGGCAATAATGACCGTTGAGGCCTTGTGCAACAAGTGCACCGCCACAGCTAACGCACTATTACATGTTTGCCTTTCTCAGCCGCAGCGCGTTTCCAATGACCGACACCGAGCTAAAGCTCATCGCTGCTGCTGCAATCATGGGATTGAGGA
>CAYRXE010000024.1:0-15339 GCA_964428205.1 uncultured Candidatus Peribacteria bacterium | reverse complement strand
CGCTACGCCTTTAATATAGAGGGATTAGGCGGTGAGACGATCGAGTCCTTGATTGATGCCGGCTTCGTGGATGATCCATCGGATATTTTTACGCTCACAGCAGAAGACTTGTTGCAGCTGCCTCTCTTTAAAGAGAAGAAGACCGAAAATATTTTGCGTGGCGTGGAGCGTGCTAAAAAAGTTCCACTGGATAGGTTCTTGTTTGCTCTCGGCATTCGCCACATTGGTCGCGAGACAGCGGATGTGTTGGCAAGGTTGATCGACTGGCCAAAGTCGAGAGTCGAAAAAGAAGAATTGGAAGATATTCAATTCCAGAGTTCCCTCTTTGGTGCGGAGAAAAAGAAAATTGTGATCGATGCCATTCGTGTGACAGATATTGGCAAGACCTTACGGAAGATGTCGCAAGAAGACGTCGCAAACATCAACGGCATTGGAGATATTAGTGCAGAGTCACTCAAGAACTGGATGGATGAGAAAGAGAACATCGAGCTCTTGGAAAAACTGGAAGATGCAGGAGTCGTGTGTCTGCAGCCAGAAGGTTCAAATGCAGAACAGGTCTTCGCCGACATGACGTTTGTCATCACCGGAACATTGCCCACCCTCGCACGTGAAGATGCAAAGAGGATGATCAAAGACCGTGGTGGTAAGGTGAGTGGAAGTGTGAGCAAGAAGACGGATTACCTTTTACTTGGTGCGGACCCCGGCAGCAAATTTGATGACGCGAAAAAGTTTGGCGTGAAGATTGTGGAAGAAAAGGAATTCCTGAAGATGTGCGCATAACGTATACTTGCTCCTATTCCCCCTCTTCTATGACGATTGTGAAAGAATTCAAAGAGTTCGCGATGCGCGGCAACGTGATTGATCTCGCCGTCGGTGTGATCATTGGAGGAGCGTTTGGAAAAATCGTCTCGTCGCTCGTGGACAGCGTGATCATGCCGCTCATTGGCGTCGTGATGCTTGGTGTGAATTTTAAAGATCTCAGCTTCACCATTGGCAATTCCACTATCGCGTACGGCATGTTCATTCAGTCGGTCGTGGACTTCGTGATCGTCGCCTTCGTAATCTTCTTGGCTATTAAGCAGATCAATCGCTTTAAAAAGGAGAAGCCAGCAGAACCAGCTGCTCCCCCTGAAGAAATCGCTCTTTTGCGAGAGATTCGTGACACTCTCAAACAATCATAACCCATTGGCGGACCGAATTTCTTCCTCTACAATCGCGCCCCGTGCTCAGGTGGCGAAATGGCAGACGCGCTAGCTTGAGGGGCTAGTGGCCGCAAGGCCGTGGAGGTTCAAGTCCTCTCCTGAGCACCATTACATATCATCACGCTCCACTCCATCACCGAGATCGTCACCAGGATCATCGACTACTCGCTGACGCATTAATTGATCTACTGCATAACGAAAAGCAGGCTCTTCACCAAGCTCAAGCACTTCCTCCTCTAAATGATGTAGGCCAAGGAGGTAATCTCCTTTCGAGCGGACTTCAGGATCGCGTACCAATGGGTAGCTACGGACATTCACCATAGGAACAGGGGGGAAAGACGAGCCCAAAATAGATCCAGCAGAGCTCTTTGCCAGAAAAACAAGACTTGCGCAGCTTCTTCCTCTTCGCAAAGCGGAAAAATCATCTCACCACATTCGTGTTCTTTCGCACTACATCGATGCGTCTGGCTACTTGCGATCGCATACCTCTATTGCCTAGCATACGGAAGAGTTTTTCCCCTCTTCTTGTATGGACACCATGACCTCTTCCGCAAAGCCGAAGCGCAAGTTACTCGGCGCAGTCCTCGTCGTCGGTTTGCTCGCTCTCGTTGTCGTTGTCGACATGAAGCGCCGCGCAGCCGAAGACCAGCTCGCTGCACTTACGATGCGTATGGAACAATTGACCGGTGGCAACACCCAGGAGAACCGCGACCTCGCTAAGAAAGTAGTTGAGGATCTCGGCACCATCATGGAATTGCCTAAGGACGTTGAGCCAACCGTCGCTACGATCGTCGACGTTCCTAAGCTCATTGAGCAGAACAAGGAATTCTACGGACCAGCAGTAAATGGCGACCAGCTCGTCATCTACCCAACGTTCGCAGTGATCTTCCGCCAGGAGACGAAGAAGATCATCAACTTCGCTCCAGTTCAGTTGACCCAGCCTGAGGCTGCTGCAGCCGGCGAACAGCCAGCTCCAACGCCAGCTCAATAATCTTCACTCTAGAATCTAAACCCCGCGCAAGCGGGGTTTTTTAGTGCTCTGAGCCTGCTACACTCATGCACTTTATGGAGAGCATCTCCACACACGAACGGCCACAACGAGACACTCCAGAGGGCTGTCCTCACAAAACCCGAATTGCCGCCAAGCAAGCACGAACGCATGAGCAAGTGGCAGATCTTTTACGTGTAACGTGCGGCAAAAAGCCATGGCTGCGCTACGACACGGGACACGCTGTCGGAGGTATGTACATGCAACAGCGCATGGGACAACACGAGAACCCCATCATGGTGGTCAAAATCGAAACAATGGCATTGGATGCTCATGATTCATTCGAACACGTCCTACAAACACAGGGTGTGAACGAACTGGGAGACATACAAGAAGATCCACGAGCAAAGGGTCTCGGAAAGTTTTTGCGCTTATACAAAATCAATGAACTGCCGCAGTTACTGCAATGGATATGCGGTCACCTCACGGGTAACAAAGTACTTTCTTTTTTGGGGACACGACCGCAATTAGAAAAAGATTGGGAACTGCAAATGCAGGATCACGATGGAGAACTACGTAAGCGCGTTCTACAGTCGCTGCCCGGTCTCTTTAAAATAGATTACGCACTGCCCGTCGGAGCAAGCGCAGAAGAACGCAAAGCGCTTTGGAGTCAGTACGCTGACTCCTGCATTGAGCGAGGGCAAACCCGTACTAACCTGGCACTAGCACCCAAGGTCATATGGGGTATGCTCAAGCGTTGGTGGCCTACACAGCAGCAGGAACGGGAGTAGAACTCGTAAGCGGACAAGAAAAAACCCGAGGGATCACCTCGGGCTTCAATTCAATCAGGAATGATTACTCTGCCTTCACTTCAGCCTTCTCTTCCTCTTTAGGCTTTGGTTTCGTGCCATCAAAGACTTCGAGGAACTCTTCGACAGTCATCGTCTCTTTCTGGAGAAGCATCACACAGAGCTCATCGAGTTTTGCTTTGTGCTTCTTGAGGATTCCCTCGGCACGCGCGTACTGCTCATCAATGGTTGTGCGCACAAAGGTATCGATGTGCTGGGCCATGGCCTCGGAGTAATTGCGGTTTGTGGCAGGATCCACTCCCAGGAACATCGTCCCCTGCTTTTCTCCATACGACACGAGACCGAGCTCTTTGTCGCCCATGCCGTAGCGCATAGCCATGTTACGAGCGATAGCGGATGCACGCTCCAGGTCATTGCTGGCGCCTGTGGTGATTTCGTTGAAGATGAGGGATTCAGCAGCGCGACCGCCAAGGAGGCCACAGATCTCGTCGAGGAATTTGGTCTTACTGGTTGTGTACTGATCTTCGGCTGGCAAGAACCAGGTGACACCAAGTGCGGATCCACGAGAAACAATGCTGATCTTGTGCAGGGGATCGCTCTCTTTGCACAGGTGACCCACAATTGCATGACCGAGTTCGTGGTAGGCCGTGATTTCTTTCTCGTGCTGCGAGAGCTTGCGAGACTTCTTCTCTGCACCAATGGAGACCTTCTCCACAGCATCCACGATGTCCTTCTGAGTTGCAGCCGGGTGCTTACGCTTAGCAGCGAAAATAGCTCCTTCGTTCATGATGTTCTCGAGGTCAGCACCCGTCATACCGACGGTCTGACGTGCGATGGCACCGAGATCGACTCCCTTCTGCACCTTCTTATTGCGTGCGTGCACTTCGAGGATCTTCTGGCGTGCAGCAAGATCTGGCTTGTCGATGAAGATACGACGATCAAAGCGTCCTGGACGCAGCAATGCCACGTCGAGCACGTCTGGGCGGTTGGTGGCAGCCATCACGATGATGTTCGTGTCCTGCTCAAAGCCGTCCATCTCGGTGAGGATCTGGTTCAAGGTCTGTTCGCGTTCGTCGTGACCACCACCAAATCCTGCTCCGCCACGCTGACGACCCACGGCATCAATTTCATCAATGAAGATGATGCATGGTGCATTGCGCTTTGCCTTGGTAAAGAGATCGCGCACGCGGCTGGCACCCACACCCACGAACATTTCGACGAATTCGGAGCCTGCGATGGAGAAGAATGGCACACCTGCTTCGCCTGCAACGGCGCGTGCGAGGAGAGTTTTACCTGTTCCCGGTGAACCTACAAGAAGAACACCCTTGGGGATCTTTGCGCCCATGGACGTGTATTTGCGCGGGTTCTTGAGAAAATCCACGACTTCGATCAGGTCTTCCTTGGCTTCTTCTGCACCGGCAACATCGACGAAGCGTGTGCGTACTTGCTTAGCATCTGCCACACGAGCGCGGGACTTACCAAAGGACATCGCATTGGATTGACTACGTGCGATTCCACGGAAGAGCCAGATGACTCCTCCGAGCACCAGCAAGAAGAAGAGAAGATCGGGGAGGATGGCGAAAAACATGTTTGCCGCTTCGCGGTTCTCAATCTCCACAATCGTCGCGTTCTTAGGATCGTTCCAGCCAAGATCGCTCAAGGTCTGCGAACCGATGTACGTCTGGACAACGGACTGATCTTTGAGCGTTGCGTATGCGTTGCTATCTCGCACGAGGATCTTCTCGAATTTGCCCTGGGCGTAGCCCTGAGTGACTTCGGAGATCGCCACCTGCTTGGCATCCAAAAACTGCTGCTCGTTCTCTCGCAGCGGATTTAAAAGGAAAAAGAACGAACCCAGGATGAGCGTGCCAAAAAGCAGCGCCGAGAGAAGCCATTGGTTTCTCCCCTGAGGATTTTGACGAAAAGGTTTAGCCATGGGATGAGATTTTAACAGCCACCAGCGAGTTAGTCACGTATCTAGACGACTGTTCTTTGGATATTTGGAACGTAGTTTTGCTCATATTACAGGGCAAAAGAGCTGAGAGCTGAGTGTAAAGAGCTGAGTATGCCTGTAAGGAAAAACTCGTTCATTCATCATGAATGTATGGCAAATAGCCCTAGTCCTCTCAGGCAAAAATCCTATGTTTTTGCATTAGATACGATCAAGCTATGCAAAAAGCTCAGAAAAATGCATGAATATGAATTTGCAAAGCAGCTCTTAAAATCAGGAACCAGCATTGGTGCGAACATCGAGGAAGCTACACGTGCCCACAGCAAAAGGGACTTTGTAGCCAAGCTTGCAATTGCTCATAAGGAAGCTGCCGAAACTGATTTTTGGCTTCGTTTACTTATAGACAGCTACATGGAAAAGCAGGATGCAATAATCTTGCGCAAAAATCTCGACGAGATAATTCGCATGCTTACCGCAAGTATCAAAAAGCTACACGTAAGAAATGATCAATGATCTATGAAAAATTCCAATATTCAGCTCTCAGCTCTCATCACTCAGCTCTTTTTACGCACAAGTTTTCCTCAGCTGATTGCCTCTCTCTTGCTCACGACAACTATTGGCTACATATCAGGTCGTATTCACGAATCTTTTCGCAAAATCCCAAACACTCCACTAGTTTTCGCGCAAGACACACGTCCCAAAGTTCCTGTCGTGATGATCGACGCCGTGCATGATGGAAACATTGAAGGTTCATCCTCAGGAAGCGTGCGCATCTTTGGTGAAGGACACATAGTCGTGCCGAAGAAAGATGGAAGCTTCCGCATTCCCCTCTCGGATTTACGCAGAACCGTGGAAATTCGTGTTCCACCGGATGCAAAGTTTGCCGCCTCAAAAAACGGCAAGAAGTACTACGACATTACGAGCGCAGCGGCCGCACGACTCAAACCCGAAACACGCCTGTACTTCCGTTCAGCACAGGAAGCGGAACAAGCGGGATATCGAAAATAACTACGTGAAGATCACGAGAGTGACTAACGCAAGATTAAGAATGCCTGCGACGATGATCACCGCGTTGGCGATATCTTTTGGCAAGCCGCGCAACATGCGCTCACGTCCTTTGAGAAGGAAGAAGAAGAGAGGGATCAGAAGCAGAATGCTGTAACGGAAGTCCTGAGAGCTGCTGTATGGGAAGAGGAAGCGGAAAGCCGTATGACCTCCTAAAACGCCAAAAAACAGCGTACAGAGCATAATGGAAACAGCATCCCATTTGCGTAACGATCGATACATTCCATAAGCCATGAGCGGCAGAAGCAACATCCATGCCGAGAGCACGGCCTGCACAAGCGGGCGTGCCATGCGACCAAAATCAAATTCACCCGAGAACGCGGACTTGAAGAAATACTCCGGGAAGTACTGACGACGTGCGAGGTCTTCCCATGGATTGTTGTGCGGACGACGAATGATCTCGACGGGATTGAACGTCAGGTACGACGACGGAATGTTCTTGAGCTGCAATCCGCTGCTCAGGGAACCAATGTTCCCCACAATCACCGCGCGACTTCGACCTTCGGCCTGCATGCGCGCAAAGAAGAATCCTCCGCACACGAGGAACACGAGCAAGCATCCGAGCAAGAGGAGATGAAGCCGCTTGCGCAAAAGTTTATTGGGAACCAAGAGAAGACTGATGAGCACGGCAGGAAGAAGGAGCACGACATTTGTTTTGGTGAGGATGCCAAGTGCAACACACGCAACGGCAAGAAACCACTCACGCACTTTGGTGGAGCGGAGGAAGCGAAGTGTAAAGAGCACGGCGAGGAAGCCCAGCGGCGCGACGACAACGTCGTTATTGATGCGTCCTGCAAAAAACACGAGCGCGGGGAATGCCACCATCAGAAAACTGAATCGCAGTTTATCTCCGTCTTCCTGCTTACGTGGGAACAGTTCCCAGGCGATAAAAACCGCTACCAGAAGCGTAAAAGCGCTACTCGCGAGTGCCATCCACTGCATCCAGTCGGTGTCGCGTAAGACGCCAAAAAGGGAAAAGACTTTGGTCCAAAGTGCCGTCACGAAGTAATAGAACGGCGGCTGGTAAAACTGCCAACCTTCGTGCGCCGGGGGCACTGCCCAGTACGTGAGGAAGTACCGTACGTATTCGATGTGCCCATCAACATCATGCGCACGTGTACCAAATGGCGTAACGATGAGGTACGCGAGACGAAGAAGAATACCTACTGTCACCATCCATGCAGCAGTGAGGATTGCAAGAGATGAGATGCGCAGTGCACGCAAGATCATGAACATGCATGCAACACTCGCGAGCATCGCAATAATGAGCATCGAAATGACTACGGGATCCTGTGGCGATGCCTCAATGGAGAGGCCTCCCCTGCCACCATGATCACCTACTCGTACCTGAATGGCATTTACACCCGGACGAAGAAATGCGCCGAGATCCATGTGCCTGCCCGCACCATAATCACAAAAACCTATCTCGGTGTTTTTCACTTCTTTGCCATTGATCGTGAGCCCATGCAGACAGTCATCGGGGATAATGCGAAAAAGGGTCGGATGAATCCGAGAGAGAGACATGTCGAAGGTGATCGTGAGCTCTTTGCCTTTAGTTTCGACCGAAAGCGGGAGGGTCGCAGGCTTGAGCGCGCCTTTATCGAAGGTATACAGCGCCGTTCCAAAAGACGGAACCGCTTGTGCTGCCGTTATAGCCGTTGCCACGAGGAATGCTGCGAGCACGCAACACCACACGCCTGCGGCGCGAAGATTACGAGACGAAGAAGCCTTACGCTGGAAGTTCCACAACTGCACTGTGGGGCTGACTGTAACAGAAAAATTGCGCTCGCGTGTACGTAACTTTCCTTCTTCTGTTGACGCACAACGGCGAAACCATGATGCTCTGCGGCATGGAAAAGAAGGCTCTCAGCATCGTGCTGCCGTGTTTCAACGAGGAGGCGAACATCGCCGAGTGCGTGCGCGATGTGCAAACATGGATGGATAGCTCACCCATCGACGGTGAAATTCTGGTGGTGAATGATGGATCCAAAGATCGATCGGGAGAAATTCTTGCCGATATCGCAAACAAGGATGCACGCGTGAAAATCCTCACACACGAACGTAACCAAGGCTACGGAGTAGCTGTTCGCACTGGGCTCGATGCTGCAAGCAAAGAGAATATTGGATTCATGGATAGCGACTTACAGTTCCACGCGAAAGATATTGATCTGTTGCTACCGCACCTCGATGCATTTCGATTTGTGACAGGCCGTCGCCGTCATCGTGCCGATAAATTCGTACGCAACATGTTCGGCAAAGTACTCGGTGGCATGAACGTGCTGCTCTTTGGTATTTGGGTACGCGATGTGAACTGCGGCATGAAGCTGATGAAGCGCGATATTTGGCAGACGATCCGCCCGACCTACGGAGTCGAAAAGCTCTTTAATACCGAGGTCTTCCTGCGACTCAAACGTGCGCATATTCCTTGGAAATACGTCGATGTCCCCCATTACCCACGCAAGGCAGGAAACCCCACAGGAGGCTCTATTCGCGTAATCGGGCGTATGTTTAAAGAAGCCTGGGATCTTCGTAGAAAAATAGTGTAGGGGGAATCCGCGCGCCACGGGGGGTGAAGGGGTAGGCCCTGCGCTTTAGCGCGTGTCGACGAGACGAGCCGAAGCCTTGGAGGCGAGACGAGGAGACACAGGGCCGTGCGGGAGGGTTTGGCGCGCGGTGATTTTTCTTTGGTTACTTTCTTTGTATGGCAGACAAAGAAAGTGACAACCTAGAGCACAACCGACTAGAAGCTCCTACTTATTGGGGATTACCAGTCCGCTCTTTTTGTCGCACCCCACACACTGCAATTCCCAAAGCTGGAACACATTGCGGCGCTCGAACTGCTCTCGGGTGAGCGGCTCGTAGTAGCTGAGTGCGCGATAGAACTGGAACCCACCAAACACAAATCCGGTGAAGATGATGAGGAAAATCACTTTCGCATTTTCGTCGACCGTCCACTTCCAGAATTTTTTAAGTTCATCTATGAAGAGCGCAAAAATCACAAAGCCGATCAAGAGTGCTGTGAAGTAGTGGTACAAGTAGAGCACGCGATCAATGCGCGAAATTCCCACGAAGAATCCAATATACAAACCTACAAAGACGAGAAGCGTGTAACCGTTCTTCAGCTTTTCTCCCGAAGCATTGAACACGCGAGAGAGCAGGAGCATGAGAGCGAGGATGATTCCGGCAAACGTTCCCCACCACACGACAGGGTTCCCCATCAGGTACAAATAGCGGTACGACTGACCATCCGGAGTTTCCCAGCGGTAATTGATGGTGCGCGCACCAAACGGCCAGAAATAAAACGGACTGCCGTTTTCATCTTTCTTACACAAATCCAAGCGCGGCGTGCCACGGTTGTAGTGCGTCACAAAGTTCCAAGAATCATTGATCATGACGGGGAAGCTCGAGAGGGCGCTCGTGCTGCCTTGGTGAATAATCTGCTTATATTCTTCTGAAGCCTGATAATAGCCGCCATCGGGCAAAGACGTCACGACATTACGTGCGAGCGAGAAATGGATCTGCCACACACCTACATACACAATCACAAAGCCGAGAGCGCAGAGTCCTCCGAAGGTGGCGATCTTGCGAACATTCGGCCAGAGCATCAATGCAAAGGCTGGGATGAGCAGAATAAAGAGGAGTCCCAGGAGTTTTGTTGTCATCACCGCACCAAAAGCCGCACCCATGAGCACCGAGAACGTCCAGAAGAGTTTTTTATTCCCGTGATACTCCTTTAGTAAGAAGAACGTGAGCATGATGAGCACGCTAAAGAAGATCAGTGCTCCTTCGAGCATCGCGCCTCTCGTATGAACAACAAGTGCGTTATCGAAGATGTACAAAAAATCGACGAGTGTTGCGACAATGGGATTACGGAAGATCAACAAAAACAACAAGAAGAGCAGTGCCGCTGTCCACCATGCGAGGAATGCCGACGCAAAGCGATAACCGGCAAACGAGAAGTCTTTGGGAAAGTTTGTCGCGTAGTCGGTACCGATGTACTGATTATTTTCGGCATTGGGATGCAACAACCATTCACCTCCGGCGATGAGGAGCTTACCCAGTGGAGGATGCGGCTCCATGAAAAACACACCATTGAGATACTTCTGTGCACTCGCGATGTGGTAGTTCTCATCCCAAAAAACAGCCTGCGGCTGCCAGTAGCGATGGAAGTACGTGAAGTACGAAAGTAGCATCACGAAGAGCAAAAAGAGCCATGTCTGCTTGCCCCAGAGGTTCGTTTGAGCGGGTTTCATAGGACCGAGTGTAACCCAAAATATCACTCAGGCCCATCCTTCGTGTAATCGATGGTAGTACCAAGGCCTATCTGGTGTGCTGCTGCAAATCCCGGGTTTACCTCGAGCGCGTACTGCGCAATTCCGGTCGAAGGATACGACATGCACGGGTCGGCAATGCACGGAACCATGGACTGCATGGAAACAAAATTCCCTTGATCGTCGAAGAAGAGCACTTCGAGTGGAATTTTGGTGTTCTTCATCCAAAACGAAAGCACTTGTGGCTGTTCAAACACAAACAGCATGCCGTGATCCTGCGCGAGCGATGTGCGATGCATCAATCCAAGAGCACGCTCTTCTTCGGTAAAGGCAATCTCTACGGCAACCTTTGTGCTCTCACCAGATGCGGACGTGACTGTGAGTGTTTCGGTGACAAACGCAGACGATGAAGAAGAGCTGGTTGATGTGGCCGGTGGATGCGGTACACACGCAGTGAAGAGAACGCAGCCCGCGAGAGCGAGAAGTTTCTTCATGCTCCACGCAATGTGGCAATTGCCTTGGCGCGGTCAGCGGACTTGAAGATGTAGCTCGCCGACACGAGGTTATTGGCTCCTGCAGCAATGCACTTAGCTGCATTCTTATCATCTATGCCTCCATCCATTTGGATCATGAGATCGGGATAGCGAGCTCGCAGAGCTTTGACCTTCTCGAGGACCTCCGGATGGAAGGCCTGGCCAGAAAACCCCGGTACGACCGACATAACGAGCACGAGATCAATAACGCCCAGCACATCCTCAATTTCGCTAAGCGGAGTAGCTGGATTAATGGCGATGCCTGCACCAATTCCTGCTGTATGGATATCCTGAATAATCTTCATGCGATCTTTTTCTTTGGGGACGGCCTCGGCATGGAACGTGATGTTCTTCACGTGCGAGAGTTCGAAAAATTCTTTGAGGCGTTCTGCAGGGTTACTGACCATCAAGTGAATGTCGTAGTGGAGATTCGTCTTGAGGCACTTCACCACCGGCGCACCAAACGTGAGGTTTGGCACAAAGTGGCCGTCCATCACATCGACCTGAATCCAGTCTGCTCCTTTGAGAGAGTCCACTTCTTCCTGTAGACGACCAAGGTCGGCAGAGAGAATCGACGGAGTGATGAGTACGGACATAGAGGTGATTAGTACACGTCGTGTGTTTCCAAATCTTCGACGCGCGGAATGTGACGTCCACCTTCGAAGTCCGTTGCGAGGAATGTGTCGACCATATGGAGTGCAAGTGCGTGATCCACCAAGCGACCACCGAGGCTCAGGATGTTTGCGTCGTTGTGTGCACGTGCGAGCCTGGCGCTCTCGAGTGAGAAGCCAACCGCTGCGCGAATGCCGCGAACTTTATTTGCTGCCATAGCCTCTCCGTTTCCGCTTCCACCGAAAATGATGCCGAGACACTTCTGCTGGAGCACCACGGCACAGGCCTTACGCATAATGGCCGGGTAATCGGTGGACTCCTCGGAGAACGTCCCTTCGTCGATGACATCTATCCCCTGGCTTAAAAGGTGCTTTTTGACCACTTCTTTGAGAGGGAAGCCAGCGTGGTCCGAGCCAAGGACGATGCGTTTGTGCTTTGTCATTGCCTTATATTATAGCGCAAAACCCCCTGTAAGAGCTACGCCGATTGCACGTCTTCCTCTACAATACTTCCCCCTCAGTTTGAGGGTTTCCTGTACCCCGATGCCTCTTGCCGAAGCACCATCCATCGAAACTAAGCAGCGCCAAGCAATTGGTAGCGGTGACACGAAACTCATCAATCAGGCAGAGTTTCCGACTCTGTCCGACAAGAATGATGCTATTACACAACAGGAAAAATCTGCTGAGCAGATGTCTGTTGCAGAGCGAGTGGAAAAAGCACGCAAAATGACAGGAATCAAAATTATTCAGCTCTTCCATGTGACAGAAATCATGGAATTACAAGCTGCACTGACTCGTGAAGACATGGAAACGGCGCGCTGGCGCATTGATACAACCGATGCTGGCGTGAAGCATGTGCTTCGCACAACATCTCTGCACTTCGTAAGTACTGATCCAGAAAAAGAAGGCGCTGATCTTCTCGCGAAACCAAAAAAAGGTGGATTGAAAGACTTGGAAACACGACTCTCTCGTGTGAAATTCGACAGAGAAAAAGGTGAATATCAAAAAGTGAATGTTCATCTTCCTGCTGCAGATACTCCGGGATTTAACTGGAAGGCGTTTGAGGAATTAAAAGAACTCTATGGTGCCCGCATGAATATTATTCCTCATGAAAAGAAACAGGAGAAATCTGAACCAAAGAACAAAGGCAATATGGCAGATCTCGAAGCCAGATTGGCAACGCTGCAACCGGGACAAAAATTGAAAATAAAATTACCTGAACCTGCAAAAGCAAAAGAGAGGTGGCAGGAGATTATCGAAATTAAGCAGCGCTTTATGGATCGGGTGGAACTCATTCCTGCCGAAGGATCTCGACTAGAAGATTATGCGAGCTCGCAAGCACTTGAGCGCACAGACGAGATGCCTGCTTTGCAAATGCACATGCCAGAGGAACATGCAGAAGTAATGACCAAAGTGGATTACCTGCGTTTAATTGATTCTGACAATGCTCGACTGCAAGGAATTCTCGGAAAACCATTTACACTGGTTGCAGGCAGCATGATTGAAGTACGGCTCCAGGGTCCTATGACGCCAAGCCAGTACTTTAAGTGTCTAGATACCATTGCTCAAAACGCACCTCTTTTAGGGCAACGTTACAACATCCAAGCTGTGCGTATGACTGTGAATGAGCACGGAAGGAGTAGAGAAGAACTCGTGCGACTCGCGCCTCCTAAACAGCTCACCCGCGAAGCCGAGCAAGTTTCTCTACCACTTGCGAACATGAACAAAAAATTGGGAGGTGCGGGAGTGACGTATGTGAGCCCTTCCACGAGACCCGCCTGATTCTGTAGAGTGCAGGTATGCAACTGATCGCCGCCAACTGGAAAATGTTTCCTCCGCCAGAAGGGTTTGATTCTGTGGATTCACCGTACCGCAGCACCAATAACGCCGAGGTGATGGTCTTCGCACCATTCCCCTACTTACAAGCATGCGTCAAAGCAGGCTTAACGACGGGCGCACAATGCGGCCACCCCGATGACACTGGTGCACACACAGGTTGTGTAAGCATGGCGATGATCAAGCAGGTTGGTTGTGACGCAGTGCTCTGTGGTCACTCGGAGAGGCGTCAGCAGAATGGCGAGACCGATGTCTTTGTGATGCAGCAGGCAACGTCTGCATTGGATCACGGTTTGCATCCGATTGTGTGCATTGGCGAAACGGGAGAACAGCGCAAAGCAGGTTCTGCACAGGCTGTTGTGCAGTCGCAATTGAGTTTGATCTTCCCGCTCTTCTCGCGCGCACCACGCGATGCTGCAAAAGCTGCACTCACGATTGCGTACGAACCGGTGTGGGCAATTGGCACTGGCGTGAATGCCACTCCCGAAGAAGCTGAGGAAATGCACGCATTCATTCGCTCGCTTCTGCCGGATTTTGCGAAGAAGTCGACGAGGATTTTGTACGGCGGATCGGTAAAAGCAGATAACGCCAAGGGACTCCTCTCACAAAAAAATATTGATGGTGCACTTGTTGGAGGTGCGTCCATTAAACCAGATGAATTTCGGAAGATTGTGGAGGCCGCAAATTAGGTTCTCACCCACTGACTTTGTCCTACATTTTTCGCTGCACCCGAGAGTTCCAGCATGGTGAGTGTTGCCGAAACTTGCGCAGCCGTGAGGGCTGATTTCGTAACCAGGTCATCCGTGCGCTGCGGCATAGTTGTGAGCAGCGGATACAAGGCTTCTTCGGTGGCATTCTGCGGCTGATACTCACTGCGAGTGCCTTGTGCTGGCGCCACAATGCCCATGTCTTCGAGTACTTGAACAGGGGATGTCACGAGACGAGCAAACCCCTTGGAAATGAACATGTTACTGCCCGCATAATTTGCATCGAAGATTGGGCCAGGGACCACAAACACATCGCGGTTGTAGTCGAGTGCGAGTTCTGCAGTGATCAACGCGCCACTTCCTTCGGGTGCTTCCAAGACGACCGTTGCAAGACTGAGTCCTGCAATAATGCGATTGCGAGCGGGAAAGGTATGCAACTCGGCATTCGCATCGAGTGGGTATTCGGTGAGCACAAGTCCCCCGCCTTCGACAATCTGCTCTGCCAGGTCTCGGCGTGATGCGGGTGATAAATGCGCAAAGCCATGACCAAGGACTGCGACTGTTTGTCCTTTGGCTCCGAGCGATTCTTCGGCGACACAGGTATCGACACCATGTGCGAGCCCACTCACGGTCACGACTCCAGCCTGTGCAAACGCTGGTGCGAATTCACTTGTGACTCGACGGCCGTACGCACTCATTTTGCGTGTACCCACGAGCGCTACACACGGCTGATTGAGTATCGACATGTCTCCTTTGGCGTAGAGAAACACCGGGGGATCTTCGATGGTGCGGAGCCTCACAGGGTACCGACCATCGGTAATGGGGATGAGATCGATGCCTTGTTTTTCTAGCTTCGCGCGCACCTTATCTTCATCAAATTCATCGAGCTTCAGGAGGACTTTCTCAATCGTCTCCTGCCTGCAGCCAAGACCTTTGAGCATCTCTGGCCCCAAGTGCTTCTGTGCCTCACGTAGGTCTCCATAGACCTCTGTAATCGCCTCAAAGCGGTCCTTGGTGAGGACGCCGAGTTCTGCCCAGAGGAGGTGTTCGGATTGCATGCGACGAGCGTACCACGGCTCTGGGGCGAGCAAATGGTCAGGCAAGTCGAACCTGCTTTACAGGCAAGATTCAGCTCTTCAGGAAGCCCCGAAAAGCGTTCTTGGATACTCCGGAACAATCAAATGGAGCCACCTTCGGGATTTGAACCCGAGACCCTCGGTTTACGATACCGATGCGCGTTCCGCGCAGTCACTTCTTTGAATTGCACGTCTCGTAAACTCGACGTGACCACTGAGCTAAGGTGTCTCATAAAATGGAGCCACCTTCGGGATTTGAACCCGAGACCCTCGGTTTACGATACCGATGC
>CAYRXE010000023.1:0-15924 GCA_964428205.1 uncultured Candidatus Peribacteria bacterium | reverse complement strand
GTAAGGCCACCCGAGAGGGCTTTCGATTTTGAGGTGGTGAGGACGGTATACAGCACGAATGCAGTGTAGCGCGAAGGCAGCCCTGTACTGAGCCGTCTTTTTCGCTATATTGGGCCAACGATCATTCCAATTTCATCCTCATTTCCCAAGGGGGACGTAGCTCAGTTGCCTAGGATCGCTTGCGATCCGTTATAAAGAAGGCGCCTGGCGCGTACCTCATAATCCGGAAACCTCTCTGGCAGTAGCTCAGTTGCCTAGGATCGCTTGCGATCCGTAATCAAAAAGCGCCTGCGCGATGCCTGATCAGACGAGAGACTCATAGTTTTCGGGACGTAGCTCAGTTGGTAGAGCGCCTGGTTTGGGACCAGGAGGCCGCGAGTTCGAGCCCCGCCGTCCCGACCATTTCTCTCAAAAAGATCTCATTTAAGCCAAAAACAGGTAGTTAATTCCTTAATTTCGCGTAGAATCAGCACATGAACGAACCCGTAAAGTCTGTAAGCCACACATTTCACGAACTTGGTCTCCATCAAGCCATCCTGAAAATACTGGACCAAAAAAAGCTCACCACGCCCACGCCTATTCAGCATCAAGCGATCCCCATCGCTATTGAGGGCAAGGACGTCATCGGTATTGCGCAAACCGGAACAGGAAAGACGTTCTCCTTTGGTCTCCCGATGCTTCAGAGACTTTCTGAGCACGGTGGACGCGCGTTGATCGTATTGCCTACACGCGAGCTTGCCTTCCAGGTCGAAGAGTCTTTGAGGTTCTTTGCCACAGCCTTCGGTATCCGCATGGCGGTGTTCGTGGGCGGAGCTTCTATGTTCAAGCAGCGTGAAATGCTCCGCAACAACCCGCGCATTCTCATTGCGACTCCTGGTCGCCTGAATGATCACTTGGAGCAGAGGACGGTCACACTTAAAGAAGTGAAGATCCTCGTGCTCGACGAAGCGGATCGCATGCTCGACATGGGCTTTAAGCCGCAAATTGATAAGATCCTCAAGCACGTTCCGAAAGATCGTCAGACGATGCTCTTTAGCGCCACAATGCCTAAAGAGATTTTGAACTTGGCCACACACGAGATGAAGCTCCCGCTTCGTATCGAAGTCGCTCCTCAGGGAACAGCTGCAGAGAAAGTGGAGCAGGAAGTCATTATTGTGCAAAAAGAAGGCAAAATGGCACTCCTTGAAAAGCTGTTGAGTGAAGAGCCAGGATCCATCCTCGTCTTCTCTCGCACAAAGCACGGAGCCAAGAAGATCACAAAACTCCTACGAGATAAAAACCACAAGGCAGCTGAGATCCATGCCAATCGCTCGTTGATTCAGCGCCGCGAGGCCTTGGAAGGATTTAAGAACGGCAGGTATCGCGTGCTTATTGCGACAGACATTGCTGCACGTGGTATCGACGTTACGGGCATTGCTCTCGTGATTAACTTTGACCTTCCCGATGATCCAAACGACTACGTGCACCGCATTGGTCGTACGGCTCGTGCAGGACGTGAAGGTAAAGCTGTGTCGTTCGCTACGCCAGACCAGCGCCGCGATCTCCTGGACATCGAAAAACTGATCCGCGCACCACTTAAGAGGTCTGACTTTGGAAACGCAAAGCTCGAAGAGCCACAGAAGTTTGTCGAGAGCTCTAAGCACTCCATCTACAGAGGACGTGTACCCCGCTCACACGGAGGACGCCCACACCGTCGCAGGCGTTAAGGCAGATATTCCATCATAGTTCCACGTTCGGGATTTTCTTGTTGTGCGCGTGCATGAGCGTGCAGGACAGCGAGAGCTGTGACGTACCACACGATGATGATTGCGAAAAACATCAGGAGCTTTCGCTTGTAACCACTGGTGTACTTTTGGATCACTCCATAGCTAAGGACGTATGTCACGAGCGCCAGCGCTGGCCCCAGTAATGTGAGAACGATCGCAGCACTCCATCCAGTATCCCCTTTGAGCGATTCAAACAAACTCGCAGTATATGGAAGCGGAGACACCATCAAAATAATGAGCGCCCCCGGTATGCCCATTCCAGGGATAAAGCCGAACACCGTAACAAGGATTGCTGCGAGCACTGCTTTGCCAATGTGTGGAGGTTTTGAAAACCACATAAAAAGCCCAGCTAGAATGCTCCGCTGGGCTCTTGTTGTCTACGAACATTAAACAGTCTTAGGCTGTTCGAGCACTGTCTTTGAGAGATTGACTGCGAATACCATGCAGTACGCCATGAAGAACTGCTGGATGATGGCAAATGCCCAGAAGCCCATGCCGTAACCGATCACCTTGTGAAGCACGCCACTGATGATGGCCATACAGATACCCACAACAAACATGTTGCCGAAGATCTTGCCCCAGAAGTTGGCCGTGCGAGCGTAGCTCTCGGATGCGGCCTCCATGATGCCCTTGCCATCGCGAACGAGGAGAAGAGGAGCAGCAATGAAGCGTGGTCCAAGGATGATCGCAAAGATGAATCCGAGGATAGGAATCCAAATGAACGTGCGCAGCACGATCCAGATCCACAGACCCAAGAGTGGGAGAATCAACGGGATCGACTGCGAGAAGACCGCACTTACATCGCGAACGCCACGGATGGCAATCACGCTGAAGTAGCTCATGGAGAGAAGATGCACGACGAGCAAGATGAGTGATGCGATGCCAACGGTCGGGAGAACGGCACCAATGGTACTCATGCCCATCGACATCATGGCTGCCTCGCGCTCCTCAGCCGTACCGCCGAGGTTCTTCATGCGCTCTTCACCCATGCGTTCGAGCTCTTTAGCAGCTTCTTCGTCGCCCTGCGCCATGCGCTGGGAAAGATCTTGGAACTTCTGCATGTCCATGCCCATAAAGTTGCCAACTGCCTTGTTCGCCTTCATTTGCACCTGGGACTGCACGGCACCGAAGATAAGACCAAAGATCACCGCACCGACGGCGATAGTGGCGAGATGGCTCTGGACGAATGCCCAGGTCTCGCTCAACAGAGAGGAAAGTGGTTTTGTCATTAAAGAGTGGGGGAATTCGCCCATCCTACCCCTTTAAGAACCGCCGACAACTGCGTACACTATGCTCCGACCATGACGTCAAATTCATCCCAACTCGGCAAGGATTTAGCCAAAATGCTTAAGGGCGGGGTAATTATGGATGTCGTGAACTCGAAGCAGGCAAAGATTGCTGAGGATGCCGGAGCATGTGCCGTTATGGCATTGGAACGCGTGCCCTCGGATATTCGCGCTCAAGGTGGAGTCGCTCGTATGAGTGATCCGCAGCTCATCAAAGAGATCCAAACAGCAGTGTCGATCCCCGTGATGGCAAAGGTGCGCATCGGTCACACGGCAGAGGCGCGCATTTTGGAGTCTCTTGCAGTCGACTTTATTGATGAATCCGAAGTACTCACGCCTGCTGATCCCTTTGATCATGTCGAAAAGTCCGGATTCAAAGTTCCTTTCGTATGCGGCGCAAAGAATTTGGGCGAAGCGCTTCGTCGCATTCAAGAAGGTGCAGCAATGATCCGTACAAAAGGTGAAGCCGGAACAGGAAATGTTGTGGAGGCAGTGCGGCACTTGAAGATGATCAAGAAAGAAATTGTCGCTCTTAAGAACATGACCTCCGACAAGCAGAAGGAATTTGCTTCGCAGGAGCGCGTGTCGATCAAGCTTGTCGAAGAAGTTGCGGAGTTGCAGCGTCTCCCCGTTGTGACGTTTGTCGCAGGTGGCATCGCCACTCCAGCTGATGCCGCGCTCTTGATGAACCTTGGGGCAGAAGGCGTGTTCGTAGGATCAGGTATTTTTAAATCGAAGGATCCAGCCAAAGTCGCGAAGGCGATTGTGCAGGCGACGGTCCATTACCAGGACGCAGCAAAGCTCGCAGAAGTCTCCATAGGCCTTGGTGAGCTGATGCCTGGGCTCGAGATTTCGGCTCTGGAAAGCCACATGCAGGAACGCGGATGGTAAGCGGTATACTGACGCTATGCAGGTTGGTGTCTTAGCCTTCCACGGCGATTTTGCAGAGCACATGGCGATTCTTCGTTCACTCGGAGTCGCTTGTTGCGAGGTGCGCTCAGCGAAAGATCTTTCGAGCTGCACTCACCTTATTATTCCAGGAGGTGAGAGCACCGTGATGGCGAAGTTCTTGTGGGAGAGTGGAGTAGCTGAGCTGATCCAAGAACGCGTACAGTTAGGATTACTCGCCGTATACGGAACATGCGCAGGAGCAATTCTTGTTGCCGAAGATGTAACAGGCAAAAACGCACCACAATCTTTGGGATTGATCGACATCGCTGTTGATCGCAATGCGTATGGCTCGCAAGTTGACAGCTTCGAAGCGTCTCTGAACATCACAGGTACTGATCAATTAGTCGCTGTCTCGTTCATTCGCGCACCTAAGATCACACGAGTTGGTAAAGGCGTTGAAGTTTTGAGTTCCTACAAAGGTGATCCTGTTCTTGTGCAATCAAGAAAAGTTCTGGCTGGAACGTTTCATCCAGAAGTTAGAAGTACAAAAGAAGTTCACAAGCTTTTCTTAAAGATTTAAAAATCCCCCCAGTGCGGCACAGCAAGTGACACTGGGGGGCCCTCAACTCCTACCCGGAGACCGGAAGAAGTAGGAGGAGGAATGTCTTGATCCGTGACTGTGGGCTAACGATGATTAGCCCGAATGAAAGCGGGATCAGACGAATGATGTCCTCATAAATAACGATCAATAATCACAATAAAGAGGACCGGAATATTCTAGGGAAAAGACCTGCGAAGTCAACTATACCTAACACTTTGTTCCTCGCTTCCTACTGCGAAATCTGTACAATCTGGCCACTAGAATCATGAATATCCGCAACTTCTGCATCATCGCTCACATCGACCACGGAAAGTCGACACTGTCCGATCGTATGATCGAAAAGACGGGGACGCTCCAGATGCGTGAAATGAAGGAGCAGACGCTCGACATGATGGATCTGGAACGCGAGCGTGGCATCACCATCAAGCTGCAGCCGGTGCGCATGCAGTACAAAGGATTTGAGTTAAACCTGATTGATACTCCGGGTCACACGGACTTCCGCTACGAAGTGAGTCGTTCGCTTGCCGCCTGTGAGGGTGCAATTCTCCTCGTGGATGCATCTCAGGGAATCCAAGCACAAACGCTTGCCGTGCTCTACATGGCGATGGAACACAACCTCGTGATCATCCCCGTGCTCAATAAGATCGATCTCCCTGCTGCTGACCCTGAGCGCGTGAGCCTGGAAGTCATGAAGCTTCTTGGTTGTCAGAAAGAAGATATTCTTCTCATCTCTGCAAAAGAAGGCAGGGGAGTGCTCGAAGTGATTGATCGTGTGATCGAAAAAGTTCCAGCACCAAAAGAAGCAGAAGGGAACTCACCAGGCGAAACTCGTGCGCTCATCTTCGATGCCATCATGGATACCTACCGCGGTGGTGTCGCGTATGTACGTGTGATGGAAGGCCAGTTTAGAAAAGGAATGAAGGTAAACCTGCTTGGAACCAACACTGAATTTGAAGTTCTCGATGCCGGTCACTTCGCTCCGAAGTACATTAGTGATCCAACCCTGAGCAAAGGCCAGATTGGCTATATCGTTTCAGGATTACGTGATGTGCGCCAAATGCGCGTTGGTGACACAATTTCATCGAAGGTCGATGGCACAGCACTCCCTGGCTATAAACAGGTGCAGCCGATGGTGTTCGCCGGGGTGTACCCCACCGAAGCAGATGACTATCCAACCCTTCGTGAGTCCCTCGAAAAACTGTCGATGAACGATGCGGCTTTGAGCATGGAGCCGGAGCGTAACACTGCTCTTGGTAACGGATTCCGCTGTGGCTTCCTTGGACTCTTGCACCTCGACATTATTCAAGAGCGTTTGGAGCGAGAATATAACTGTGACCTCATCATCACGGCGCCAAGTGTGCTCTACGAAATTCAATTGAATGCACGCAACGCAGGTGAGTACGTGCGTACGAGTTTGCTTAAAACAGATGAGCCAAATGTCGCGCGCATCAGTAACCCGGCAGATACTCCGGATCCCAGTGTGATCGAGGAGTTGCGTGAGCCGTGGGTAAAAATGGAAATTGTCTGTCGTGACAAAGACGTGGGTGCATGTATGACACTCGTACAGGAACGTCGTGGTATTAATACCTCTATTGAGTACCTCGATGCTGATCGCGTGATTTTGCATTTTGAAGTTCCTCTCCAGGGCATCGTTTTGGACTTCTTTGATCAGATGAAGTCGGCAACATCCGGCTATGCGTCTATGAGCTACGAGCATATGGGCTACCGCGCAGGGGATTTGGTGAAAATGGATATTCTCCTCCTTGGCGAACCAACAGATGCGCTCAGCACCATAGTGCATAGGAGCGAAGCGCATAGGGCAGGAACCCTTATTTGTGAGCGTTTAAAAGAGGTATTGCCCAAAGAACAGTTCCCAATCCCTATCCAAGCAGCCATTGGTGGCAAGATTGTCGCACGCGAAACAGTCTCGGCCTTCCGCAAAGACGTAACCGGCTACCTGTACGGTGGTGACGTCACTCGTAAAAACAAGCTCCTCGATAAGCAGAAGAAAGGCAAAAAGCGCATGAAGCAGATGGGTCGCGTGACATTGAGTCAGGAAGCCTTTCTCGCAGTCTTAAAGCGTAATTGATAAAATCAGCAAATAGTGATATAATATGTAAATGAGAAGTCGCATAGAAATGCTGCACGATGTCGCTAAAAGCCTTCAAATTGAAGGTACTGAAATTGATGCTGCATCACAGAGCATTGAGGGTCTTACTGCTCTCATTCGCGCGCGTGTTGAAGTACTAGCAAAGGACTACTCAGCAGGAAAGCGTGTCCAAAAAGACGGCAAAGAGGGCGTGATTGAAAGTTGCTATGACCTCAAAACAGCTGGGGGCAAGAGTACAGAAGCATTTATTAGTGTTCGCTGGGATGATGCTTCGGTTTCTCAGTTCCAAATTAAAACTCTCAACAGTCGTGGTGTAACACTTACGGGTGAACATGATGAAGGAGTAGAGAAGACATTTGCGGCAAAACAACGTCTTATTCCTATTGTTCAGGTAATTCTAAAGCCATGGGCAGATCAAACCGATAACCCTCGTAAACAAAGCCTTGCTGCAAGCTTCCTCAACGAAATTCGCGGTAACACGTGGAATAAACTGTATCCATTTTGCGTGGCTGCGTTTCAGGGAAGGCATGTAGGAGATGTGCCAGACGAAGAACTCCGCAATTTTCTCGTAGCTCATTTTAATGCTGTATACGAACGAACGGAAAAGCGAAATCGCAAAGCTCTCTCGCGCTCAGAACAAAAGATTCACAAGCTGTGAGTTTAATCATCGTCATCCTCGTCTGAGCCTGGTGCACTAATTGAACGAGCCTCCATTTCGTCCATGAATGGCTCTAATACACTCTGGAGAATTCCTGCGGTGAGAGGGTGCAACTGTTCAAACGGAAGCTCTTCTTTGTTAGGCAGTTTGAGTGCGAAGAATTCCTGGAGCACAAACGTTGCAAGCTGAAGAACGGTGCCATCGACGTTATCTCCATCGACCGTAAGACGACGGAGAATCTCCTTTGCTTCCATCGAAAGGACGAGTTGCATGCGTGTAACCCATTCCAAAAGTTCCTCGTTGGTGCTCGCATCCAACGTGCTGCCTTTGACGACCGAAACAGATGGACCTTCGATCTTGGGCACTTCACGACCGCCTTCCTGCAAGTACTCCGTCACCACGGTGCGAGATTCCTCATCAATAAGAGAAAGTATGGCCAAAATGAACACCGAAGGACAATCACGAGCCACCAAGCGCGAGATGAGCAAAAAGAGGTGACTGTAACGGTCGTCGTTGAGGAATTTAATGATCGCCTGGACCACACGGCCATCGCGCTTCTTGCTCTTCTTCTCTTCACGCTGAAGAGCTTTCATGGCTGCGGCTGCTGCTGCAAAGCGCTGCTTCGCCTCTTCACTCAATTGCTCAGGCGCACCTGAACCACCTTCTCCAGGGCCGAGGATGTCACCACCCATTTCGGACATGACTAAATAGTAGGGAACTTCTGGAAGCGAAGGAAGTACCTGTTATTTTGTTGGAGCCTTGGCGTCGATATGGATGAGCGTTGCGCGCTCGCGGTTACCGTTGAACTTGGCAACCTTCTTGCGCGTGAAGCGCACCTGACCATCGACTGCAGCGTGGATCGTCCAATCCTTGCCCAAATAGGTGTTTGCACCTGGGCGATACCAGAAGCCTTTCTGGCGAACGAGGATCTCTCCTGCATTCACAATCTGACCTCCGAAGCGTTTTACGCCACGACGTTTTGCAACGGAATCTCGTCCGTTTTGGGTAGAGCCACCGGCTTTCTTATGTGCCATACCCAAGGATTTTACAGAGGTTTTTCTGTCTTGCAAGCCTCAGAAAGGCCTCTAGAATGCTTACCTACGACGCGGGGTGGAGCAGCCTGGTAGCTCGCAAGGCTCATAACCTTGAGGTCGCAGGTTCAAATCCTGCCCCCGCAACCAACACTACAAACACTTATAACCCCATCCTCAGCTGTTCGAGCTTTTTGCGATCAAACAGGAAGATCTCCCAATGCTGCGACACGGGCATTTGGCGAAGGACCTCTTCGTAGGCCGCCTGCTGGGCCTCGGTCGGCGTGAAGGTATCGGGATCAAAGGGGAGAACCTTGGGGGTCTCCTGTGCAAGAACGAGCACGCGCTCCCCGGGATTCACACGTGAGAGGTTCTCTTTAGCGTACTTATCTTTAAATTGTGTGGATCGGTAGTACTCCAGGTCCGCACGACGATGATCAATCTCTGCGCGCAATTTATCGTTCTGTGCGGCAAAGTTTCTCAGTGTCTGTTCGAAGAGGACGTTTCTATAAAAAGAGAGTGCAAGTCCGAACGCCATGAACCCCACGACCGTAAGACCGACAACAATCGTCAGCTGTTTACTTACCGGCTCTAAATCGCGGTAGGGCATGCAAGCAGTGTAAAGAGTCCTCAAAAAAACGAATAGTGACAGAAGAACATTCCTTCGTTTTCCTCTATCATGTCCCTGATGAAGATCTTCTGTTCCGGCATCGGCGGCATTGGCCTTTCGGCGTACGCATCACTCATGCGCAAGGCCGGACATGAGGTTTTTGGCTCCGATAGGGCAGAAAGTCCGCTGATCGAAGATTTGCGTAGCCAAGGCATTACGGTCGTGTTGGATCAAAGCGGAACGGCAATTCCCGATGGCACAGACCTTTTCGTGTATTCGGAAGCAATTCCGGATGACGCGCCTGAACGAGTCGCTGCCCGTGCAAAAAATATTCGTGAGATTTCGTACCCTCATGCCGTCGGAGAGCTCTCGAAAGGAAAAAAGCTGATTGCGATCTGCGGGTCACACGGGAAGTCTTCGACCACGGCGATGGTCGCACGTCTGCTGATTGATGCAGGATTGGATCCCACCGTTGTTGTGGGAACAAAACTCCGCGAACTCGATGGTCGCAATTGGCGACAAGGCAACAGTGAGTGGTTTGTACTGGAAGCCTGTGAGTACCGTCGTTCGTTCTTGTACTACGAGCCATCGTTCATCCTCCTCACCAATGCCGACGTTGATCACTTGGATTACTACAAATCACAAGAAGATTATCGCGATGCTTTTGTGGAGTTCACCAAGAAGCTTTCGACCGATGGAGTCGTGATTACTCATATGAGTGATGAAGAATCCGCAGCCATCGCCACAGCCTCCGGCCACGAAACAATGGACGCTGACAATGAGCCGATGATCAGCCTCAAGACCCCGGGAGTACACATGCAGCACAATGCTCAACTTGCTCTTTCTTTAGCCAAGAAATTAGATATCCCTGCCGACAAAGCTACAGAGATCCTTGGGGGCTTTGCGGGCACCTGGAGGCGCATGGAGGAGAAAGGCGTGATCCTTGATGATGTCCTGGTGATTGATGACTACGGTCATCACCCGGTCGAAATCAGAGCAACTCTTGAAGCTTTAAGCGAAGCACATTCACATCGACGCCTCGTGTGTGTGTTCCAGCCGCACACGCACGATCGCACGATCAAACTCTATGATGATTTTATCGAATCGTTTGCATCCGCTGATGTTGTCGTGATTCCAAACGTCTACGATGCACGCCATCAAATTGAGACTGCCGCTGTGGATGTCCCCAAGTTCGTGCAAGACATTGCCGAAGCAAGCGGTGTACAAGCTATTGATGGAAAGTCTCTCAAAGAAACAGAGGACATGCTTGGCCGTGACATACTGCAAACCCATGATCTTCTGGTGATCATGGGAGCAGGGGACGTTACGAAGCTCGCAACGTCATTGGTAGCGTAATTATTTTGAGGAAGAACTGGACTCTCCGCTGTACTTGTCTTTGAGTGTAGCAAGAATCTTTGCCAACTCTGCGCGCGTCACGGATTCACCGGGACCGAAGTATCCGGTTTTGTTTCCCGCTGCGTCACTTTTGCCGGCAACAATCCCCAGACCTGCAGATGTCTCGATGGCGGATGCATAGGGCGTGCGACGATTCACATCTTTAAAGACGTTTCCCTTGGGCCACTGCAACGGGATGTCCAAGACCTGCAAGAAGGTCACGAGAATTTCTCCGCGGGTCGCAGGTCGATTGAGATCAAGATTTGGATCGAGGAACACTCTCCAATCCTGTTCTTCGGCAGAACCTACGTAATTCTGGAACCATGTATTTGCTGCGGATTTGTGCATCAAAAGCTCTGGTGCGATGTTGCGAGGCTCTTCACCTACGTAACTGTGCACAATCTTACTCAGCTGCGCGAGGGTAACAGGATCTCCGGGGCCGAACATTCCTGTCGGGCTTCCGGCAGAGTCTTTGTATCCATTGATGATGCCGAGGCGAGCCATGGCAAACACGTACGGTGCAAACCAGTCCTCTGAACGCACATCGATGAGATGCAGCTGACCAACATTTTTATCTTTACTGCGGTCGCGTTCAGGCTCGAAGGTGTCGCAGTGCAACGTCAGCGTGAAGTATATCTTCTGACCGTGCTGCAATTCGTTGCCTTGGTGAGGCGGTGTGTTACACCCTTTGGGTGTGAATCTCACTCCATAACTTCCCACAGGCATGTTCTCGAACGTCACGGGACTGATGCCGGTCTCCTCCACTTCGCCAGGACCTTCTAAAAGAAAAGGCATGCCGGGAGGATCCGTAGAAATACCAATCGTTCCAAACGCCGAGAGTTTATATGTGACGACAATCTTCAAATGATCATCAAGGCCGATGTTAAAGGAGAGTTGCGGCACTTCTTCCCGCTTCAAAAGGGTAGTACCCATGTAGAGCTCAACCACGGTGGTGCTGCCCGGAGGTGCAGAGACAAACAATGTGTGGTCACCGGGAACCGGGTTCTCGAGAACATGATTACCACGGGGTAACTGACGAGACTCTTGTGTGGGATCAAGCAATTCGAGCTTTCCCATATCGCTGAGCGGGGATCGCACTTCGAAGGTGATGCTCGAACTATGGCTTTCTTGAGCCAAAAGGAGAGGTGCCCCTATAAAGGAGAAGGCAACGACTGCGAGCGCAGAGGCTCGGAAGGTGGAGTGGGTCATAGGCCTATCCTGGAACCTCCAAAGGCGTAACGCAATGCCGCAGAGTCCACTTTGTGCCCTTTCATACTCTGATACGATAACGCTCTATGAAGCTGCTACGGAAAGCCATCAAACACGATTTGGCACTGGGGATCAGTGTGCTCGCCATCACACAGTTTGCTGCGTCTGTTGTTGGCCTCGTGCGCGATCGCATGCTCGCACAAACATTCAGCGACAACTTGGGAGTCGTCGATGCCTACATCGCGGCGTTCCGACCGTCGGATCTTCTCTTTCAAACCTGCATCATGTCGGCAATGGGTACCGTGCTTGTTCCCGTGATTGCTCAGTACTACGCAAAGAACGATCGCAAAGAAATGACGCGCGTCCTTAACGGCACCATGGGTATGGCTGCTCTTGTCTTCGGTGTTGTTGCACTCGCACTTGGCCTCGCACTCCCGTACATCGCTGGAACACTCGTGCAATTCCAGGGAGAAGAACTTCGCTTGTATATTCACTTCGGTCGTTTGGCACTCCTCACCAACTTCCTCTTCGTATTCGGGAACGCACTCGGTCAGTACCTCATCACGGTACAGAAGTACTGGATCTACGGCATCACACCCATCATCTACACGCTCGGTACGATTGTGGGCACAGTGTTCCTGACACCCATAGTCGGCTCAGAAGGGCCGATTTACGGAACATTGGGCGGCGCTGTCGTGTACGTCCTGTTGCGTTGGGCAGCGGTGATTCATGACGGCGGTGGCTTTGGACTCTCGCTCTGGCACCCGGACTTAAAGGAGATCGGCATCCTCATGATTCCGCGTGTGCTCTCGCTTGGTGCGTTCCAGATTCAGCTGCTCTTCTTGGATCGCATTGCATCCGGTCTCCCCGAAGGCGCTGTAACCATCAACGCATACACACGCAACTTTGCGTCAGTCGTTGTGGGCGTCATTGGTATTGCCATCGCACAGTCGGTGTACTCCACACTCAGTCAAGCTGCTGCGACAAAAGATGAAGGAAAGTTCCAGCGATACTTTACGCAGGGGAGTGCGATTTGCTTGGGTCTCTCGACTGTTGCCGCCATCATTCTCGTTGCGGCTGCACCTATTGCCGCATGGCTGGTGCACTTGAGCAGTGTACTCATGGTGTTTACGTCCTGCCTTGCGGTCTACGCACTGAGCGTTCCGTTTGAAAGCCTCAACCACCTACAACTGCGCGCATTCTACGCACGCAAAAACACCCTCACTCCTGCTATTTGGGGAGTTCTCGGAGGCGTATGCGCTGTGGTCACCAGTTGGTTACTCGTACCCGTGCACGGGATTCTCGCAGTACCTGCGGGATTCACCGCAGGTGAAATCGTCCGTACGACGGGACTGTGGTTCATTTTGCGAAAGAAGTAATTACTTCTTTTTAACCTGTGTGAAGTCGAGCTCCACAGGGGTTTCGCGATCGAAGATGAGCACAAGGACCGTGACCTTACCCTTGTTCACGTCCACAGCGTCGATGGTACCTTCGTAGTTCTTAAACGGACCATCCACAATGATGACGAGATCACCCACCTGGAAGTCACTCTTGAACTTGGTTTCCTGCTCACCCACGCGGCGTTCAATGACACCGTATTCCTCTGGGGTAACAGGCACAGGAATGTTTCCTGAACCAACGAAACCGGTCACGTTTGGCGTGTTACGCACAACGTACCAGCTATCATCTGTCACGATCATGTCGACAATCACGTAACCCGGGAACAATTTGCGCTCTTCTTCGACAGGCTCACCTTTTTTGAAGACGAGCTGCTTCTCCTTTGGAACAACCACACCAAAGATGTAGTCTTGCATGCCAAGAGACTCGATACGTTGCTCGAGAGACTGTTTCACAGAATCTTCGTAACCTGCGTAGGTGTGGACGACATACCAGTTACGTCCAGCTCGTGGGTCTTGCTTGCCCATATTAGAAGAAGGTACGGAGGAAAGTTGTCATGGCCTGGCTGAGCGCCACGTCCACGAGCCCAAAGAAGATTGACGTTGTGACGACGAAGATCGCCGTGATCACCGAAAGACGCACGGCCTGGCGGCGCGTGGGCCAACGGACCTTGCGAAGTTCCTCGAGGGATTCCCGGAAGTACGTAATGATGGAGTTCATAGTGCTTGAGAAAAAGGCCTCTCGGGCCTCTGGGGATAGTATAGCCGTGCAGAAAGCACAAGCAAGGCTAATTTAAGCCAAACTGAGCTCTCGACAACTTAGCTAGAACCCGTACTCCGGAGGCTCAAATGCATGAACCTTCGAGAGTGGAAGTGCTACGAACCAGACACGACCTTTGATATCCGCCTTGCCCACGAAAGGTTCCGGTGTGCCATTGGCATCCATGAAGCTGCGGGAATCCAAGCTGCCCTGACGGTTATCCCCGAGAAGGAAGTACTGGCCTTCCGGAATCTCATACGTGACGGTGGAGCCATCACCACTTTGCGGCGGGTGCTTAAAGGTGTGACCTCGATTGCGATCGGTGAGGTATTCCTCTGGGAGTTTTACGGCCTGTTCTTCTCCCTTCGCCTTCACGTACACATAGCCACCCTGAATGGTGACTTGGTCACCGGGCTCGCCGATGACGCGCTTGACGTAGTACTTGCTGTGATCCGTTGGCGGACGGAACACGACGATGTCTCCACGCTTGGGCGTGCCAACGTAGTAGGCAAGTTTATTGATGATGATGTATTCACGGTCTTCCAAAGTGTCGACCATCGAATGACCTTCTACTTGAAAAGGAGAGACGAGGAAGGTGCGGACACCTCCCACGATCGCGACAATCACCGCGATATTGAAGAGGATATCGAGCAATTGGTACCAAAATCCTGTGCGGAGCTCTTTTTTAGCCATAAGAATAGGGAGATTGTAGCCAGACGCAGCTCGTGAAGTACAGTGCTTTGTCCACGACCTGGAATGCCGCTAAAAGTGCTCTACACTAGCGGTATGTTTGAGGCAGTTCTGTTCCACAAGCACTTGGATGACGGCGAGATTCTCTCGCGTGTTGTTCATAAGCACCCCATCGTGGGACTGCGCGAACTCTTTTGGCCGAGCATCTTCGTGGGATTCAGCTTACTGCTCCTGCTCACCTTCCCAAAGGGGATTGCGCTGTGGATTGTGCTTGGACTGATTGGCGTGTGCGTAATTTGGTGGCTACGACAGTTTTTCGATTACTACCTCGATGCGTGGATCATCACCGACCAAGGAATCATCGACCTTAACTGGGTTGGGTGGTTTCACCGTCAATCATCGAGGGTGCTGTACAGCGACATCCAAGGTGTGAGTTACGAAATCCAGGGTGTGATGGCAACGGTGCTCAAATACGGAACCATCGGTGTCGAAAAGATTTCTACCGGCGCAACCATCAGCTTGCCGTACGTCTATAAGCCAAAGATCGTGGAGTCGCTCATTCTGCAAAATATGGAAGGCTACCTGCACAAGAAGAATATGAAGAACAGCAAGCACGTGCAGGAGATTCTTTCGACGTTTGTGTCTGAGAAATTGCAGGAGAAAGAAGCGGAAAGTAAAAACTCTCCGAAGAAATAATGCCCTACATTCTTTTGATTATTGTCGGTATCGCAATTGCACTCGTGGTATTTGTGATATTCGGAAGAAATTTATTTAAGCCAAAACTTTCTGCTGCTGCATCTGCAAAGATCGCCAAGCAATGGAAGAACGTGATGTCGCTTACGGATCCTCACAGACAAATCCTAGAGGCAGACTCTGTGCTCGATATGACGTTCAAGGAACTTGGAGTCCAAGGATCACTAGGAGATAAACTGAAGAAAATGGGCAAGTTTCTTCCCAATGAGAACGAAGTGTGGCGCGCACATAAAACTCGAAATCGCATTGCCCACGAACCTGGTACGCAGATTAGCCAGAAAGAAGTCGCCGATGCACTATCTGCATTTAAACGCGCGATTGATGTATTCTCACGCTAAATATGAAGCCTTCACTCGTGATCATCGGCCTTGGGAATCCGGGCAAGCAGTACGTGAAGACGCGTCACAACGTGGGTTTCCAAGCACTCGACCTGCTGGCAGAAGCATTTGAGGGAGGCGAGTGGACCGAGCGGCAGAAGTACTTAGGCACAGTTTCCGAAGCGCATGTGGTCACCGCCCCCGTGATCTTGGTAAAACCCACGACCTACATGAACAGCAGTGGTGATTGCGTGCGCAAATTAGTCGATTTCTTCAAGCTCGATGCCAAGCAGCAGATCCTCATCATTAGTGATGATATTGATTTGCCTCTCGGAGAAGTGCGTCTTCGGATGAAGGGCGGACCTGGCACGCACAACGGACTCAAGTCGATCGTCGATACGCTCGGCGAAGAATTCCCACGCATTCGCATAGGAATAGGTGGCCAACCAG
>CAYRXE010000022.1:0-16905 GCA_964428205.1 uncultured Candidatus Peribacteria bacterium | reverse complement strand
CGAGACCCTCGGTTTACGATACCGATGCTCTACCGCTGAGCTAAGGTGGCACACACGCGATGATGTCCTGTTTGGGCGACTACCCTAGCATTTGTGAGCTATAGCCTACAAGGCCTCATTGATCCTCTTAGGCTGTTCTCTTCGCCAATACGGTCAGGAGGTCACTCAGCGATTCCCGCGATGCCTTCGACAGCTCAGCCTTTTCCAGAACATCTGCTGCGTGGTTATAGGCCTTGGTGATGAGTGTTTCAACAAATGGGAACGCCTTACTCTCTTCAAAGATCGCACGCAGTTGGGCTTCTTCTTTTTGTGGAAAATTCTTTCCCATGTGTGCACGCAATTCTTTCTGCTGAGCCGCAGTGCCGTGCTCAAACACAAATTGTGTGAGCGCAGTGTGCTGACCTTCACGCAAATCCCGCATGGGTGTTTTTCCTGTATCGCCACCACGCACATCTAACAGATCATCTTGCAACTGGAACGCCTGACCCACGAGTGCACCAAAGTCTTCGCAGAACTTCATGGTCTCTTTGCTGCCACCCGCAATCGCAACACCATACTGCATGGGGCGCGTGAACGTGTACGTCGCTGTCTTGAGGAGATTCTTTTTTTCGATGTCCGCAAATGTTGCTGAGGGGCGCGTGGTGAGATCTACATCCAACATTTGTCCGGCAATCACTTCGCGCGACATGCGCGCAAACACCGTGTGCGCCACGTGCAAGCGGTCACGTGCGATAAGCCCGCGTTCTTGAATGTTCAAAATAGACTGATGTGCGAGGGAGAGCAAAAGATCGCCCAGGAGAATGGCCTGACCCTCAGCTGCTTTTCCTTTGCCCATACGTTCTTCGAGAAGCTTGTGCGCTGTCGGGATGCCATGGCGCTCGTCTCCTCCGTCCATCACGTCGTCATGAATGAGGGCGAAGAGATGAAAAAGCTCCAGCGACAACACGCTACGAAGCAGCTCTGCTTCCGGGTACTCACTATCACTCATCATGGTATAGGCCATGTACGGGCGAATGCGTTTACCGCCAGCCATAGCCAAACTCCTGGCATGGGCAACAAACGGCGCAATGGTGGGGTCCATGAGCACCGCAGAAAACGCACTGGTGGCCGAACCGAGAAACTCATCAAGCTGCTCATCGAACCGCTGCTTAAAAGTCACGAGATCCATAGCCGCATATTACGCGCTCCTGCTGTAGGGCTCCACAGCGAGGAAGCTTAAGAAATAGCCCATGGCACCGGCCATCACAATGGATCCGGTCCACAAGTGCACCGACCACCAAATACCTTCGCCAAGGATCAACGTGATGAAGTACACGGTGTAGAGAGCAACGGGAACGAGAAATGCACTAAAGCGGAACTTCGCGATGTGATCTTTAGCCGGGAAGCTCGAGAGCAGAGAGTCGGCAAAAATTCCGGCAATGATCATTGCTGGGAGCAAGCGCAATTCTTCTTTCATGATCGTCATCGCAAATCCGTGAACAATGAAGAGCGTCAGGAGTCCACCCTGTGCGAGCGTGCCGCGACGAATGAGCAGGAACACCGTGCCCATGAGCAATGCTGTCTGGAAGAGGAATCCTCCAATAGCTGCGGACTCGATGTGGTTCTGGATGACCATGCGACTGGGCATAAGCCCCGTGGCGCGTACTTCGGCAAAACTGCCAAATTGCGTCATAAAGGCTAAAAGCGAGAAGGCAAACGTAGCCGTGAGAATCATGGGGAGCTGCTCTTTGTACGATTCGTTTTTCTGCGGAACCGTCTTGAGCCACACGCGTAGCGGAGCCGAGACCATCAACACTGCACCAAGAGCAAGAATGAGATGTGCAGGGCTGAGGAGTGCCTCGACACTCGCTTCGATACCAAAGAGTGTGTGCCATACAAGATCGAACAGTCCACCGCCGGCAAAGACGAGAAACCCGATGAACGACAATCCGTAACCATCCGGCAGAGAAATTTTCCACGTTGCACCTGCGCGCATGTTGATGACAGCGGAGATACCGAGGAACAGTCCCATCGCGAGCACGCCGCTATAGAGCACGCCATGCCACGGAGAGAAGAATGTCTCGAGTTCTGGAATATTGTTGTGAGCCCATCCATCGAGGAAGACTCCGCTCGTAACCCACAGGGCACAGAAGAGATACATCCATAAAAAGGTGGTGGTTACGGTCTTCTGGGCGCCAGAACGGCGCCTGGGGGTGGCGGTGGGCATGAGCAAAGTGTACGGCCAATCGGCTATACGGCAAGCTTAGGAGCCTTGTTCTGCGGCTTGGATCTGGCGGATGGCAGATGCTGCCGTGTCGTTATACGGGTCTGTTTTGAGGATCTCCAAGAACTGCTTTTTGGCTTCATCAAGCCGACCAACCTTTGCGTAGAGCGCACCCAAGTTCATGCGCGCTTGCGTAAAGAAGGGCTGCATAGACACGACCTCCTCGTACTGTGTAATGGCCTCTTGCGTTTCGCCATCGAGGGTCGCGAGTACAGCCAAGTTGAAGTGTGCCTGGGCTAGGTAGGGTTCGATTTCGATCGCCTTGCGGAAGTCTGCTTCAGCTTCGTCACGTCGACCGAGATCAAGCAGAAGCGATCCGCGGTTGACGTACACGATAGAAAACTTGGGCTCTTTTGCGAGCGCCCTACCGTACGCGGCGAGTGCTTTGTCGTACTCACCAATACCGGCATACAAAATGCCGCGCCCGAAATCCGGCTCTCCGGTTTTTGGATCCAACCTCTCTGCCGCATCGAACTGTTCTTCCGCTTCTTTGACCATGCCCTTCTTCGCATACACCGCACCCAAGTTGCTATGTACTTTGGGATGAGCCCACGACGCGAGTGCCGCTTTAAATTCTACGATGGCACCATCAAGATCGTTACGACGACGCAGCACATTACCGATGTTGTTATGCGCAGCGTACGAGTTTGGGTAGTGCGCAATCACGTTGCGGAAGAGAAGTTCGCTACTGGCCCACACCTTCGTGAGCTGGAAGCTGAGCACGCAGAAAATGGCTACCAATAGGGCTAAAACGCAATTCAGGATTTTGCGGATCGTGCGCGTTTTTGTCTCCCAGATCATCACGGCAATGGTCGCAACGAGCAGGAAAATACCGAGAGACGGGAGATACGTGTAACGATCGGAGGCGACGTAGAGGTTTCCCCCCTTACTAAAGTTCACGAAGGTGGGAACAAGCGTGATAAGGAAAAAGAAGAACGCTGCGA
Source organism: uncultured Candidatus Peribacteria bacterium (assembly GCA_964428205.1). GTDB lineage: Bacteria > Patescibacteriota > Gracilibacteria > Peribacterales > Peribacteraceae > CAYRXE01. Next base: position 13,698 of record CAYRXE010000022.1, on the reverse strand, counting down.
AAGGAAACCTGGTCCATTTGCGGAGCACGAAGACGGCGATGACGAGTGCGGCAACGAGAATCGCAGAGATGAGAATATCCGGCGTCGTGATGGAGACCGCGTTGCTGTACGGGTAGAGAACGGAGAATCCTGTGGGCCAGAATAATTTCTGCAAATAGAATACGGTGCTGCGCACGGCCATCAGTGCTGTTTGCAATGGCGTCGTACTGGAGATGACTGCTTCTTTTCCAAAGATCGCCACGAGTCCAAAGATGATGCTCAGCGCAAAGTACGGAATCTTTTCGAGGATCATCTTTCGGCTCCACCACTTCCGTTCGGCAAGGTCGTCGAGGAGGATGAGCACCACGGGCAGCGTGACTACCATCACTTTGGAGAGGAGGCCCAGCAGCATGAAGAGGAGGCTGAACCAATACCCGCGCTTAGAACCCAGATCGCGATGATGCAGATACGCGATGATTGTCAGCAAATAGAAGAACGTGGAGAGCTGATCTTTGAGTGCTGATGCCCAGGCCACTGCTTCTACTTGAATAGGATGGAGCGCAAAGAGGAGACCCGCGACGAATCCAATCTTCTTATTGCCGGTGATCCACGACAAAATCCATGCGCCAAGCAATGCGTTGCCGGTATGCAACAGCAAGCTCCACAGGTGATACCCCCATGCATGCTGTCCGAAGACCAAGTAGAGCACCTGGTAATTGAAGAGCGTGAACGGGATGTAGAGCTCGGGGTCGAAGGTCGTGAAGATGGTCTTGAGCGATTGGAAGCTGATCTCACGCACGGCGGAGTTCTCGTAGATGAGCAAACCGTCATCCCAACGGACGAAATCGTTTGCCAAGGAAACACCAAAAACGGCTAACAGAAGCCCAAAAACCAGGGCTGCGAAGCCCCATGTCAAACCTTCTTTTCGTATCCACTGCCACGACATGGATTGGACGTCTGTCACGTACAGGAGCGTAGATCAGAACGCCAAAATTTGCTATACTGTTGAGATTTCCTGGTAATAAAAAACCACAGAAATCCATACCCATACCCACAACAGTTATGACACTCGATGCATGCATCGCTCACGCGATCCACAGTGACCTCGACATCCTCGAGGCCTTGCCCGAAGTCACCGATATTGCGGTGGAGGATATGGAAATGTACGTCGAGAGGTTTGTGCTCTCGGTACAGGAGTCGATGTACAAGACGATCATGAGCAAAGGTGAGCCCTACATCCGTAGCCGCGATGCAGCGGGTCTCTGTGCCACCTGCCTGGAGTCCGGAGTGGCGTTGCCTCCTCACATGCTTTTGAAGATGTGTCAGACCATCATGCAGCTCTCTGCGATGGATGCGAAGTTCATCTTGGATACCGAAGACGGCAAAACGCTGTACTTCGTGAAGATGACCTTGGCTGCGTAAAGCAGAGCTTTTAGGTTTTAGCTTTTGGCTGTTAGTTTTTCTTGTAACTAAAAGCTAACACCTAACAGCTAAAAGCTTGTAAGGATTAACGCTTGGAGAACTGTGGTGCGCGGCTTGCCGTGTACCCGAAATAGCCACCAACAGCCCACGTGAAAGGGATCGAGATTAACGTTTGCTGAACTGTGGTGCGCGGCGAGCACGCTTGAGACCTGGCTTCTTGCGCTCTTTGATGCGCGCATCGCGACGGAGGAATCCGGCGCGCTTAAGGTCACTGCGATAATCAGGGTTTACGAGGAGCAATGCGCGGGAGATACCGTGGCGCATGGCATCAGACTGAGCGGACTTGCCGCCTCCGACTACGCGGATTTCGACATCGAAGTTCGACTTCTGTTCGGTCATCACCAAAGGAGCCGTGGCGTTCTCTACCTGGTAAGGAGACTGGAAGTACTCCCTAGGCTTCATACCGTTCACCTTGATTTCACCGGATCCGTCGGACAACAGCTTTACATCGGCAATCGCGCTTTTGCGCTTACCAATACTGTGGAAGTACGGACGCTTGGTGGTGGAAGGAGTAGCAGTCATGAGGGTTGGGAATTACAGCAACTTGGTAAGATCCAAAGGCTGGGGCTTCTGAGCAGCGTACTTGTGCTTGTCGTCGTTGTAGACGTGCAAACGGTGGAGGATGTCCTCGCGCAGGCGGTTGCGTGGCAACATGCCGTACACAGCGAGTTCAATCACTTTGCGTGCGTCGCGCTCCATCATCTCGGTGAGCGAAGCGCTCTTGATGTGACCGAGCATTCCGGAGTGCTTGTAGTACGTCTTGCGGCGGCCTTTCTCTGGGCTTACAGCCATCTTCTCGGCGTTGATGACGATCACCACATCTCCGCACATCTGATGAGCAGAGAACGTAGGCTTGTGCTTGCCACGAAGAACGTGAGCAATCCTGGACGACATGCGACCAATCGACTGATCGGTAGCGTCGACGACGTACCAGGTTGGAGCCGCTGCTTTAGGTGTAGAGGTTTTCATTTCTTGGATGCGGAAGTCTTCTTCACTTTCTTCTCGGTCTTCGCTGCCTTTACTGCCTCCTGTTCGGAAGGCGTTGCAGCGTCGACGAGTTCGAGAGACACGAGCTTGGCACCATCACCCTGGCGCATACCGAGCGGCACAATGCGGGTGAAACCGGACTGACGATCCTTGTAGCGAGCCTTGAGCACCTCCATCGTCTTGCGGCTGGCGTTCTTATCGGTCAGGACCATGTTGATGGCGCGGATCGCGTTCATTGGGTCCTTCTTCTTTGCGAGCGTGATGATCTGATCGATCTGAGGACGAACCACCTGTGCGCGCTTGAGCGTCGTGCGGACCTTCTCGTACAGCAATACGGATGTGACAAGGTTACGCTGCAGCATATTGCTATGTGCAGGTTTGTAGCTGAGCCGGAGGCGGGAAACGCGGTGACGCATGGGCGGGAGAGTCTAGAGGATTATGAGTGGGAAGTCGATGGCCAAGGATGAACTAGGCGTCCATCGGGGCATCGCTGGCGAGGGCCAAACCGCGATCGCCGAGGGTCTTTTTGACCTCGTCGAGGGCCTTGGCACCAAAGCCACGGAAGTTACTAAGGGTAGCCTCGCTGCACTTCGTGAGCTGTTCAATGGATCCAACACCGGCATTGATGAGGGCGTTGAGGGTGCGTGGCGAGAAGTTGAGGATTTCGATGGGGGTGTAGCTCTCCTTCACTGGCGTGCTCGTGTTGTCATCAACATGAGGCGTCGTTGCGCGGGAGAAATCGGCCATGAACTCTGGCTCCACAACCTTCTTGTCGGAACCGAAGTAACCGAAGTAGCTCTGGAGGAGCTGGCTTGCGAACTGAACGGCCTCCTCTGCAGAGAGAGAACCGGACGTCTCGACATCAAGCGTGAGCTTCTCGAGATCCGTACGCTGACCAACGCGTGTAGGCTCGACATCGAATTTGACCTTCACGACTGGCGTGAAGATAGCGTCGACGTACATGAGACCTGGCTCGTTCTGCTTGCGGTTGCGCTCTGCAGCCGAAGCGTAACCCACTCCCTTCTCCACCGTGATCTGCATGTCGATGGCGGCGCCCTTCTCGAGCGTAAAGAGGTGGAGTTCTGGGTTGAGGACTTCGATATCGGAGGAGACCGTGAGGTCTGCAGCCGTAACGTCCTTGGGGCCCTTTGCGGAGAGCGTGATGACTTCGGAATCCTTGCTGTGCTTCTTGAGCTTCAAGAGCTTGAAGTTGAGCATCATGTCCATGACAGACTCGTGCACGCCCTTGATGGTCGTGTACTCGTGCTGAACACCCTGCACGCGAACGGATGTGACCGCTGCACCTGGGAGACTGCTCAGGAGCACGCGACGAAGCGCGTTGCCCAATGTGAGACCGTATCCCGGTGGCAATGGTGCAATCGCGAAGATTGCCTGACGCGCATCACCCTTTTTGACAGGGGTGACAGCGAATGTTGGGAGACCGATCTCTTCCTGGATGATGTGCATACCGGGAGGGGGTATGGAAGGGGGATCAAGCACCGCCGAAGCAGTGCGATTGAGAGGTAAAATTAGTTGCGAGAGTAGAACTCGACGATCTTACGAACGTCGATGCCCTGTTCGCCGTGCTCGGCGCCAGGAAGCTCCTTAACCGTGATCTTCATGGAACCGTTATCAACGGTGAGCCATGTAGGAGCGGAGTACTTCTCGTGTGAGCCCAACACTTGAGCGAACACAGGAGAAGTCTTGGATTGCGTGCGCACAGCGATAACCTGGCCGGGCTTTACGCGGAAGGACGGGATAGTGACGCGGATACCATCGACGGTGAAGAGTCCATGACCCACGAACTGGCGGGCCTGCATGCGCGTCATGGCGAAACCAGCGCGGAAGACTGCGTTGTCGAGACGGCGCTCCAAGAGCTGCTTGAATGTCTCACCTGTCTGACCCGTCACCTGCGTTGCCTCTTTATAGAGACGCTGGAACTGGTGCTCAGAAAGGCCGTACATGTCGCGGGCCTTCTGCTTTTCCAAAAGCTGCTTACCGTACTCAGAGAGCTTGCTCGTCTGGGACTTAGGACCCTTACCCGGGCCGTATGGCTTGCGGGTGAGTACGCGGTCGTACTTATCGGAGCCGAAGATGTTTGTACCCTGGCGGCGAACTTTCTTAGCCTTTGGTCCGGTATAACGCATAAAAAAGAAAAGTGAGGATCAATGTTTAGACGCGGCGGCGTCCAGCAGGACGGCAACCACCGTGTGGGATAGGCGTGACATCAATGATGGCGTCGAGGTTAAGACCTGCGCTCTGGAGTCCACGGATGGACTGCTCGCGTCCCGGTCCAAGTCCTTTGACCTCAACCGTGACAGACTCGATGCCGTATGGCTTAGCCTTGAGAGCGGCGTTTTCGGCAGCAACCTTGGCAGCGTATGGCGTCGACTTGCGCGTTCCTTTGAATCCGGACGAACCGGAGCTGCTCCAGCAGAGCACGTTACCGTCGAAATCCGTGAACGTGACGATAGTGTTGTTCTCTCCGGCATGGATGCACACACGAGCCTTCGGCAAGTGGCGCTTGATCTTCTTTTTCTTACCGGCAGGAGCTGCAGCGGTAGTAGCTGCAGGCTCAGAGGCCTCAAGGAGAGCGGCAACCGATGGTTTTTCAGCTGTATCAGCCATAAGGTGGATGGATTAGGTCTTGGTAAGAACGGTACGACCGGACAGACCTGTCTTCTTCTTGCCGCGCTTCGTGCGGGCGTTGCGGCGCGAGGACTGACCACGGACAGGTAACTTCTTCTTATGCCTGTGGCCACGCCACGTGCCGATGTCTTGCAAACGCTTGATGTCGAGAGAGACCTTGCGGGTGAGTTCACCTTCGATGAGTTCCTGCTCCGTGCGCACGCGCAAGCGAGCCTGATCTGCTTCGGTCACGTCGTCTGTCTTCGTGCTTTGATCGATGTGCAATTCGTCGAGAATCTTGAGAGCAAGTGCGCGACCGATTCCCTTGATGTAAGTCAGGGAGATAGCGATACGCTTATTGCCGGGAAGGACGACACCACCGATACGAAGCATGGGAGAGGAGGGAGGAAAGCGTGGGATTAACCCTGACGCTGTTTGTGCTTAGGGAACTTGCTGCAGACGATGCGACGGACAGGCTTGCCTTTGCCATTCCTACGAATGACGAGACGGCAGTCTTTGCACATGGGCCGGCAGCTAGGACGAACTTTCATTGGGGAGTAGAGACAGGAGGAGGGGTGGATGCTCCAGGCTGTGGAGCGGTGGGATTATTCGGGTTGAATGGATTGAAACGATAGGTGATGCGCCCTTTCTCGAGATCGTAAGGCGTCATCTCCAGCTTGACCTTGTCTCCCGGCAGGATGCGTACGCGATGGACGCGCATGCGACCGGCAAGGGTGCAAAGCAGCACGAGATTCTTGTCCTTGAATTGTTCAGTCGTGACGCGGACGCGGAATTGTGCGTTGGGATACGCTTCTTCTACTATCCCTTCGAGTTCGATAACGTCCTTAGACACAGAGAAAACAGGGGGTCAAGAGCCGAGGGATCCTACAGAGGGATTTGAGCATCAGCAAGCCTGCGGAGAGCAATTTGTGTGTACGTTGGACAAATGAACTTGCCAAAATGTAAATATATTTTATTAATGTATATTTACGCCAATACCTCGCACCCGTCCACGGTCACCAGTACGGAGTGCTCAAAATGAGCGCTCAAGGAACCATCTGCAGTGACAATTGTCCATCCATCAGCCAATTCGCGGATGCCAGGTTTGCCCATAGAAGTAATCGGTTCGATGGCAATGAGTGTCCACGGAGGCAAAACAGGACCTGTTCCTTTGGTGCCTGTGTTGGGGATGTCTGGATACTGGTGCAATTCGGATCCCAACCCATGACCCGTGAGCGCATTCACACAACGATATCCCCCACCCTCTACGACTGCCTGGATCATGGAGGAAATATCGCCAATCTGTGCACCGGGTTTCACCACACTCACGGCGGCGTCGAGCGCAGCTTTGGAAACTTCGAGAAAGCGAATCGTTTCGAACGGCACATCCCCTACCGGCACGGTGATGCACGCATCGGTGTACAACCCGTCGTAGATCACACCGCCGTCCAACCCGATGATGTCGCCGTTTTTCAAAACACGAGGACCGGGGATGCCGTGCACACATTCGTCATTCACCGACGTACACAATGTCCCGGTAAATCCGTTGTATCCCTTGAACGCGGGGATACCTCCCCGCGACCGGATAAACTCCTCGGCAAAGGTATCGACTTCTTTGGTCGTCATGCCGTCTTTTACCTGTGCAGCTGTTGCCTGTAAGCACTCACGCAAAATCTTGCCGGCTTTACGCAGGCTCTCGATTTGAGCGGGCTTGAGGATTTGGAAAGAGGGCATAGGTGGAGAGTAGCGGATCAGTGGACCAATTTCTCCAGATCCGCATAAACCTGTTCCACGGCGCCATCCGCCTGGATTTCTGTGACTTTGCCTTGGGCCTTGTATGCCTCAATCACCGGCATGGTCTTGGCCAAGAAGGTATTCATGCGCTTGCGAATGGTTTCTTCATTTTGATCATCCACTCTGCCTTCCAACTTTGCACGACCGACGATTCTCTGTACGCCGGCCTCGGCATCCAAGAGAAAATGCACGCAACGGAAGTCGCGACCACACCCCTGCATGATTACGTTGAAATCGTTCATTTGGTTTTCGTCGCGTGGAACACCGTCAAAGATGATCGTGGTTTCTTTGGGCTTGGCGCAAATGGCATTCTTGACCACGAGCATGATGATCTCGTGCGGGACCAAGTGACCGGCATCGATGTGCTCTTTGACCGTCTTTCCCAAGTCCGATCCGCTTGCGGCGATCTTGCGGAGCTCGGCGCCTGCCTCAAAAATCTCGAATCCATGTTCGGCAGCCAACTTCTTAGCTTGTGTTCCTTTGCCACTGCCTTGGATTCCGAAGAGAACGAGGTCCATAGTTACGAAGCAAAGTGGCGAACAAAACTTTCAGGATCAAACAGGAGTGCACCTGCTTTCATATGCGACAACGCTGCGCCAGCCTCAATCTGCAACTCAAGGAACCTCTGGTTATCAGAGGATCGAAGGGCTAGCTGTAGTTCCTCATTGATTTGCTTAAGAGTGCGATCGCCCTGAACGATCATCTCGACGCCATCGAGGGTAGAAGTTTCCATCGAATAATAATCGTAAAATTAGACGAGCTTCTCGTAATCGTGCGCAAGCATCTGCGCATTGATCTGGCGGATGAGTTCCATCACGACGCCGACCACGATGATGAGACCGGAACCGGAGATGAGGAGCTCAGCCGAGGTGAGCGTGGTATAGCGTGTGAAGAGCAATGGGACGATGGCAACAATGGCGAGGAACACTCCACCCCACAGGTTCAAGCGACTGGAAACTTTCTTGAGAAGCTGAGCTGTTGCAGCACCTGGGCGAACACCCGGCGTAAAGCCACCGCGCTTTTGGATGCTCTCTGCAATTTCTTCCGGCTTAAAGCTGACCGACACGTAGAAGTACGTGAAGCCAATCACGAGCAAGAAGTAGATAGCGAGGTACACAACGCTCGGAGACTGTGCGTTGAGGTAGGTAGCAATGAAGTTCACCACACCCTGGAAGCGCGGAGCAGTCTGGAGGAACTGCGCGAGAATTCCCGGGAACGTGATGAGCGAAACGGCAAAGATGATCGGGATCATGCCTGCCTGGTTCAGGCGGATAGGCAACGAACCCTGCACGCCACGACCTGCACCTTGGTTGGCGTAGGTGATGGGGATGAGACGGTGTGCATCGGTAAAGAGCACAACGGCAACGAGCATGGCGAGTGTTACAACGATGAAGAGGTAGAACACCTGCATCTGACTTTCGCCACCGGCCATGATGGCACCCACGTGTCCCGGAACTCCGGCAACGATACCCGTGAAGATGATCATGGAAGTTCCGTTACCAATACCCTTCTCTGTCATTACTTCACCCAACCACATAAGGATGAGTGAACCGGCTGTGACGTAGAGCATGGGGAGAAGCACACCAGGGAACGTGAGATCCAAGAGTCCTGTGGCAGCGGTGCTGCGGCTGAGGAGCAAGAGGAATCCGTAACTCTGGAGGAATGCGAGAGGCAAACTAAGGAAGCGTGTGTAGCGGTTGATCTCCTTTTGGCCACTTGCACCTTCTTTACTGAGTGCTTCGAGCTTCGGGAAGATGACCGTGCAGAGCTGCATGATGATCGATGCGTTGATGTATGGAGACAAACCAAGCATCACCACCGAGAAGTTCGTAAGAGAACCACCTGTGAGTGCAGCGAAGACTCCAAGAGCGCCGATGTTTCCGCGCTGGTCGAGGAATTGTGTGAGGGCGAGGGGATCCGTACCTGGCACCGGGATGTGCGACATCACGCGATACAAAAACAGGAGGCCGATCGTGAAGAGAATGCGCTTACGCAGATCTTCCGAACGCCACAGTTGTTGCAAGTAAGTAAACATGAAGGAGTCGTGCGAATGTAATGAGGATCAGCGCAGGTATCCTTACCTGCGAGCTGCGCCGAAGGCGCAGAAAGCAGCCACCAGGCTGCTAGTAAAATATCAGAGTTTAGGCTTGCGAACAGTGAGAGAACCGCCTGCCTTCTTCACAGCGTCCTTTGCAGACTTGGAAGCAGCAGCGACCGTGAGATCAAACTTCTTCGTGAGCTTACCCATGCCAAGGATTTTGACAGGGCGATTGTTGCTGACGATACCGAGCTTCTTGAGATCCTTCGCATCGTAGCTACCGGCATCGAGACGCTCTTCGAGGAGTTCGATGTTGAGCACCTGGTACTGGATCTTCATCGGACGCTTAAAGCCACCGAGCTTAGGCTGGCGCATGAGGAGAGGAACTTGTCCTCCTTCGAATCCGAACGAACGTCCCTTACCCGTGCGGGACTGCTGACCTTTTGTTCCACGACCTGCCGTCGTACCGCCACCTGCGGAGTTACCGCGAGCGACGCGCTTACGCTTTTGAGTGGAACCGTGTGCGGGCTTAAGAAGATGATGCATGGGAAAATTGGGGACTTGCCTTGGCTTTCCAAGACAGGCCGAGATGGTAGAGAAGAAACCCCCCAATCTCAAGGGATTTTGGGCTATTTGGACCCCTTTCAGAGGCTCGCCAATACCCTGCCAAACTCCCCCGCTGCCTCGGGCCCATCGGCCGTCACCAGCTGCCCATCTTGCACCACATGCTGCGGCACATAGGTGGCACCGAAGGCCTCGATATACACGCCCTGTTTATCGTCGTTATTCCACACCGTCGCCTTCTTATCTTTCAAAACGCCAGCGGCAGCCAGGATAGTAGGAGCAATACAAATGGCACCCCAGGGCTTGCCTGTTGCCGCGATCTTACGTGCGAGCTCGAGTGCTTCGGGGTCGTCACGGAGTGCATGCGCACCCGGTCCACCGATGAACGCAAAACGGTCGTATTCCGATGGATCAGCTTCGCGCATGGTTACGGCTGCCTCTTCGCGCGCACCAAATTTTCCCGTGCAGGTTTTTGCTTCTTTGCTACACAACACGATGCTGAATTTTGCCTTCGTAAGACTGTCCCGCGTGCCATTGAGTTCTACGTCCTGGAAGCCTTCTTGTGCGATAATAATCAGTGCTTTTTTCATGAGATTTTGAGTATACCACAGTTGAATTTTTGGCTTCTGTAAGCTAAAGTCCTTGGACTTGATTGTCAGCTACTTGTAGCAAGACGCTACAAGAGGAGACTTTCGGTAGATCCTTTCTCATGGAGGCAGTTCAATGCAGCACGTGATCGTCCTATTTCCAGTTTGTCGGAATCCAGTCCCTGTGCGTGAAATCTCGTATCGTAGTCCTAAAACATTTTCGATACACATTGAGATTCAAACGCAAACCGGACACGTAACAGAACACATTGTTCTCCCGCCCCACGATCAGCAATGATCTAGGGAACAAGAAAGGAACACCCGCATTCGAAAGGATGCGGGATTGTTTTTACTTATCGTCGACCTTCGAGCGACGAGCTTCGTCGACGCGCTTCTGTGCTTCGCCCTTGCTGATCTGCGTCACGCCAGGAGCGGACTTATCAGCTTCAGCTTCTGGAGCACCGTCTGGAGCAACGACAACAGCCTTCTCTTCTTGCATGTAGGCAGGATCCTTCTTGAGCTTCTCGAGCACCATGATGGATGTCTGTGCGTTCACAAGCTTGTTGCGGCTTCCGAAGCGCTTGCTGAGAACATCTTTCACACCAGCCTGTTCCAAGATGACGCGAAGAGCACCACCAGCAATGACTCCTGTACCAGGAGCAGCAGGCATCAAGCGAAGGTGAGCAGCCTTGAATTTGAGTTCAACAGCATGGGGGATCGTTCCGTTCTTGAGCGGGATGCGGATCATGGCGCGCTTTGCGGCAGACACAGCCTTCTTCACAGCGACCTGCACTTCGTTTGCCTTACCCGTTCCAAGGCCCACTTTGCCCTTCTTGTTTCCCACAACCACAACGGCGCGGAAACGCATACGACGACCACCTTTCACGACGCGCGTCACGCGGTCAACACTGAGCGTTGCCTCGGAGAATTCGCTTGGCTCGCGGCGTCCGCCACGGTCGTTGCGCTTGCGGTCGGGTCTGGAAGTCTTAGCGTTCATAAGAGAGGGATAGCGAGAGGAGAATTAGAACTTGAGTCCGCCTTCGCGAGCTGCGTCGGCGAGGGACTGTACGCGACCATGGTACTTGTAGCCGTTGCGGTCGAAGACCACTGCGGTGATACCGGCGTCCGTAGCTTTCTTGGCGAGGAGGGTTCCCACTTTTGCAGCGCCCTCTTTGGAGAGCTTGCTCTTGGTCTCGGATGTGGAAGCGGAGACGAGTGTCTTGCCAGCCGTATCGTCGATCAACTGAGCCGTGAGGCGCGTGAGCGAGCGGAAGACCGAGAGACGTGGGCGTGCAGCTGTGCCAATCACGCGAGCGCGGATGCGCTTCTTGCGGTTCTGCCTGTGCTGGATCTTAGAGAGAGTCATAGTAGTGATTATGCAGCTTTAGCAGCGGCGGCCTTACCTGCCTTGCGGCGGACAAACTCGCCCATGTAACGAACACCTTTGCCTTTATATGGCTCTGGTGGGCGCAGTTCGCGGATGTCGGATGCGACCTGACCGACGAGCTGCTTGTCGATACCTTTGATGATCAAGATGTTCTTGTTCTTCTCGTCCTGAGAGATCTCGATACCTGTTGGGACCGGGAACTCGATCGGGTGGCTGTGACCAAGGTTGAGCACCAAGTTCTTACCCTTGAGTGCAGCCTTGTAACCCACACCAATGATCTCGAGCTTTTTCTCGTAGCCCTGAGAGACACCAACGGCAGCGTTCTGAATGAGCACGCGGATGAGACCGTGACGTGCCCTGGAGTTCTTGTCTTCACCCTTGCGTGTCACCTTGAGGGTCGAGCCATCAATAGCGACGTTCACTTCTGGGAGAAGGAGAACTTTGAGTTCGCCCTTGGAACCTGTCACGACGACGTGTCCGGCCTTTACTTCGGCGGTCACACCACTCGGGAGAGCCACTGGTTTAGCACCAATACGAGACATGATTAGGAGACGGTACAGAGAACTTCGCCGCCCACTTTCTGTGCGCGGGCTTCTTTATCGGTCAGGAGACCCTTGCTGGTGGTGATGATGGCCATGCCGTAACCATTGAGCACTGGCTTGAGGTTAGCGGTGGCTTCGTAGCTGCGGCGACCAGGCTTGCTGATGCGCTTCACTTCGATGATCTTTCCTGGAACAAACGTCACCGTGAGATCCTGCTTTGGAGCGTCGCCAACAACTTCGACATTCTCAATGTATCCCTCGCGCTTGAGAATTTCGCAGAGCTGAAGCTTGATCTTCGAGAGCGGTGCGCTGCAACTGTTCTTGCGAGCGTGCTGCGCGTTGCGCATGCGCGTGAGGAGATCGCCGATGGGGTCATTAAGCATGGTCATGATTACCAGGAGGATTTGGTGATGCCCGGCATTTCGCCGCGCATTGCGAGTTCACGGAAGCAGATACGGCAGATACCGAACATACGCATGTAGCCGTGCTGACGCTGACACAAGGTGCAGCGACGATAGATGCGCGTAGGGAACTTTGGCTTTCGTCCCGCCCGCTTGTCGCGGAGGTACTTATCCATACGGCGCCTTTGGCTGACGATGAGAGAGGTGCGTGCCATATTACTTTGCGGGGCGGGTAGTATCGCTGGAACCGGAGGAATCAGCAACTTTCGACTTTGCGCGGATCATAGGCATTCCAATGGCGTGGAGGAGGGCGCGGGAGTGTGCATCGCTTCCACCGCTGATCGTGAGCTGAATCTGAAGACCGAAGATCTTGGCTGCATCAGCCGTACCGATTTCTGGGAAGATGGTGTGGTCCTTGAGACCGAGTGCGTAGTTACCCTTACCGTCGAGCTTGTTTGGAAGACCACGGAAGTCGCGGATGCGTGGGAGGATGTAGCTGACCAAACGGTCAACGAACTCTTCCATGCGCTTGCCACGCATCGTGACAATGGCGCCTACCACTCCCCCTTCGCGTGTCTTGAAGTTGGAGATGGCCTTGCGGGAGCGAGTCTGGACGGCCTTTTGACCTGTGATCTTCTTGAGAGACTCCATGATGTATTCGTGGAGTTCCTTGCTATCCATCTTGGACTTGTTGATACCCACGTTCACCATCACCTTCTTGAGCTTTGGAAGAGCATGCACGTTGGCGATGCCGAGCTCTTCTTTGAGCTGCTTCGCGATATCTGTCTTGAGCCGTTCATGGAGAGTTTTGTAGGACATGGGGGGATTTAGGAACCGCGACCACCGGAACGATGGATGGATTGCTGTGCTGCGTCTGGGACGCTCTTATCTTGCTGCATGTGAGAACCTTCTTTCACATCACCTGTGGCATCGCCCTTCTTGCGCCAGAACGGTGAGCCGGACTTAGCATCGGCAGCGTCTGCAGACTTCTTCTTCGTCTTCTCTGCGCGGACTGGGACAACGACTTCTTTGCTCTTCTTGGAAATGCGGAGCTTCTTACCCTTCTCCATCTTGTAACCAATGCGAGCGCGCTTCTTCGTCTTTGGATCGACGAGCATGACGTTGCTTGCGTGGAGACTTGCTTCGAACTTGAGGATGCGACCTGCTTCCTGAGCCGTCTTCTTGATGTGACGCGTGCGCAGGTTGAGTCCTCCCACAACGACGCGGTTATCGGTCTCGAGCACACGGATGATGGTTCCGGTCTTGCCCTTGTCCTTGCCTGCGATGATGACGACGGTGTCGCCAGTGT
>CAYRXE010000021.1:10558-17255 GCA_964428205.1 uncultured Candidatus Peribacteria bacterium | reverse complement strand
TCGCCGTACGTGCCGCCCTGTTGGTAATTGGTGACGCTAAAGTGATACGTCGTCTGGTTGCCGTACGTAGAAACTCCGGGGCGAACGACAGACAGGCGACCGCCCTTAATGTTCACCAAGTCGGTGCCACTGGCTGTACCAATGAGCACACGGTTCGTGGTGGAATCGACACGGAAGAGTGGGGCCGAAGATCCGCTGCCGCTCACCCAGAGCGAGCGACCAGACATGGTGCCGCGAACGTTGAGAAGTGCGACGGCAGTGCTCGTTCCCGAGTTACCGTTTTGAATCACGAGTGCGCCCGTCATGGTGTCGCCCTGTTTGGAGACATAGCGAGCGTCACCAATCGTGAGCACATTGCCCGAACCAAAACCTGCCGCAGGACCACAGCTCAGAACTCCGTTGCTGTTTGTTTGGAGCGTTGCGCATCCTGTGAGGCTGCGGAAAGTCACAGTGCCACGAGTGGTGAGTGAACCCGTGTTCGTGATGGATCCGTTGATGACAAGTGCAGAACCGGAGATGGTGCCGAGGACGTCGAGGGTTGCGAGTGCATTGGTTTTGCCAGTACCAATCGCAACGTTGTTGCCTGTGGGGTTGATGAGAATCGGCCTGCTGCCAAAGGACTGCAGGACAGCATTGCCACTACTATCGACACCAAGAGCGAGTTCGCCGTACGTTCCTGTGTGACCTGCGTTGCTGATTTCCAAGTGGTAACTGGTGTTGCCTCCGTAGCTTGTGATGCCATTGCGAAGGATCGTGATCGAGCCACTCTCCACCTGCAGTGCAGCACCAGGCTGTGTTGGATTTGATGTTCCGATTCCCACAATGCCGCGTGTGATGTTCGTCATCAAAAGCGGACGTGAGCCCGTGCCCGTCAGCCACAAACTGCGACCGGACATCGTTCCACGAACGTTGAGTAACGGCGCTGCTGTTGCTGTGTGCGTGTTTCCGTTTTGGATGACGAGTGCGCCCGTCATCAAGTCGCCCTGCTTGCGCACGTAACGTGCATCACCACTGGTCAAAGACATGCCACTACTCGAGCCTCCACCACCGGTGGACTCCGCCCACATGAGCGTGCCGCCCGAAGACGTAAGCACGTAGCCCTGTGACCCGATTGCAAGCTTGGCGAGGCCACCGGCAGATGTGCCGATGATCAAATCACCGGAGGAGTAACTACTGAATCCCAGTCCTCCCCTGCCTTGAGACAAAACACCGGACGTGTCGGTGTTGATACTGATCGGCAATGTGATGTTGCTTCCGCCTCCGCCGGTTGTTCCCCCACTGGTCGGATTCCCGCCGCCATAACTGCGCGGCTCACTGCCGGCAGGATCGTACGGACGGTGACGCGATGGTGGATCCAAATCTGCAGCAATGCTTCCCGGCATGTTCACCCACATGGGGCGACCGCGGAGGAGCATGAGGATTTGTCCGTCTTGACCCTTGCCCGTGAGCTCGAAGAGCGAAGCGACTGTACTGGTGTTGGTCACACCGTTGGCAGCAGCCGAGCGACCGAGGCGTGCCTGCAAGCGATCAATGCGTGCAGTGATTGTGCGGCGCAACGTTTCGAGACGTTCGCCACTGATGTCGGAAGACGTTGTCTGTGTTGGCGAACTAAGAACCGTGCCCGTAGGACTTTCGACCTGGGCAATGCGGGCACGCTCCAGCTTGAGGACATCTGCCTGGGTGCTGAGGAGCTGAGCCTGGAGGTTGCTGTTACGAACCCATGTTCCCGCGGCAACACCGGTGAGCAAGAACATGGCCGCGAGAGTTGCGACCGTGAGTTTGCTCGAGTGACGTGTGACACTGACTGGCGACGTACCGGAACCGACCGGGGCAGACTCGTCACCGAACATGCGCTGACGAGCGCAGTACGAGAGCACATGACGAAGCACCATCGCCTTGCTCAAACCTGTCTGATGTTCGAGGTAGCGACGGACAGTTTCTTTGCCTCCGCGATTGAGGGTCGGATAGTCCGTATGAACAAGCACGTCTCGGACCCAGTCCGTGACCTGACGTTTGCCACCACGAAGGACGAGCATGGGAAGACCCTGCTTCCAGGTGGTGGGGAGTCGCCTCTGATCGTTACCCGAATGGGTCATTGTGTTTTGGATGTGTGTGAATGTGTCTTTTCGCGCCCATGCGCACGTTCCTTATATGCACTTAAGATTTCTCACTAGTATATCAGAAAAAGTCGGGGTCGGGAACGCCCAAACGGGCTCTCGGGAAAATAGGCCAAAAATGAAGATCCGGATGCAGAGACTTTTTGGCTTACAGTAAAGCAAATGTAGGGGTGGTCAGGTGGCCCAAATGCAGCCAAAAACAGGGGGGTAAAGATGGGCTATCAGGCCCTGGAAATAGACCCCGTCAATGGCCTCTAAAGTCCACTATTCGTTTACGCACGGAGGGGTGTTTTTTGGATTGGGCGGATTGAGGGTGCCAACGACGCACACATTTTCACGTTCTGAGGCGTCATACCAACTATGAAATTCTGCGGTCTGAGCACACGTCAAACGGCAGAAAAAGAGTGTCGAAATGGGTCCAAATTTGACACGTTTTTTGCCCCAAAAATGACCCTGTTTTTGGGTCGAAAATGGACCCTAAAATTGATCAAAAAATGACCCTGTTTTGAGGCTGTTTTTTGGTCCGTTTTTCACTCAATTTCCGGCCCTATTTTTGGACGATTCCATCGCGCCAAACGTGGTGAAAAACCGCTGCGTAGGCTGCATCGAGTTGCGGGTCTTTTTTGGCTTCCAGATCAGCAGGAGTCACATCTTGGACGACATCGGGATGCACTCCTTCCTTGGCCAAATTCTTGCCCGCAGGCGTAATCCAACGAGCAACCGTGACCTTCAAGACCGACCCATCGGCCAAATCGTGGACCTCCTGGACGGTGCCTTTTCCAAAGCTCTTCATGCCCACCACGACCGCGCGTTTGTGGTCCTGCAAGGAGCCGGCAAGGATCTCGGACGCACTCGCGGACCCCTCATTGATGAGGACGACGAGTGGGATTGTAGGCTCGGTTGTCTCACCCGAAACACTACGAACATCTGGCTTTTGTCCGCGCTTGTCGACGGTCACCACGACCCCCTCTTTTTGGAACATCGATGCAATGCTGATGGCGCTCTCGAGGTACCCGCCGCCGTTGCCACGCAGGTCGATGACGATGCCTTTAATGGCTTCTTTGCGTACGTCTGCGATGGCTTGTTTGACCTCATTCACCGTGTCTTCGCCGAACTGAGCAAGGGCAATAACACCAATGGACCCGGTACCTGTTTTGACAATACGACCTTCGACGCTGGGAATACGAATGGTTTCGCGCGTGATGGTAAAGGTGAGAGCCTTGGGTTCGCCTTTCCTGTACACAGTAAGGGTCACTTGTGTGCCACCTGGTCCGCGAATGTTCGAGACCACACGATCGATGGACCAACCGGCAATGTCTTCGCCGTTTACTTCGGTGATCACATCGTCTTTGCGAAGACCAATGCGCTCGGCAGGAGAACCTTTGATGGGATGCACGATGGCAATGTAATCCCCTTCTTCACGCAGCTCGGCACCAATTCCTTCCAGGCGACCATCGAGAGATTGATGAAATGCTTTTGCTTCCTGAGGAGGAAGGAACGTCGTGTACGGATCACCCACTGCCTGAGTGAGTCCATGCGCCGCTCCGCGAATCATCGTCGTCACATCCATGTCGGATGGCTCGATGTACGAACGCAAAAGTTCGCGCCACACACTCCATACGAGTGTCATGTCGGCTTCTTTTTCGGGATCAATAATAAGGGTACCTGTTCCCGTGATGGTGTCTTTTGGGAGACCAAACCTACTGATCATGCGGTTTTGCTCTGCGTGTACACCCAGCTGCCAACCAATGATGACGGCAACAACCAAGGCGCCGATGAATTGTGCGCGTTGAGACTGCGTAAGTTTCACAGAATTTCGTGGGAGAAAACCAAAAAACCCGTTAGGATTGGTCCCCATGGTAACACGAAACGCACAGGCAACGGCGGCAAAAAACGAGAAAAATTCTCTGCAGATTCATGCAGATATGCCCATTGCCGATGTCGTAGCCTTGTTTCCGGGAGCCGAAAAAATCCTCGCAACGTGGGGCCTGCACTGTGTGGGCTGCGGCGGCATGGCGTTCGAAACTATTTCCAATGGCGTGCGCAGTCATGGCTACACCGATGACGATATCGCGGAGTTGGTAGATGACTTGAACCGCGGACTCGCCGAAGAACCCGATCGTCCGCAGACACTCACGATCACGAAGAGTGCCGCCGAAGGTTTTTGGAAGATCGCGGAGCAAGAAGGAAAAACTGATCACATGTTGATGGTGACCGTGGATGGCGCCGGTGGTTTTTGTATGGAGTTCATACCATCGAAACCCGAAGAAGCACTGGAGTGTACGCATGCAGAAGTTCCTCAGATGAAGATTTTTGCGCCATTCCTGGCCCTAAAACGCATTGGCGGATCGACCGTGGATTACCGTGATGAGCGCTTTAAACTCGATCTTCCGGAAGCTAAGCACCAAGGATGCGCTTGTGATGGCCAAACTTGCGGGTGTAAAAATTGAGAATTGAAAATGTAGAATGAAGAATTAAACAAGGAATTCCTTTTAAATTATCCATTCTCAATTCTACATTCTTCATTCAAGCAGTCTTTGCGCTTAGTGACTTACGGGTAGAATCTCTTTTAATGATCAGACTCCCCGCCGCCCTCGAACGACGACTTGCGGAAACATTTCCGCGCATTAAAGAACGCGAGCAATTTGCAGCGGATATTATCGAAAAATCTTTGGAAGGAACCGAGACCTCAAGCGTCCCCCGATCTTCGAATGTAGGTGGCACGCTCCACCTGTTTACTGATGGTGGGTCGCGCGGCAATCCGGGTCAGTCTGCCATCGCCTGTATTTTGGAAGACCCCACGCGCGGAGTGACCGTGAAGGAGTACAAGGAGAGAATCGGCATCGAGACCAATAACGTCGCCGAGTATCGGGCGTTGATTAAGGGATTGGAGTTGGCCATTCCGCATCACCCAAACAGGCTCGTGTGTCACATGGATTCTGAACTGATCGTAAAGCAGCTGAGTGGCGAATATCGCGTCAAAATGCCTACTCTCCAGCCTTTATTTGATGAGATTAAGCGACTCTCGGATGATCTTCCCGACGTCGTCTTTAAGCACATTCCGAGGAGTGATAACTACAGAGCAGATGCCCTCGTAAACCAAGCACTGGATGAGTTGCCCGCTCCGAACTCCCTGCCGCTTAAATTTAAGGAGTGAGTTTTTGGAAATTGCGGAAGAGACAGGCAGAATGCGAGCGTGAAACGTCTGCTCTGGACCATCGGCTTCACACTCCCCTTCTTGGCTCCCGGTTTGGCGAGCGCCGCGCCGGCAACCATCACGTTTCAGTATCAACATCATCTCTTCACGCTCGCAGTAAAAAACTTTCCGGATTGGACAGGTAAGAGTGAGCAGTGGGTCATGGACGGTCACGTGATTGTTCCACCTGAACAGCTCCTGGTTGATGGTGATGATCTTCCTGACATCCCAAACGGACTCACGCGCACGAGTGCTGTCACATGGAACAAGGCTGCTATTGCTCGTGACTTGGATCGCTTGGTTGTCGCAAACATCAGCCGCAAAGCAGGCAGTGTCGTGATCGGAAGGGACGAAAAAGGCAAAGTAACGTTCCAGGGTGCTGGTATGCCGGGACGCGATGTGGATACCGAGATTCTCACAGAGGTAACGGTGAATGCTTTGGACCAGGATATTCCCACCGTCTCCATCCCCGTCGTTGTCACGCAGCCATCGGTCACCGTCACGGACCCCGGCTTGGTAGAGATGGGCATTCGCGAAGTCGTTGCCCTGGGAGAATCTGACTTTAGTAACTCCCCTAACGCACGTCGCCACAACATTGCGGTAGGTATGGCGAAGTTCAACGGCCACATTGTTCCCAAAGACACCATCTTCTCCTTTGTCCAAACACTCGGGCCTGTGGGTGCATCAACCGGTTACTGGAAGGAACTTGTGATCAAAGGTGATCGTGTGGAGCCCGACTACGGCGGCGGCCTCTGCCAAGTAAGCTCGACTGCATACCGCGGCGTGTGGGAAGCAGGCTTCCCCATTACCGATCGTCGTAACCACAGCTTCGCCGTGAACCACTACGCACCACAGGGAACAGATGCGACGGTGTATCCGGGCAGTGCAGACTTAAAGTTTAGGAATGACAGCCCGGGAGCGCTGCTGATGCAAACGCACACCGAAGGCGACCTCGCGTTCTTCATTTACTACGGCACCAAAGATAATCGCAAGAGCCTCGTCTACGGCCCATTTGTGTGGGATAAGACCGGCATCCCACCAGACAGGATCGAGGTCTCCACTGACCTGGCACCTGGAGAGAAAAAGAAAGTGGGCGACAAAGTCCCGGGCATGAAGACTGCCTGGTACCGCATTACCGAGTCCGGCACAGGCACTACAAAGGTCGAGCCCGTGTACTCACACTATCAAGCTCGCTCGTTGTTCTATCTCGTGGGTGCAACCTCAGCGCCTGCCGCGCCAACAACGCCCTAAACACTGGGGGTTCCCGCGCGCCACGGGGGGTGAAGGGGTAGCCCTGTTCTTTTTGCGGAGCAAAAAGATCGCATGAGGAGGAGGGTCCGAAGCCTTGGAGGACCCGACGACGAAATGACAGGGCGGTGCGGAG
>CAYRXE010000021.1:3830-10458 GCA_964428205.1 uncultured Candidatus Peribacteria bacterium | reverse complement strand
AGGAGGGTCCGAAGCCTTGGAGGACCCGACGACGAAATGACAGGGCGGTGCGGAGGGGTTTTGGCGCGCGGTGCGCTTTTCTTTGTTATCTTTCTTTTGTCGGGCAGACAAAAGAAAGTAAGCATCAGATGCTCAACACATGTGCGATTTCCGGTGACCTCATGGGATTCGTGATGTGTTCCGAAAGTAATGTCGTGGCAATCACGCGCACGTTTTTGAGTGTAGGAAGACTGGACTCTAGGCATTCTCCTTGAATAGCGGCAGCGATGAATGTCTGTTCTTCTTCGCCGCATACACCAAATGCACTCACATTCTCCAACTCTGGCAAAAAGCCGAGGAGATAGAGAAGATGAAACGTGAAAGCCTGATACGCAGCTTCTGGAGCCTGGAGATGATCTGCCAAGAAGGCCTCAAAGGCATCGAACACTTCTGGGAGAGGATCTTCATCCTGGAGCAGGTTCATAAGTAATTCCGATGCCTCATGCGCAGCGGCAAACGAACGGATGTCGGATGTAGGAGAGAACCCACGAGCAAGTTGTGCACCTGTGACAATGAATCCTGTGGAGGACTCGGTGAGGTCGAGAACAATGCGATGGAATGGAAGCAGGGATCCACCCATGCGGCTTCCTGTTTTGCGTACGGCCTTCGCGCGTGCAGCGATGCGTCCGTGTTCACGCGTGAGGAAAATGCAAAACCTATCGGCATCACCCACGTCAAAACTACGGAGCACAATCGCAGAGAGTTGCTCACGACGTGCCATGGCTTACGCGAGGGAAAGAGCCGGCAACCTCACGCCCATGCGCACGCCCACCCACGCAATGATGGGAGCGAGCACAATGTGCAAAAGAGCCGCAATCGGGGCAATAACGAGGAGTGCGCTCAGAGCAGCCTGCCACAACTCTGCGAGGCTGCCCGTAAGGAGAGCCGGGAAGAGCAATGGGAGAATCGTGATGGTGATGGCAAGCACGAGACCACTCAGGAGGCTTGCGAGGAGGAGCAGAACTGTTGCCTCGGTAACGAATGGAAGGAGGACTTCGGACGGACGTGCGCCAAGCAAGCGACTCACCGTCACTTCTTCTGCGCGCAATTCTGCGCGTGCATCAAACGACATGATGAGTGCGAAGACCGTTACACCAAGGGCGAGGAAGAGCAGGAGGACACTCAGGAATCGAATGGCGCGTGCACCAGCGAGGAGTTCGGATGTACGTGTTTCCTGGCTTGCAACCGTCGAGAGGGAGGCGAGATCGACAACGCCTGCCCATTCGGAGTTACGCAAGAAGGACTGAAGCGAATCCAGGCTGGCGCCTTCGGTAAGGCGAATCGCCACGGTATCGCGAAAGGGGTTTCCCAGCTGCGCACGCTCAATGAGCTGTGTGAGACTTGGGTCAGCCTGGCGCTGCGCTTCGAATGCCTGGTCGCGCGTGACGTAGGTGGTCTCGGATGCGAAAGGCTGATTCTTAAGTGTGCTCAAAAAGTTTTGAATTTGATCATCCGTTGCAGAGGCCGACATCGACACGCGAACGTCTGTAAAGGACGCGAGTGATTTCTCAGCACCGGATACTCCAAGAGCCACCAAACCGAGGAGGTGGAAGAGGAAGAGTGTGCCTGTGAGCGTTGCAAGCAGGGCACCGTAACTGTGATCACGGCGAAGCATGC
The DNA here is from genome assembly GCA_964428205.1 of uncultured Candidatus Peribacteria bacterium. Taxonomy (GTDB): domain Bacteria; phylum Patescibacteriota; class Gracilibacteria; order Peribacterales; family Peribacteraceae; genus CAYRXE01. The sequence continues at coordinate 8,802 of CAYRXE010000021.1, read as the reverse complement.
GTAACCCATGTCTGACTGCAGGCGGTAAAAACGACTGAGACATGGCGCTCAGTGTATAACGGATGTCCTACGGATGGTAGCTGCCAGACACGCAGTTCATTTCTTGGCAACTTTGAGAAGTCGCTCCACCGCTTGGAGGCACTCCTGTGCGCGTGCGCTCTTAGGATCAAGATCCAACGCACGCTCAAACAAAGCACGTGCTTTGCTGTATTGCTTTAGTTCCAAGTACGCCACACCAAGGTCGCAGAGCGTGAGTGTGCTATCGGGATCCAAGTTGAGTGCGCGTTCGAGTGTGACGACTCCCTGTGCATGCTCTCCCCCATTGAAGAGTGCCCAACCCAGGCAGCGGAGGATCTCGGCGTTGTTGGGCTTGAGTTGATTGCTTGAGCGCAAGTGTGCGACGGCGTTCTTCCACTGTGCTTCACGTGAGCGGAGGAACCCAAGGATGTACTCGGCGGTATAACTGCTGTCGTCGAAAGCAACGGCTTGGGAGGCAGCAACCTCGGCACGCTCGTAGCGACCAAGACTCAGTTCGTTGTCGGCGATTTCCTCCAGTGCGGCGACATTCTCGGGATCGGTAAGAAGGATCTCCTCAAGGATCGTAATGGCTTCGTGGTACTTGCCGTTCATCTTTAGTTGCTCTGCCTGTTCCAAGAGCTCCAGCGTGCGATCATCCATGGAATCGTCTTGTAGGTGCATAGCTTTAGATGGTAGCAGAGGGATGGCCTGATATTTAGTAAATTCTTGAATATTTGAGAAGGCATTGAAGGCAATGAAGGGAATAAGGACATGGCAAATTCTTGATTGCCCTCATTCCCTTCATTCCCCTTCTAGATAAGCACATAAAACACCGTCCTCAATATTCCATACGCCCCGAGAATGACAAAGAGGCCGATCATCGACTGAATCATGATGTCTTTGCCCTGTGCGGCCTTGTCGGGAGAGCGAGCATTGAACACCATCATGAAGGCCCCTATTAAGAAGAGCGCTGCGCACACAGCCACACCGCTCGTTGCGAGCCAGCCCACAATGCGACTCATCACCTGTGGAAACGTGGCACGGATGCCCGTGTTCACGAACATCTGCGCATGTGCCGTCGTAACGAGGAATGTGAACATCACGGGAATTATAGCAGGGAATTAGCGGGACAAGTTGCTTGATTTTACCGTGTGATACATTCTAAAAAAATCTTCTTCAGGCTATTAGCTCTGGGCTATCAGCTGTAAGCTATTTTTATGTCCGAAGGATTTTCCCGCCGCTCCCTGGGTCAAGGTTGGAATAAGAATGAGCCACCCTTCAATCCCCTTCGAAGGAACCGACCACAGGCATCTGGAAAAATAGGCGCCGTTCTCGCAGCCATCGTGCGTGTACCCGTACTTGGGTTTCGATGGCTAGAAGCAAAGAAGAACCAGCTCGGCTGGAAGAAGTTCCTCACGCGCGCAGGAATGTGGGCAGTGGGATTGGGCATCGCGTACATCGTGCTCCTCTTACTTACGCTCCCGAACATCAACGACCCCACGCAGCTGCGTGCCAACTTGAGCACGGTGATTGTCGATAGAAACGGCACGGAGCTCTATCGCCTCTTTAGCGAGGAAGATCGCACGATCGTGCCAAAAGAAGGAATTACCGATGACATGCGCCACGCGATTGTGGCGATTGAAGATGAACGTTATTACACACGCGGATGCTTGGACACGCGCGCACTCTTGCGTGCCGTGCTCTTCTTTGGAAAATCCGGCGGAGCTTCGACTCTCACGCGTCAGCTCGCTCGCAATGCTCTGGGTCTCCAGCGTCAGAACGTGATCACGAGAAAATTGAAGGAGTTGATCTTGGGTTGTCAGCTGGAGTCCAAATACAGCAAGGATGAACTGCTCGACATGTACCTCAACTGGATTCCATTTGGCTCTGCCTACGGCGTGGAGGAGGCCAGTAAGCGCTTCTTTGGAAAGAGCGCAAAAGACCTCACGCTCGCAGAATCCGCCGTCCTCGCTTCCCTGCCCCAGAGCCCCACGTACTACAACCCGTACGGGAAGCACTCTCGCACAACGGTGACGGAGAATGTGATTGCCGACATCGCATCAGGGAAGATTCAAACGAGTGACGACATTGCCGACGAAGATTTCCAGATTGGTCTTCTTGGTGCGAAGGTGGGTACGGGCAAAACATTTGTGTACATCGGAGGACGTACGGACCAGGTGCTGCGCAACATGCGCAATCAGGAGTACATCACAGAAGAAGAGGAAGCCCGCGCACTCGCAGAGCTTGAAAAGATTGAGTTCAAAAAGTTCCGTGAGAGCATCCGTGCTCCGCACTTTGTCTTGTGGGTGCGCGAACAGGTCGAAGAAATTCTTGGCCAGGAAGATCAAAAAGGAATCCTGGAGCAAGGCGGTCTGATCATCGAGACAACACTCGACTGGGACCTGCAGCAAGAAGCTGAGAAGGCTGTCGCCAAGTATGCCGACACTGCTGCCAAGGTGTACGAGGCGCACAACATCGCTCTTGTTTCGATGGACCCAAAGAGCCGCGAAATCTTGGCATACGTAGGTAATACGGATTATGCGGATGAGGTCGCTGATGGAAAGGTCGACATGGCTCAGGCCCCACGCCAGCCAGGCAGTAGCTTTAAGCCATTCTCGTACGCAGCTGCCTTCTTGCAGGGGTACAGCCCCGCCACTCCTTTGTACGACGTGCAGACGACGTTCGGCTCCGACATCCCAAGCAACTTCGACGGTGGCTACTGGGGACTCACGAGTGCGCGCAAAGCACTTGGTGCGTCCAGGAACATTCCGGCCATCAAAGCGTTCTTCCTTGGTGGTGGTGAAGATGCCGTGTTGGACTTGGCAGCGAAGATGGGTGTGCCCACTCCACGCGACTACCGCGCAAAGGCCCGCGAGACCAATAAAGAATTCGGTTACGGCTGGCCGCTCGCCATTGGTGCTGCAGAAGCTCCACTGGTAGAAATGGTCAACGCCTACGCAACATTTGCAGATGAAGGTATGACGAAGCCCGTCATCAGCATCCGCAAGATCACCACCAACAAAGGCGCCATTCTCTTCCAGGCTGAGCCTGCAGAAGACACCGAGACACAGGCCCTTGATGCACGCGTGGCATATCAGATCACCTCTGTACTGAGCGATGTCTCTGCTCGTCCGGGTGAATACTGGCAGCAAACGCTTTCTGTTCCTGGAACACAGGCAGCAGCAAAGACGGGAACCAGTAACAAATGTATGGATAAAGACGGTGACCGTAAGAGCGGCGACAGCGCCGTGTGTCAGAAGCGTCTGCCGTCGGACCTGTGGACCATGGGTTACACGCCAACACTCGCAACAGGTGTATGGGTGGGTAATGCCAAGAGCACTCCCCTCGCCTCCAAGGCAGAAAGTCTCACGCTCGCTGCTCCTATTTGGAAGATGTACATGGCCGCAGCAGTCAAAGTGCAAAAGCCAAGCATCACGACCTTCTCGGTTCCTGATGGAGTGGTGCAGCCACAGATCTCTGCGCTCTCCGGTGAGTTGCCAACAGAATGTACGCCGGTCTCTGCACGCACAGCTGATGTGTTCCTGCGTGAACGCGCTCCATCTCGCGAGGACCCCGCATGTGTAAAGTTGCTCGTCGATAAAGTCACAGGACTCTTGGCGTCGGACGCTTGTCCGGTAGACGCTCAAGAAGAAATGAGCTTCCTCGTTCCTACGAGCATTGCCGCGCAGCGCTGGCCACTTTGGGAACAGGGTGTGCAGGCATGGGCAAAGAAGATGCGTGCGATGGGCTCAGGCGCGCTTATGGGCGGTTCTGGTAGTGCCAAGTTGCCGCTTCCTTTAGCGCCAGATACGAAGTGCGATCCTTCGCTTACACCTGGTCGTTTGGTCAAACCAACGCTCACTATCACCTCTCCAAGCGAGGGCGGCACCGTCACCTACCCTGCCTTTAGACCAAAGCTTTCGCTGAGTGTGGGCTCAACCGTACGCGAGTTGATCTACGTCGTGGATGGAAAAGAAATTGCGCACGAGATGACAAGCGACGTACGTACGCCTATTCGAGTCCCACGCAGTATCTCGAAGGAAGGTCGCCACACACTCACCGTCACCGTGGTGGATCAGTACTACAACAAAGCTACGGATGAAGTGTCGTTCGAGTTCGGTGAAGACACAGGCTTACCCGATGTGCGGCTCGATGCTCCGGAATCCGGTGCGAAGTTTAAGACCACAGACACGCTCGTGATGAAAGCAACAGCGAGTGATAACGAAGGTGAAATTACCTACGTGGAGTTCTACTTGGGAGATACTCTCCTCGCACGTCGTGCGAAGGCTCCGTATGAATTGAGTTTCCCACTGACGGACGTGCCCCCAGGTGAGCACAGCGTTCGCGCTATTGCGACCGACGCTTCCGACAAAGCAGGGTCTGATGAGGTGATGATCATTGTTGAATAATTATCGCTAGTCTAAGCCAAGAACACGATGCTCGATGCGGAGTATTGGACGTACGAAAGAAGCGGGCGAAACTATGAGGTTACGCACAATGCGTCGATCTTTTACAAGAAAGGAGGTGGAAGATGAGACGCAAAGTGAAACGCAGGTTGGTGCACCTGCGCAAATGGCGACGAGCTCCGTTGCGGATGCTCTTTGCCAATGTGAGCGCCTTGTTCTGGTTCTTGATGGACTGGGTGACAGCTCAGTGGATACCGGCCCTCATTGTCATCATTCTCGGTATGTTCTTTTGGATGGCCGCAGTCCGCATGAATGCAATCACACCACGTTCAGAGTCCCCTATCTGGGATGAACAGATAGAACAACGGCGTCCGTAAACCACGTGGGCTCTTCACCATGAAGGGCCCTTCTTTAGATCTGCACGTCTGCGTTCGTGTGCACCTCACTCACATCTTCATCTTCTTCCAGTGCATCGATAAAGCCTTGGAGTTTTTCGGCAGTTGCTTGATCGGTCACGGCAGTCTTTTGCGTGGGGATGTACGCGAGTC
>CAYRXE010000021.1:0-3730 GCA_964428205.1 uncultured Candidatus Peribacteria bacterium | reverse complement strand
TCGGCAGTTGCTTGATCGGTCACGGCAGTCTTTTGCGTGGGGATGTACGCGAGTCCTGCGGATTCGATGTTCCAGCCATTACTTTTGAGGAAATCGCGGATCTTTGCCCAGTTCTGCATAGACGTGAGTACGCGGAGGATGCCATCTTCGAATGCAAAATCATCAGCGCCAAAGTCGATCAGCTCTAGCTCAAGTGTTTCGATGTCGGCTGATGCTGGGGCCGGCTCCTTGGTCGCAATCACCTGGCCCTTGTGCTCGAACATCCACTGCACCGAACTTGATTCGGTCCAAGAGCCACCGTGCTTGGTGATTGCCAGACGTACGTTCGAGATGGTGCGGTTGCGATTGTCGCTGAGGCACTCGATGAGACATGCCACTCCACCGGGACCCATGGCAGCAAACATCATCTCTTCCATGCGATCACCCTTAAGCTCCCCTGTCCCTTTTTTGATGGCACGTTCAATATTGGCATTCGGCACGCTGTCTGCCTTCGCCGTTTCAATCGCCGCACGCAGTGCAGCGTTACTCAGTGGATCGGCACCGCGCTGTGCCGCGATCTCGATGAGACGCGCATGCTTGGTGTAGATCTTGCCGCGTTTGGCATCCTGGGCTCCTTTGCGCACGCGAATATTTGCCCATTTACTGTGACCAGACATGGCAAAACTATACACGAGTGCCTACACCTCTTCATCGACGTTTTGGCCTCTTACTTCCTTATCCTCTGGATGATCAAGAGCCTTTCTACGGATCTCCTCCGCTACTTCTTCTATCTGCTTTTCCACGCGTTTACGCACAGCAGGCTTTTTCTTACGTTCAGGAACACCCTTGCGACGTTCGGGTGGCAATTCTCCGCTGCCTCCTGGCGCAATGGGTTCTATAGGCATAGCAAGGGGGGAATTACGCCTGCTCTTTGAGCATAGCTTCAACCACTCGCGCGGCTTCCTCGATGCGAGTGGCTAGTGGCACAAGAGTTTGCTTCTTGCGACCAAGCAAATCTGCAATGACCTTGGGTGCACGATCCACAAACTGTTGGCCGCGTTCGTACTCATCATCGGGCAATGTTCTGCCATCGTAGAGAGAAATGAATTGCTCTATCTCTGCCAAAAAAGTCTCGGCGACAGGTTGGAGCTCTTTGGTTGTTCGATTGCCCGATACCACTGCAGCCGTCTGAATTACCTTAAGCTTTTCTTCGCGAGCAGCTCGCACTTGCTGCAACACATACTCCGAAGATGTCGCATCTCGTACAGGCTCGACAACTTTTTCCTCTTTTCTGTTTGGAAGCAAAAACTGTACAAGCGTACGACGGAAACCAGCTGGCAATGCGGCTATCATCTCCTCTGTCGCGCGATCCCATCGTAACTCTGCTTCAAAGTCCCGCATCTCTTTGGGACGTGCAGGGAATCCCTTCACCCAGGTAAAGAGCTCCTTCTTGCGTGCCTGTGCAGCGGCCAGAATCTCTGAAGTAGAGACCTCGTTGGAACTAGGACCTTCATTTGGTGTATGTGTCATATGCCTCTATTGTAGCGCAAAAGAGCTTTTAGAGCCAATCCATTAAAGACCCTCGAAACGCTTACTTGCGGTATGCGAGCATTCCCATAAAGCGAGCGCGCTCGATGGAGTTGCGAAGCATCTTCTGGTGCTTGAGACAAACGCCAGAGTAATAACGCTTCATGATGTTACCGAAGTAATCGATGTACGGCTTCATGGTTGGGTAATCCTTCCAGTCGACGTACTGCGTCTGCTTGTCACAGAAGGTGCACTTCTTGTGACGAGGGTCTGCCCTGCGCTTTTGCTGCTGTGCCATAATCAGAGGTTGGAAGTGTCGTCAGAAATAATTTTGTCGAGCTGCTCAGTGAGCTCTTCTTGCTTCATTGGAGCTGCTGGCTTTTCTTCTGCTTTCTTTACCGGCTTCTTGGACTGCACCTGTGCGCGCTTTGCCAAACGTTCCTTGGCGGCTTCTTCTTTTTCGCGCATCTTCTTCTGATCAAGTGTTTCGCGCTCCTTGAGCCACGTTTCGTAGGCTTCACTGTACTTCACCACCTGATAATTCTTTGGTGGCTTTACGAACATGTGGCGCATGATGTTCTTCATGATCATCAACTGCTGATCCACTTCTTTGAGCTTGAGCGGATCCATCTCCCAGTAGTACACAATGAAGTTTCCTTCATTCTGACCCTTGATGTTGTAAGCCAAACCGCGGCGGCCCCACGCGTCCTTAGAGACGAGGGTAGCGCCTGCTTCGGCGAACAGAGCGTCGATCTCTTTGAGGAGCGTCGACTCTTCTTTCTGGCTAAGAATCGGATAAAGAACGACGCATTCGTAGATGCGCACGTCTTCCGATGATGCAACGAGAGTTGGCATAGGACTTTTGGGTAAACCCTGTGGAATAAGATCCAAAGGGAAGTCGATCATGCATCCAATGTGGTGCATGAAGGCTGGGACTCTAAGGGAGGGCGCAAACGGAGTCAAGAAGGGTTAACGCATAAAAAGAATCCGGACAGGCTGTTGTAAGCAGCTTGTCCGGAAGGTTGTAGCTAGGGCAAGCCCAGCTGGCCGGAACGTCCGGCGTTGTAGACCCGCGTGAGCGGGTTAGCGTGAAGCAAATTGTTCAGACGCGAACGCGAGTGTGAGTAATGAAACCAACACCATGAGTCCGTGCGCAACCCTTACGATGGGCGCGCCCAACAGATGCAGTAGCTAGACGAAGATATCCTCCTTTCGCAAGTTAAGCATCCGATCGATCGAACAAGGAACTGCACCGTTCTCGTATGTCTTGCAACATACGAAAGCGATGCGCGGACTCTAGAGATGTTTTTTGGAACGTCAAGAAAGTATGACGTCGGCACTCCCCTTTTGTGTCGGTTTGTTGATTCTGCTCAAAATTTTAGAAAAAGAACCGGAGGGCAAATACATTCAACGTCAGCAAGAGTGGCGCGCAGAAGAGCAGCACAAAGAAGAGGTGATGCTTGATGCGAATCTCACTCCCCTGTTTGTGGAAGAGCCACGGCACAGTGCATCCCCAGAGCAGTACACCTGGGCAACTGATCAAGTACGCCATCGCACCCCAGCGAAAAAATTCGAACGACAGTGGTGTGGTGGTGGATGCTGGTTCTTTGAGCAGCATGATGCTTAGGCCTGCCGCAATAATGCTCGGAAGAATGTGCCACGCAAAAAACACCGTCGAAAGAATAAAGAACCACTTATCCTTTTTGCTGCGGCCGGGGGCAAAAGCGCCTTGGTCCATAGGGGCAGTAGAGTACACGGACCCAAAGCGTGGAATGGACGAAAAACTCCTTGACCCCTGCTTGGCCTCTAGTAAGCTGTGCCAGCTCTGGTTCCCCTGAGTACCTCTGGTACGTCGAATGGGAGCCCGAGACCACACCCCTCCCCTCTAGTAGCGGCCCTCGGGCATCTGCAAGTTGGTGGATGCGTGTGAGGGATCCTTTTTTGGGTCCGCATGCGATCATTCACAGCATCGCGTAGTAGAGAAAAATACCACTTGTCCGTCTTCTCTTTATTGAGAAGCACGGACCCTTCAATTCCTTTGAAGATTAATTATCGTCGATCGACCGATAACAAATAATTCGATCAATTAGTAAGTAGAATCACCAGAGATCATTTTGATCACTGGGCATTCTCTTCATGGTGAGAATCCCGCAAGGGGTTTGATCCATCTTTTGAAGAGTTTGATCCTAGCTCAGAGTGAACGCTGGCGGTGCGCCTAACACAT
>CAYRXE010000020.1:0-17412 GCA_964428205.1 uncultured Candidatus Peribacteria bacterium | reverse complement strand
TGGTGGTGGCGGTGACGCCGACATGGGCAAGATGATCGCTCCGTATCCCATGACGCAGTACACCTACGTCTACAACGGAAGCATCACTGGTCTCGAAGACAAAGTTGCCGTGTACAAGCGTAACCTCAAGAGCTCCAACGTTTCACTCACAAGCTTCCTCGATAAGATGAACTTGGGAACAATCAACTTGAGCGGATTTAAGAACGCAAACCTCGATAATATTTCCTTCACGCAGAACGTCGACTTTGGCTACCAGATCTACGTAAACCTGCGCGATGGCTCCGTGAGCATCAACAGTAACTGGGAGCGTTGGCCGCAGAACAACTGTCAGACCGATGAGTGTTGGCGCGCACAGCAGGTGAAGCTCAACGAAGTGCCTGCGGATGATGTGCTCATCTCTATCGCACAGAAGTTTGTCGAAGAGTACGGCATTGATCTCGCAAACTACGGCGCACCAGAAGTCGATAATGGCTGGCGCACCACGTACGAAGCTACGGCTGATAAGAGCATGGCCTACGTTCCGGATTCTCAGCGCGTGATCTTCCCGCTCCTCATTGATGGTAAACCCGTCTACGACCAGGGTGGCGCGAAGAACGGCATCAGTGTTGGTGTGCACGTAAAGCACAAGCGCGTCTCCGACGTTTGGGGAATCATGGATAGGAGTTACCAGAAGTCCGACTACGCCGGTGTCACCGATGCAAAAGAAATCACGAGCTACATCTCGACGATCGATAGGTACCCCTTCCAAACCATGGACAACGTCCGTGGCGACACCGACACGAAGAGCGTAACCGTGGAATTGGGTGAGCCTGTCCTGAGCTACGCCATCTTCTACAAGCAGACCGATATGGCGAGCAACGAAGTACTTGTTCCATCACTCGTATTCCCTGTGAAGGCAACCGAAGGCGTGTGGCGCCAGAGCATTGTTGTTCCGCTCGCAAAGGAACTCCTCGATCAGCAGATCAAGCAAGGTCAGCCGATCCCGATCGACGCCATGCCTATGGGTCGATAACCAACATTGGGTTAAACCACCAAAGAAACCGCTCCATTCTGCTAAGAGCAAGGGGCGGTTTTTTTATGTCTGGAAAAGGAAATATTTGATCAAATTTTTTATACAAAACATGGCGCGGAGCCCGCCAAATGGCGGGGGGTGAAGGGGCGAGTGGGATGGCGAATCATTTGGCGGTGACTTTTCTTTGGTTACTTTCTTTGTGTGGCAGACAAAGAAAGTGACAACCTAAGGCGGCAGCCAGCACATGAGATTAATAACTCTTAATTTCTCCTTATCATCCTCTTAATTCCAAGCGCCTACAGTTGCTGCGTGGCCCACAACCATTCATCTACTTTTTTCTTCTCACTCGTATGAACAAATTCACACTCGGAGCTGTGGCAGGTATGACCACATTGCTCATCGCCGTACCGCTCGCCGCACAGTTCGCGGGAGCACAGTCCGCAAGCTCCGCATTAAACAAGATGTACATGAAAAACGGCACCATCACGCAAGAGCAGGTACAAGAAATGATCACGCATACCGACACCATGCTCCAGAATATCGATGCCATTACCGCGGCACACAAGTCCGCCATGCAAACACTCAAGACAGCACTCACCGCTGCAGCAGCAATGACGGATGACACGCAGCGCGCAGAAGCAGTAAAGGCCGCGCACGACGCCATGCGCACATCTATGGAAGCTTCTATGAAGGAGCTCGGCATCGAAGGCAAAATGATGATGGGCTTTGGTATGGGAGGTCACGGCATGCGCGGTGATATGAAGGGCAAGCTCGCAGAAAAGCTCGGCATGACAGCTGATGAGCTCAAGGCAGCAATGGATAGCGGCAAGAGCATCGAAGACATTGCCAAAGAAAAGGGAATCGAACTCCCTGCTCGCCCAGCAGGTGGCATGTTCTTCAAACACTTCAAGGGACCGATGATGAATGAAATGAACGAGACGATGGAGACAGAAGTCGCACCAAACTAACTTCACAACAACACCGGGAGTAAAGGGGGAAGGCCGCGCCGGGACGCGGCCTTTCGTTAAAAGACCAGCGGCATGCCGCTGGTCTTTGATACTGGTTACTGACCTCATTCACCACACAACAAAGCTGGTGCGAGGAAGAGGAACTTGCGCGAGATACAACGCGTACGTGATCAGGGCGCACACCGCGAGCACGATCATCACCCAGATACAAATCTGGACCCAGAGAGGTGTGCACTTTTCGAACACACCTTTCTTGACGTTGAACACCAAGTCCGTGTCGCAGAAGGGACACGGCAAGGGCGTGTTGGTTGGCCTGTGCCTAAACAGATCGGTGTTAATTGGTTTCCGACAGTTCTCCACAGGACAAAACTCATGAGCCACGGGACACCTCACGTGAAAAAAAAGAACCAGTACGAGACATTGTACAGTATTCTTTACACTACGCGAACACCCTCTTCTTGGCTTCATTTGCACACCTTTTGGAGCACGTCTTGCGCACTTCTACCTTGCTACACGGCACGCAGATCTTGCGCTTTGTTCCACAAGAGCACGTCACCGGAACATCTCCCGGGTCGCCACAGTGCGGGCAGAGTTCGTAGACCGATGATGGCTGCAGGTGCTGATCGACCGACACGCGATGATCGAACACGAAACATTCTCCTTCAAATTTTCCTTGGGGGAATTTTTGCAGGTACGCGAGAATTCCACCTTCGAGCTGATACACATTCTCGTACCCCTGCTGCTCCATGGCGAGGAGCGCTTTTTCGCAACGGATTCCTCCCGTGCAGTACATCAATACTTTTTTATCTTTGGGGATGCCGGACTTGGCCACGTACTCCGGGAACTGGTGGAACTTTTGAATCTTGGGATCAATCGCTCCGGCGAATTTGCCGATCGCCACTTCGTAGTCATTGCGCGTATCGAGCACCACCACATCTTCTTCTTGGAGCACGCGGTGAAATTCCTCAGGGGGGAGATGCTTGTGACTGCCCTGCGGCTGAATCTTTTCGTCTTTAATACACACGATTTCTGTTTTGAGTTTTACAAAGAAACGCTTAAACACTTCGCGCTCTGCGGAACTATCTTTAAAGATGATCTTTCCAAACTGACTTGTGAGGTGCTGCTTCCATGCAGCAATCACCTCCGCTGTTCCACTCACGGTTCCGTTAAGACCCTCCGGCGCCACCAACACCAATCCATGCATGTTGTGCGAGCGGCCAAACTCTTTTAGGTCGCTCTGGATGTTCTTCAGCTGTTCCTTGCTCAGCGGCAGGAACACGTAGAACGCGGTAATGGAGACGGGGGTGGGCATGAGGCAATTATAGAGCTTTTTCTGCATGGAAAAGAGGATTTTCGTCTATAATGGACGCTCGTTCACTCACACCTTCGCCATACAAGAATCCTTCTGGGGATGACAGGCTTCGACAGCGTGACTCTAGAAAGGATGACTCTCTGTTCGGGAACGTCGTAACTCCCGCACCCGCTACGACAAACGATAGCTGCCACTACAGCCTTCATGGACAAGGTCCGCGATATTGCGAACTCCGTTCGCATGCCGGTTCTTGCCTAATTAGCTTCGCCTAGCGAAGCACGTCTCACCTTGGATTCTCGCTAAGAGGATGTGACGTCATCAGCGAGACACGTCTTCGTCCGGTGTCGCGAAGTACGTGAGTTACAGGCACCATCCCCTGCACCTCTCTTTGTTCCTTTCTTATGGTTGCAGGAAACGAAAGGATCACGACAGTACGGAGCGCCTTTTTACACGTTGGACCCGGGTTCAATTCCCGGCATCTCCACCATTACTCTTGTGATCTATTTCAGCAATCAATCTCTCCGAATGCAGTGCCGACCAATTTTTCAGGAACATTTGGATCTTCAAAACGTCCATCTACATGATACGTACACTTCTTTTCAACAACGAGCTGCTTGGAAAAGCTGTCAAGATTCAAAGAATAGTACTGCGTGTGCACCCCTTGTGTTCCACGAGTGTGACACCGCACCAATACACTATTTTTTGATTCTGCCATCAATACGGCACCTCCGATATCGTCATAGAAAGGACAAGCAATATCAACATGCCTAAGAAGTTTTTTCTCAGGATTGAAAACTGCTATGACAGTGTGCAAGTATTCATGCTTGTTCGCCAAATAAACATAGGTAAGAAGAGTATTTGTGCCATCCATGACACATTCGGTCTCAACAGACCACAATTCTTTAAAGTCTTTTGATGAAAAAATGGCAGGAAAAGCTTTCTCAAATACCTGCATCCAAGGGCCATCGCCAACGGGCCCATTTTGGCCCATACAATCATCGCTTAAGCGCATCGGCTCAACCTCTTCACTTGAAGACTGTGAAGATGCGGATGAAGAAGCACTCGAGATTTGTTCTGCAGAACTATTTGTGCAGCTTGTGAGAATAAGCATTAATGCAATCGTCAGAGTCTTATAAGAGGCGCTCATATAGAGGGAAGAACTCCCAGAGTATACTCTATAAATTTCAATATATTGTACTGCTTACAACATTCTAGTCGTATACTGTGCCCGTGCGTGCGCAGAAGATTGCCACCGGCGTCGTACACACTGTTCCTGCAGATATTAAGAAAGCTCTCACTGCTAATCCTAAAGTACTCGAAAAATGGAACAGCTTAACTCCTCTCGCTCGTAACGAGTGGATTTGCTGGACCACGATTGTGAAACAGGCAGAAACGAGGGCCGATCACGTAAGACAGATTTCTGAGAGGCTACTCGAAGGCGAACGCCGACCATGCTGTTGGCCGGGGTGCCCTCATAGAAATAAGAAGGCGGCGAAGTATTTTAAGTGAGTGCTGAGGGACTTAGGTGAAACAATCGACTTGCGTTTGCGTACCAAATGAATTCTTGGATTTCTATAAATTTCCCCCTGAAATATCAAAGAATCGCTCAAAGAAACTTGTTAATTTTTGCAATACACTCTCACGTTTCTTTGTACGCTCACCGTCAGGGGAAAAACGTGAAACGGGAGGCAAAATTTTTGCAATTGCTGTGCCTGTCGTTGTTAGATTGCCATTACGAAAAGCATTTCGCACAAACGTATAGGTAGCATCGTGATCGAGTTTTTCGCTTTCAATGATGTGTTCGAGCTCTTCAATTTTCCTCTCCTCTACAAACTTGTGCCAATCGTCATCAACAACTGACTGAACATCAAGAGAGGCAATAAACTGATTGATGAGATCTTTTTTGTTGCGTAATTCAATGCTCGAGTCGATTGCCTTATTGATGTCGACGAGTAGCTCGCGGTTCTTTATGTGATCCTCGTGATACTTTTTGACGAGTCCAAGTACATAATCAATGTTGATCTCTATTTGTTTGATCAGTTCCATTTCAAACACAAGATCATCATTGATGTTTTCCTTTTCATCTTCCTTACCTTTACGGAATTCATTGTAGAGATCGATATATGCGCTGTGATAGTCCTGTACATCTCGCTCGGTGAGGATTTCATTGCCTGCAAACTCGTCAAAGGTCACTAAAATATTCCGTACTCGCAAAATTCCGCTGTACAGTTTAATAAATTCTTTTTGGCTCTGTTCACCCACAATGCGCTCTCCAACAGGGAATTTCTGTACAAGCTCATTGACCAACGCAACGTACCCACGAACTTCCTTCTCGCCGTCTTTGTAACCGTTGTAATACTCTTCGTACGATTTAAGTAACACGATGCCACTGGCTTCTTTATCACCAAAAAGAGAAATAGATTCATTGGTTGCTTTTTCTAGATTACGGAAGCACACAACGTTTCCGAATGTTTTCACTGTATTCAAAATGCGATTCGTGCGCGAAAAGGCTTGCAGCAAGCCATGCAATCGCAAATTCTTATCCACCCATAAGGTATTGAGCGTCGTGGCATCGAAGCCCGTCAGGAACATGTTGACGACAAGGAGGATATCGACTTCACGATTCTTCACACGCTCACTCACATCCTTGTAGTAGTTTTGAAACTTATCGGCAGAAGTATCGTACGATGTACCAAACATCGCGTTATAGTCAGCGATGGCACTCTCTAGAAAATCCCTTGAGCTGGCATCCAGCCCACTTGTGTCTTCCGAGTTTTCATCGATCATTCCATCAAGGTCTGCGTCGTTCACCCCGAAACTGTAGATCGTCGCTACCTTCAGTTTTTTGTCACTCGGTACGTCTGCAAGCTGCTTCTTGAACTCGGCGTAATACTTCTTCGCAACATCAATCGAAGAGACGGCAAAAATTGAGTTAAAACCGGCGAGCCTGCGGTCTTTCAGCTTGTAAAAACTGTTGCGCTTGGTTTTCTGGTCAAAATGTTCGCGGATATACCGCACGATGTTTGCCAGACGCTCGGGCGCGGCAAGCACTGCTTCACGGTCGATATCCTTCACTTTTTTGTCTTCGATATCCTCCGCTTCTCGCACCGTGGAAACGTAATCCACCTTAAACGGTAACACGTTTTTATCTGCAATAGCATCTACAATGGTGTAGGTGTGCAGCTTTTCCCCGAAAGTTTGCTCCGTTGTTTTGAAGTCCGGTCGCCCGCCCGAAGACGCGTTCACCGCAAAGATCGGCGTACCGGTAAATCCAAATAGGTGATAATTCTTGAATGCCTTCGTGATGGCAGCATGCATCTCGCCAAATTGCGAACGATGGCACTCATCAAATATCAGCACAATATGACCATCGAAGAATGCATGTCCTTCATTTCGATCAATAAAGCGGTCTAGCTTTTGAATAGTTGTGATGATAATGCTTGTATTAGGATCTTCGAGTTGGCGCTTCAATATAGAGGTACTTGTGTTGCTATTGGCTGCGCCTTTTTCAAACTTATCGTACTCACGCATGGTCTGGTAATCGAGATCTTTGCGATCCACAATAAACAACACTTTGTCGATGTAGGGTAATTCGCTCACAAGCTGCGCGGTCTTAAAGCTTGTCAGAGTTTTTCCAGATCCGGTTGTGTGCCACACGTAGCCCCCTGCTTCCAGGGTTCCGAGTTTCTTATAGTTTGTACTTAGTTCAATCTTCGTCAGAATCTTTTCCGTCGCAACGATCTGATACGGACGCATGACGAGCAACTGCTTTTCGGTCGTAAAGACGCAATAGCGAGACAAAATATTGAGCAGTGTGCGCTTGGCAAAAAACGTTTTGGTAAAATCCATTACATCCGTAATCGGTCTATTTGTCGCATCTGCCCACCAACTGGTGAATTCAAAGCTGTTGCTCGATTGCTTCCCTTTTTTCACCGTTCCTTCCGCAGCTTCTCTGATGTGCTCTAATCGTGTGGTGTTGCTGTAGTACTTTGTATGCGTACCGTTACTGATTACGAACAACTGCACATACTCAAACAAACCAGAACCCGCCCAAAAACTCTCCCGCTGATAGCGATTGATCTGATTGAAGGCTTCTTGAATAGCCACTCCACGACGCTTGAGTTCTATATGCACCAACGGCAAACCGTTGACGAGCACCGTCACATCATAACGATTGGCACGCTTGCCCTCATCAGTAGCGTATTGATTGATCACTTGCAGGGTATTTTCGTGTACGTTGTCTTTTCGCAGTAAATAGACATTTTTTACAGTGCCATCATCGCGCGTAAGATTCTTGATATAGTCTTCCTGAATGGTGGCAGTTTTTTCTGCAATGCTCTGATTCGGATTCGCAATCTCTCCGGCAAAAAATCTTTCCCATTCACTATCACTAAACGTAAAGCCATTTAACTTCTGCAGTTGCACGCGCAAATTAGCAATCAAATCATCATCGGATGAGATGTGCAAAAATTGATACGCCTGAGCCTCCAATTGCTTGATAAACGCCTTTTCCAGCTCCTCTTCACTCTGGTATTGAGACGAACGCTTCTTATCCGGCGTATATTCCGCTACGACCGTGCTCTGCGGGTTTTCTGCTACGAGATTGTACTTATTCTTTGGCATATTCTTTGAAGGTGAGGAGTTTATCACGGTAGTATTTGTATTGCTGCCTGCGAGCTTTGATCTCAGCGGGCAGGCCGATGGAGATGTCGTTCACGAGTGCGTCAAATTTTTCGAGGATGATGACGATGCGTTTTTGTTCGACAAGTGGCGGAATGGGAATTTTTATTTTCCCAATTTCACCTAAATTAATTTTAATGGGTGTTGCATTTACAAGTGTCCTCTTTCTTAACTCTTTTTTTCCAAATCCACTTTCAATTATATATTTCAAATATTTACTCATTATTTTTTCCTGATTAGGCCGTAACAAAGCCAATGTAACATAATATGCGAGATCCACATCCTGATCAACGATAGCGCATGCCCCTATTGAGCCAATTCTTGTCATAAAAACATCGTTAATTTTTGGCTTTATGTTGAAATTCTTATCGAAGTCTTCTCGCGAAATATATTTATCTGATTGATATAAAAAATTTATATTCTCTACACTTACAAATTTTACACCTTCTGCTATATACTTGGGGGTTTGGTGTGTACCATCGTAAATGGCACACACAGTGCTTAAAGTTGTTTGCTCAACCCCCTCTCCAAACGTCAGCAGATCATCTCTGTAATACTCATACTGCTTCTTTCTCGCTTCCAGCTCTGCTTCCAGCTCTGCTTCCAGCTCCGTGAATGTATCGAGAATTTTGACGATGGCTTCTTGGACTGGGAGAGGAGGGATGGGAATTTTAAATCGCTTAAACCCTGACATATCAACGGATGAAAAACTTGAAGTTGTTATATTTTCCTTGCACCATTCATCTAGCACAAAGCAGTAATAGTAAATAAATTTTACGTTTAATAGTTTTAGATATTCGGACTTTAAAGACATTGATGTAAACCTTTGATTAGACAGAAATGGTACTGTAATTAACGCATGTTCGCCAATTGTGGCAGAGGTAGCAATAATGATCGAGTTCGCAGGGAACAGTTTTCCTCCTTTTACTGCTTCTGGCGTAATATGCAGAAATGAGTCATTAAGTATTTGTCCATTTTCGCGTATATCTTCCATTCGGAACCATGGAATTGTGCCACCTTCCCAATATTTTGATTGTGATTTTGATGGCGTGTATCCATTCTTTAGCAAAAACACTTCTTGTAGCTCCTTGAGCTCCACTCCATCGGGACACAGCTCTGCTATCAGCCGTTCGATAGAGTTTAGAGGCTTAGTCATGGTATTTCTCTAGGTCAAGAACAATGGCATCAATCGCCGTGCGCAGCTCATTCTGCCTCCCAACCATGCGGGCAATGTCGGCGTTGAGCTTGGTAATATCAATCACTTCGCGGGTATCTTCACCAACAACATAACTCGATACTGCAATGTTGTAATCATTCTCTTCGATACTCTTGTTCTCTACGAGCTTAGCAAAGTGTTGGTGATCTTTCCGCGCTGTAAACGCCTGCAAAATCTTCAGGCGGTTTTCTTCGCTGAGTTTGTTTTTATTTCCGCCACGCATGAACTCGGCAGAGGCGTCGATAAAAAGAGTCTTATTATCGTTCTTACTCTTCTTCAGCACAATAATGCAGGTGGCAATCGTGGTACCAAAGAAGAGATCGGGCGGAAGCTGAATGACCGTATCGATGTAGTTATTATCGACGAGGTATTTACGAATCTTGCGCTCCGCTCCACCGCGATAGAGCACTCCAGGGAACTCGACAATGGCTGCTGTACCACTGGTGGAAAGCCACGAGAGCATGTGCATGGTAAACGCAAGATCAGCTTTGCTCTTTGGTGCCAGCACGCCAGCTGGTGAAAAGCGTGGATCATTAATGAGAAGCGGGTTGGCGTCGCCTTCCCACTGGATGGAATATGGAGGATTGGAAACGATGGCATCGAAAGGTTCATCGTCCCAATGCTTCGGGTCTGTAAGGGTATCTCCGTTAGCAATATCGAAATGGTTGTAGTTAATGTCGTGCAGGAACATGTTGATCCTGCAGAGGTTATATGTCGTCAGATTGATTTCCTGTCCGTAGAAACCCTGCCGAACGTTGTCTTTGCCAAGGACTTTGGCGAATTTAAGGAGGAGCGAACCGGAACCACAAGCCGGGTCATACACTTTGTTCACCTCCTTTTTTCCTACCGTGGTGATTTCAGCCAGAAGCTCGCTCACTTCCTGCGGTGTGTAAAACTCACCCCCTGACTTACCTGCCGAGGAGGCATACATCGACATAAGGAATTCATACGCGTCGCCGAAGGCATCGATGGTGTTGTCAGCATAGTCGCCTAGTCGAAGATCGCCGATTGCATCCATTAGCTTTACAAGCTTTTTATTCCTCTGCTCCACTGTGTTCCCCAATTTGTTGGCATTCACATCTAGATCATCAAAAAGACCTTTGAGGTCATCTTCACTACTGGCGCCTTTTGCTGAAAGTTCAATATTTCGGAACACCGCAGCCAGTGTTTCGTTCAGGTTGGCGTCGTTCCGCGCATGCTCACGCACATTCACAAACAACTCGCTCGGTAAAATATAGAAGCCCTTCTCCTTTACTGTATCGGCTCTACCAAACTCCGCTTCTTTATCCGAGAGCTTTGCATAGTCAAAATCCTTTTTGCCGCTACGCCGTTCATCTACATTGATATAGATCGTGAGGTTTTCACTGATAAACCGATAAAAGAGCATGCCCAAAACGTATTGCTTGAAATCCCAGCCATCCACGCTCCCGCGCAGATCATTAGCAATCTGCCAGATGGCGCGATGTAACTCCGCGCGTTCTTGCTCTTTGGTTGTATTTACGGGTGTCATAGTTAATTTTTGGTAAGTTTAAAACTGACCTTATAGGTATAGAACTCAATTCCTTGAGTGACAGCTAACGCTCGTTGCAGCCGAATATCATCTTCAAATGCAATAATTACCCCCTTTACCCTCTGATTCTTTTCGGCCAACTCCTCTTTGACATATCCCATATAACGCTGAATTTGCCCAATAACAACATCGCTCGCTCTGCCTCTTTTAAGCTCAACTATGAGCAACTCTTTCTTATCTTTGCTTATGGCCAATATGTCGATTGGGCCTGTATCGCTTGGGTATTGCTTACCCACAAGCTCACCATCTTCCTCATAGATATCATATTTTTTACCAAGTTCAGTCTGGCGCCAATTATGAACCAAAAAATCCTCCAGATGCTTCTCGAGTGCGAATACAGAAGGATCTTCAATAGATGCATCAGTCCCAATAATAGAAGGTGGACGATCACCTGCTATAAATCTCTCAATTTCCTCAGCATATTTTGTAATATCTACAACAGCGCCAGTTGAGCGAGTGGAACCCTGAATCTCCATACTCATGTCAGATCTTTGAATGGTATTTGGATACCACTGAACACTACGACGATGAGGCAGAATTTTTTGCTTTTGGTATTCGTAGTCTCCTGTGACCTCACCGACGTAGTACAGACCCTCACCGTCAGGGCACAAAACAATATCACCCTTATGAAGTCCTTTTGAAAGAGTGTGAATAGACCCACACGCGAGTCCAGCAGCTACTTTGGTCTTCTCAGGATGTTTCTCGAGATATAAAGGAATAAATTTTTTATTAAAATCTCTCCAGCTTTCCGGTAGTTTGTTCGAAAGATCAATATGAAGCCCGTAATCAATCCCAATAAAATTTCCCTTGAAAGCTTCATCCGCATGGACACTTTTCTTGCCGAGCATGATTCGGTAATAGTTCTTCATAAGGATCTATGAAAAGCATTGTAGAGCTTTCTAGTATTTATATAAGTTTTTTTGTGAAAGGAGACGACAATTAGGCAGGACCAGCAATCAGCGAAGCACTTTTGACACTCAAATCCCCCTTAGCCAACTTCATGCATCCCCTGTACCATCCCTCCCATGTTCAATAGCGTCATCGCCTGGCTCGAAAGCATCGCCCAATCCGTTCCACTCCCCATCTTCGCGTTAGTCGGTGGCATTGTCGAAGAAATTCTCGCTCCCCTCCCCTCCCCGCTTGTGTCGGCGTTGGCCGGGAGCATTTTGGCTGCACAGCAATCGAGCATCCCGTACATCTTGTGGATCTGCGCACTACTTACAGTATCGAAGGCGCTTGGTGGTTGGCTCTTTTATGTGATTGGAGATGTATTCGAAGACGTGGTCGTCCCCCGCTTTGGTAAGTACATTGGCGTGAGTCACGAAGACTTGGAGAAATTTGGTAAGTACTTCACCGGTACATGGAAGGACGGCATTACGCTGCTCATCATTCGCGCTATTCCTGTAATGCCCAGCACGCCTATTTCTTTGGTGTGCGGATTACTCAAGACCAACATGCGCGTGTACTTGCTCGCTACGTACGCGGGTTTTTACATTCGTAACCTCACATTCATCATCTTGGGATACACCGGTATCTCTGCATTCGAAAACATCATGGGAGGTATCGACACGGCAGAGACATTTCTTAAAGTATTGATTGTCGTTGGCGGCGTTGCCGTTCTCGGCTGGCTCTACTACAGGCGCTTGAAGGGAAAGACTCTCGTGCTTGTGAAGCCTGAAGCTGTGAAGGCAACGGAGCAGAAGTAGTATGACCACTACACTCTTCAAACAAGTGAGAATTCTGGAAGAGCAAATGTTTGGCGATCTACTCGATCCCCATAACCCCATGCGAATGAAAAGTGATGAGTACTCGTGGCTGTATCGTCCGAGTCACCACATAGAATCTGGTTTGATCACCCAAGAAGACATCGAGCTCTTCAAAAAAGAAGGCACGCTCTTGAGCATTGGCGCGCACCCGGGGTACTTGGAACAAGTACTCGTTGCCCTTGGTGTGCCGAGCAAACATATTGTGACGGCGGATAGTGATGCGGCAATTTTGGATACCGATCTACATCCCCTGCATTTCTCCATGCATGACGAGTGGCCACTCAGTGACAAGTTTGATCGGATTATTTTTCCAGAGTCCTTGTGCATCGCACTCACGGATAAACTGAAGGAAGAAGGCATCGTCGCTGATCCCAAAAATCCCGCCGCAACAGACGAACGAGAAGCGGAGTTACTAGGTACCGTCATCAAGCAGGCATTGGATCATCTTAAACCAGGCGGCGTGATCCGCGCGAACGGTCCCATGAGTCACCCGAATGTGATCAAGCGGGTAGAGGCGAATGTTCCCTGTGTTATCCGCTACGAGCGGTTTTTCTGCAGCGTAATGGCGAAATAGCAATAATATGCTATAATACCTCTGTCGGTTTTTCACATCCCTTAGGAGGACGTCCGATGTGTTGCTGGAGTTGCGGCTGCGAACTGGACGCCATCACGGCGGAAGACGTGACGGACAGCGGAAGCTGCTCGATCATGTGCCCTAACGGGCACAGGAACGACGCGTTCCTCGCGACCGGAAAAACGGCGAAGCCCCTGCCCTGGTGGCAGAACGGCCTCATTTTCCTTGGCATCGCGGGTGGCATTCTCGCCATCGCTGCGGCGAAACAGTGGCTCTTCCCGAGCTTCTAGAAAAACTGACGAGGCCAGTGTGCATTGCGCACTGGCTTTTTATCTGAAGATAAAGGACTGCTAGAATTTACCTTCCCATGCGTAATCCCATTTTGCACACGGCACGTTGTACGCTTCGCTGCGCCTCCATCGCAGACGAAGAGTATGTATGGAGCGCAAGCAGGCACCCCGGTTTTACCGATGGCATGTTATGGAATCCACCGGAAACAATGGAAGAAATGCGTCCGTTCACCGAGAAATCGATTGCAGCCTGGGACGCAGATACTTCCTACTGCTGGACTATCGAAGACCGCGACGATCATCATTTTATTGGGCGCATTGTTTTGCGCGAAGAAGAAAACGAAGGTCCTGATGTGCGAGGTTTGGGTTTTTGGACGCACCCAAGTGAGTGGGGCAAGGGCTACATGACAGAGGCTGCTCAAGAAGTTCTGCGATTTGCCTTCGAAGACCTTGGCATAGCAAAAATTATATCCGGTCATGCTCCATGGAATGCAGCTAGTAAACGTGTGCTCGAAAAAGTCGGCTTTCGACACATCGGCGATGATGTAAGAACCGTCATAAAAAATGGAAAACCTTTTCCTGAAGAATTCTATGAAATCACCCAAGAGGAATGGATGACATAACGCTTATTTCAGCGGCACCGCAAAACTCACCGTCGTACCTTTTCCTAGATTACTCGAGAGCCACATCTTTCCTCCCAGTGCTTCGGTGAGTCCGCGAGCAATAAACAGACCAAGACCATTTCCATCGGGTTTGTAACGAGGAGCGTTGCTACCACGGACGAATTTTCCAAAGAGTCTCTTTTGATCCTCCTTTGGAATACCCGCACCCGTGTCGACAATATCCACTTGAACCATGTGACCACTCTTACGAGCGCGCACGGTGATGGTTCCGTCTCTAGGCGTAAAGTTGATGGCATTCATGAGCACCTGGCGCAAAATATCTCCAACTAAAATGGCATCGGTATGACCAGGCAATGGACCTGGAGCATCGACACCAATCGTGACACCTTGAGCCTCTGCAACAGGACGGAATTCCTCGCACGAGAAGAACACAATGTCTTGCACGTCGGCGTAGTTTTTATTCACATCAATGCGTCCTTCTTGCACTTGAGCAGCAAGTTTGAGGTCGTTGATCATTTGATCCATACGCGTGATTCCCTGCTGCATGTTGTGCACGTGCTCATCAATCGCCTGCTCGGTGGAATCGTTCTTCGAACGCATTTGCAGTGCCTCCAGCGACCATTTGAAGATGGTGAGCGGAGCGCCAAGCTGGTGGAACGTAAGCAACATAAGTCCTGCGCGTTCACGGTCGAGGATTTCGAGTTCTTCGAAACGCTTCTCGGCAATCATGTATGCGGCGTACGCAGCGAGCACTCCTGCACCAAGGACTAAGAGAAGGAGCGCAATCGGCGGCAAGATGCTCTGCAGGCGGAACAAATATTCATCCGCGCGCATATCCATACCAAGAATGGCGACCGCTTCGTGTGTTCCTGGTTTACGAATAGGGGCGTACCCAGAAATGGTTGTTCCCCACTGGTCCTCAGTAAGTGCATCGTCCGTTGTCGCCTTCGCAAAGGCATCGAACATGGCGGGAGCCTGTGTCGCATCGTAAAAATCTCCCGGGTTGGTAGGTACTTCGTCCGGCTCTAAGTTTCCATTTTTGTTCACATCCGCTTCTTCCACTGTCTGGAACGAATCTGCATCTGCCACGAACATGAGCAAATCTGGATTATCCGTCTTACGCAAAATGTACGTGGAGCCAATACCAGGCATGGCATCTTGAATCGCATTGAGGCTGTTCACCATTGTGCGGAACACAGGCGAATTCTTATCTTTGATGGAACGAATACGCTCTACGTCAGCAGCACTGAACTGCATGGCTGCAATGGCCGCTGCACTACGAAGTCTTTCTTTTAACTGAGACTCCATGGTGCGATTCGCATTCCAAAAAAGCGTGAGTCCAATGAGCATGACCACACCCGCGTATACCACTGCGAGCGCGATCGCTTTTGCACTCTTCTTTATTGCCCGAAGGAGGGTTACAGGTTTGCGATCCACAGAATGTGTGTGTTTCCTTTTATTATAGCGGAAAAGAGCCTTTTTGAGAATAAGTCTTATCCATGAAAGGAACGGAGGAACTGAAGAATTAAGGAAATGAGGAAAACGGCAAAATAGGCCTCATCAGTTCATCGCTTCCTCTATTCCTCATTTCCTTCACTCATGTATTCTCTCCCCCACATGCCTCCCCGTTCTACTGACGACATTCGGCAAGCCTACCTCGATTTTTTTAAGTCGAAGGGTCACGCGGTGATTCCCGGCGCACCTCTCGTTCCAGAGAACGATCCTACGGTGCTGTTTACCACAGCCGGTATGCATCCGTTGGTCCCCTATCTGTTGGGCGAACCACACCCGGCAGGAAAGAGGCTGACCGATGTGCAGCGCTGCGTGCGCACGCAGGACATTGATGAAGTAGGGGATGCGAGCCACCTGACGATGTTCGAAATGCTCGGCAACTGGAGCTTGGGTGATTACTTTAAGAAAGAGGCGATTGAGTTCAGCTTCGAGTTCCTCACAAAGGTATTGGAAATTCCTCTGAGTAAATTCGCCGTCACCTGCTTTGCGGGAGATGCGGATGCACCGAAGGATGATGAGTCTGCTGCTGTTTGGATGAGTTTGGGTGTTGCTCCTGATCGCATTGGTTTCCTCCCAAAGAAAAATAACTGGTGGGGTCCGGCCGGTCAGACAGGCCCCTGTGGTCCCGATACCGAAATGTTTTACTGGGTCGGCAAAACGCCAGAACCTCCTGCCGGCAGTAACCCCGCAACGGATGAAGCCAACTGGATGGAAATTTGGAACGACGTGTTCATGCAGTACCGCAAGAACGAAGACGGTACGTTCACTCCTCTGAGTCAGCAAAATGTGGATACAGGTATGGGACTCGAGCGCGTCGCTGCGGTGATGCAGGGAGTCTTGAGCGTGTACGACACCGATCGCTTTTTACCAATTGTGGAAAAGATCTCCACGCTCGCTCCAGAAGGTTTTGCCTTGGATGTACCGATTGCCGAAGTCATCCGTCACCAGCGCATCATTACCGATCACCTGAAGGCAGCTACCTTTATGATTGCCGACGGCGTGCTGCCGGGGAACGTGGATCAGGGCTACGTACTGCGCAGAGTCATCCGTCGTGCCATTCGTTCGGGCATCCGCATTGGCATTGAAGGCAAAGGCGCATTTGCCGCGGCCATTGCAGCCGAAGTCATTGCACAGCACAGCACGGCGTATCCGTACTTGCTCAGTAAGCAGCAAGAAATCCAAGACGCACTCGCACGCGAGGAACAGCAATTTGCAAAAACTTTGCAAGAAGGTCTCAAGCAGTTTGCCCGCGTGATGGAGACGGTCCAAAACGGCGTGATCGATGGACTCAGCGCCTTCCACTTGTACGACACGTACGGCTTCCCTCTTGAGCTCACCAAAGAAATGGCGAGCGAGTCCGGCATGACGGTCGACGAAGCCGGCTTCGCCAAGTCCTTTGAGGAACACCAGGCCAAGTCTCGCGCCGGAGCAGAAAAGAAATTCGCCGGTGGTCTCGCCGATCACTCCGCAGAGACGACGAAGCTCCACACGGCCACGCACCTGCTCAACGCTGCTCTTAAAAAAGTTCTCGGAGCTGATATTAATCAGAAGGGTTCGAACATCACGGCTGAGCGCTTGCGCTTTGACTTCAACTACGCCGACAAGATGACCCCGGAGCAAATTGCAGAGACCGAGCGCCTGGTGAACGAAGCTATCAACGCCAAACTCCCGGTGAGCTATCACCTGACGACGGTAGATGGTGCCAAGGCAGAAGGTGCCGTGGGCGTCTTTGATGATCGCTACGGCAGCGAAGTAAAGGTGTACGTGATGGGAACGCCCGAGAATGTGTTTAGTAAGGAGATCTGCGGAGGCCCACACGTGGCCAACACGGGCATGCTCGGTAGTTTTAAGATCCAGAAAGAAGAGAGTTCTTCTGCAGGCGTTCGCCG
>CAYRXE010000019.1:0-17582 GCA_964428205.1 uncultured Candidatus Peribacteria bacterium | reverse complement strand
TCCATCGCGGTACTGGAAGAAGCGATACAAAAGCACCGCGGCGTCCGTGCGCGTGAGCTCGCGATTTGGCGTCAACAGACCTGTCTGAGGAGCAACGGACACGCCACTGCTCAACGCGTAGCGCATGTAGGGGTAGTACCACTGCTTCGCATCGGTCACATCGCTCGAAAGCGGCAGCGTCACTTCTCCGAAGGCGTTCGTATTTACGTTGTAGGCTTTAAATAGCATCTTGAGGAATTCCAAGCGCAGAACCGAATTCGAAGGCTTGAAGCTTGGTGTTTTGGATGGAGGATCCACAATGCCCTTGGCAGAAGCCCACGCAAGGTATGGCAAGAACCAGGCGTCATTCTGTACGTCATTGAAATCACTGCGAGGCTTTGCGGCGCGTTCCTCGGCTGTCATCAGTCCTGCAGTAATGATCTTGAGTGCTTCGGAGCGACTCACTTTTTGCTGCGGGCGAAACGTGCCATCGGGGTATCCGGCAAAAATACCTTTGTCGACTAAACTCACGATGGCTTCGTACCCAAAGTCCCCCGGCTGAATGTCCTTAAAACTTTTTACATCCTGTGCGGATGCAAGTGGGACCAACGCCTGTAGGCTGATGACACCGGCGACAAAAAGAGAAGAGGCCTTCTGCATGAGAAAAGATCCTATAGGTGAAGTGCGAGACAGACAATTCACAGGGAAGAGATTTGTGTGCTTATTTTTGACATTAATTTGCTATGCATTGCGGCTGCTTTCGCTTCCAGGATCTTCGAGTGCAGAAATCAGCTTGCCATTAATGAGTGCTTCCGCATCTTGAGGAGAACATTCTTTCACAGCTTTATCGGCAAACATGGCAGCTTCTCCGTATGTTTTGCCTTCCGATAACCCAAGTGCCAAGAAAACGTTGTAGAGAGTTGACCACTGGTTCTCGCCACCCTGATTTTCAAGATGTCCAATGTAGTTTGAAAGGTTCGGCTTAGTCTGCAAGAAAACATGCATACGCTTTGCGAGATCTGGATCGTTAGCAAATTCTTTCTGGAAACCTGCTCGCAAACCTCCTCCAAAGCACGCAATAGTGTTGATCTGAAACGTGCAGCCTGGAAATTCACGTGCCAGTGCCGCAAGGTCGCTTGCAGTAAGAGGTTTGACAAAATCAATATGCTCTCTGGTCCCGTGCTCAAAAATATCAACGACAAATGTGCTGATGCCTTTGCCATTTTGATGTCCGTCTGCGACGAGCTCCCTTAAATGAGCCAACGGGGTATCTGTAAATTGCAGCGGAGTGATCATCATGCGATCGCCATATCGTTGCTGTAGAGCCGAGGAGAGAAATGCTGCAGATGAAAGGTTTGCGGGGGCAATGAGATCTCTGCTTCTGCCTGGAAACAACCGAATGTGTGCCATTTTTCCAGTAGCAGGTAGGTCATATTTTTCCATGGAGCCCTTTCCAGATTCTTCTTGCTTTGCCTCTTGCAAAGATTGTCGCAATTGAGCGTCTAGCCCTTTCTTTTCCATGATGCTCATAAAGTCACGTAAGTCCATCGCACAAAGTCCTCTTGCAAGCGTGTTGTTTCGAAAAATTACCGTTTCGGTGTCTGTGAATGAAATTGTCCACTCGGGATGCTCCCTCTCGCCCTTGCTGACATACACAAGTTTGCCGTCTTTCTTTGAAAAAGAAGAAACGTCAACTCCCATTTTTGTGAGCAGCCCCAAACCTCTTTCCCCGTTTCCGGTGATCCTCTCGCGCATGCTATCTCGAATGAGCTCCGATCGTTTCTTGAGTATCCCAGGCATGGCATTGCTCCAGCGTGTTCGCATTTCCTTTTCAGAATTTCTCAATGCTTCTTTGTACAACTCTTTTCCGGCTATGCTTTTTTCTTCAACAAACAATTCGTACAAGTTTCTCAGGAGGGCATCGTCGAAGTCGTATGTCTGCTTTTCGAGAGGTGTGGAGGAGCGCTTGCCTTCGATTTCCTTAATCTTTGCCATGGCCCTTGAACGTCCCACACTTTCTTGATCGGCAAACTTCTCAAGTCCAGGACTAGGTATGGGTTGTTCGGGTGTTGGTTTTTGCTCATTTTCCATTAGTACATTATAACATAAATACTTGATATTAAAAAATGCACCGTCCTTATCCAATGGCGGAGGGAGTGGGATTCGAACCCACGGAACCTTGCGGTTCACCTGATTTCAAGTCAGGCGCGATCGACCACTCTGCCATCCCTCCAATCGAATAATACATATTATCTGCGATGCGCTCTATAGAATTCGACCTGGAAAGAGCTGAGAGCTGAAGGCTGAGTGACGATATCAGCTCTCAGCACTCTTCACTCAGCTCTGCGTTAACTCGTCGTTTCTTCCGAGAGCTTCTCCAAAAGGTCTTTTGTACTCGGGAGCTTATCCTCAGGGACCGACCTTTCGTGCCACATATCACGGAGTGTTTGCAGATAGCCCTTTTCGGTCTTCGCACGCTGCACAAAGCGATCAATCGATGTACGGAAGCGGCTTTGCTGAGCATTTCTTCCAAGGGAGTACAGCGCAGTCACAAACGCATCCTCGCCACCACTGACTTCGTGTGTGACCTCATCGCGAATGGCATCGGCAATACTTTCATGGTCCAAACCTGCGAGGAATTTAAGATCCTTATCTGTGCCAGAAGGGAAATAATGGTTCACACCTAAGCGGCGCAGGGAGCAGGGGAGTTGGAAGTCGGCAATGATGTCGGCAACTTGCGTGGCAAGTCCGCCTTCACTCGAGTGATCCTCCACAACAATGATATGCATGGTTTCGAGTGCCGCTTGCATAACCGCAGCTGCATCAATCGGACGGATGCATGCGGCGTTGAGCACGCGAACCGTGTGACCTTCGCCCGCAACTTCGTCTGCAGCGAGAATGGCATCGTGCACGGGGATTCCGCACGCAATGACCGTGATGTCATCCTTTGTAGTTCCCGTTCCACGTAACACGTCCATGGTGCCGTCGAACTGGTAGCCCTTGTCGTACACGATTTCTCCCTTTGGCGTTTTGATTTGCTCGTGACTCGAACGTGGGAAGAAGCAGAAGACACTCATTTTTCCATCCGCAACCAAGTTCAATCCTCGCTCCGCTGCGGCGACAGCCTGGTTACTATCAACGGGCATCCAGACCTGCGTGTTATCGAACGGAATATTGAGGTAATGACGCTCCTGATGTGTCTCACCATCTTCACCGACCGAAAGTCCTGCGTGCGTTGCGTCGTTAAAGACGCCACAGCGTGTGTGACCGCAGTTCACGTCGATCAAACGTGCAGAAGCGCGAGCCTCATTCGTCGCAAATGCTGCAAAGGTGTACGTGATCGGGAGCATGCCTGCCTGGCGCAATCCTGCGGCCATCATCACCATGTTTGCCTCGGCAACACCCACGTTGATCACGCGATCGGGGAATTCTTTCGCGACCTTATCGAACCCGCCGGAACCTGCGAGATCTGCGTGGAGGACGACAATGCGCGGATCCTTGGCCATAAGAGCTTTCACATGCACAGAGCCAAATTCGGAGCGTGCAGAGCCTTTCTCGGTTGCGATGGTGCGGGGTGCAGTTTCGAGAGCGGCAAGAGCTTTTGGTTCTGCAGTGATGACTGGTTTCATGCCTTTGCGGATCTTCTCATACGCAGCCACGAGTTCCTCAAGAGGCTTGATGTCTTTCAGGACAGCCTGTGCCATGTCTTCTTTGAGCGGTGAACCGTGATAGTTTGCTTTCCCTGTGTTCACGCCTTCTTCGAGTACCGGAATGCCACTGCCCATGGTTGTGTAGTAGCAGAGGAAGATCGGTGCGCCTTTTCCGACAAAACTATCTGCAAGATCCAACGCAGCCGTTACTTGTGCGAGGTCATTGCCATTTTGTACTTCGATCACGCGCCAACCTGCAGACTCCGCGATCCTCGCAAAATCCGCAGCAACCGTTTTAGAGGGCTCATCACTCAGCTGCACATCGTTCCAGTCCCCGTGGACAATCAAATTGTCGAGCTTGAGGTGCGATGCGAGACGGAATGCTTCCATCACTTGTCCTTCCTGGCTGTCGCCATCGGCAAGCACGACATCTACCACTCCTTTTTGTTTGAGGAATCTCATTCCCAATGCGCGTCCAAGGGCGACTGATGTGCCTTTACCCAGCGGGCCTGTGCCAAAAGGAATATCGCCAATGCCGGCTTCTACGTGACCAGGAAGACCACTGGGGATGCGGAAGGTATCGATGATTGCCTGTGGAGATGCGAGACGTTCGTCTTTGCCTTCTTTGTGGAACATCCACTGCAGTCCATAGGCGAGCAAACTCAAATGACCTGCACTGTAGTGCAGTGGAGCATCGACTCCTGCTTTTCTGCGACGAGAGACTTCGTACGAGAAGGTGAACGCAGAGAGCGGGCCGCCGGGGTGACCGGATTTGTGCTTGAGTGGAGCAGACACGCACAAGTGTTTCATGATGTCGTGCGCGAGTGCATAAGCATTCAGAGCGTCAGCATCGACCTTCGTGGCTTCGTTTGGACCCACCCACATGCGTTCGTACGTTTGCGTGCGCTCAACAATGCGCTGCAAAGACATAGGAACATCGGCAGGGGACTTGCCGAGAAGTGTTTTGGGGTCTGGGCGTGTAGGCATGACAAAAGCATAACATAGGTATACTGCCCGCATGATTAGTTTTGATGACTTCCAAAAGGTAGATATTCGCGTCGGCAAAATCGTCGAAGTGGAGGATTTCCCAGAGGCGCATAAGCCTGCGTACAAGCTCACGATCGATTTTGGCCCGGAGATTGGCACAAAGCGCAGCAGTGCGCAGATAACGTTGCATTACACGAAGGAAGAGCTCCTCGGTCGTTTGGTGATGGGAGTCACAAACTTTCCGCCAAAACAGATCGGGCCATTCGTCTCCGAAGTACTCACCGTTGGGTTCTACCGAGAAGATGGCTCGGTGATCCTCGCGGTACCAGAGAAAGAGGCACCACTTGGCAGTAAGCTCGGTTAATCCTGAAGCGTTACCATGAGCATCGTCTTTTTGCCTTGGGCGATTTCTTCCTTTACACCTGTCCAATCGTGAATGGCATCGAGAACGACATCTGCCTTGTACTCGTACCCATCGCCACGCTTGGTGCCAGGGTCATTGGTGGTGAAGATCGTTCCAAACAACCCTTCGCGGTACCCGGTAATCACGAGCATGTGATACCAAGGGCCTTCACCAGAGAAGTAGGGATTACCCAGCATGCGACCTGCAGCAGGGATGATGACGGGATGACCGGCGGCGAGCTCCTCCTTAATAGACTCTTCCGTAACGTCATCGCGAATACGCGCATTGAGTCCGTAATACTCGCGTGCAACTTCAGCGAGCTCGGCAATGGTCACGTCGTAGCTGTAGCCATGTTCTGTCATCCATGCGACGAGCTTTTGCAACTCGTCTTCAGCTGCTGCAGGAGCGAGGTTTCCACGGTCACCTTTGACGTAGTGCATGGCCATGATCAAACTCATTTCTTCGCACGTTTCTTCGTGCAGGTCATCCCACACAGCGAATGGTGCCTGTGACGAGAAAGGGACATCCAGCGTCACGCGATCCGGAGCAGTCGCCTCTGTTGATGTCGTTGCTCCTTGCTGTGAATCCGGATTCACCGTCGAGGATGCGGATGACGATCCGAGAGAGATGGATACAGATGTAGAAGATGAGGAACTTGTCTCATCGGGTACTTCTGCGGCGGGTGTGGTGCACGCACTGAGTATCAGAAGTGAGGCTGCCAAAAATGCACGGGTGTTTGCTGACATAGAGGAGAAAGAAGTCTACCATGATGACGTTTGATTGTTTTCCTTCTTACGTATGAAGCTTTTCTTGGATACCGCAAATGTCGATCAAGTGGCCGAAATTGCCGCTTGGGGTGTATTGGATGGTGTCACGACGAATCCAAGTCTCGTGGCAAAGGAAGGAAAAGACTTTAAAAAGACTGTTCTCGCCATGTGTAAATACGTCACATGCGTGAGCGCGCAGGTCACCGCCGAAGATGCTCCCGGCATGATCAAGCAAGGAAAAGAGTATGCGTCTTGGCACAAGCACATTGTGGTCAAAGTTCCCATGACCACCGAAGGGCTCAAGGCACTCGCGTACTTTAAGAGTAAGAAGATCAAGACGAACACGACGCTCGTGTTCTCGGTACCTCAAGCAATTCTCGCTGCCAAAGCAGGCGCTACGATCATCAGTCCGTTTATTGGCCGTCTCGATGACATTGGTGAAGATGGCATGAACTTGATCGCAGAGATCATGGATGCGTGGAGCACAGGGGAGTACGAGACCGAAGTCTTAGTCGCATCCATTCGTCATCCACGTCACGTGGTGGAAGCTGCTCGTCTCGGCGCGCACATCTGTACGATTCCGTACGATGTCTTTAAAAAACTTCCACAGCACGCACTCACCGACAGCGGCGTGAAGAAGTTCCAAGAAGATTGGAAGAAAGTAAGTAAGTGATATTCGCGCTAGTGGCTGCGACATTCAACAACTTGTGTTGAGCAACGGTTGACGCAGTTTTTCGTAAGCGTACAACATGTCTAATGCTTCGATTTCCTCGCGAAAGTACGTTCCGGCTGGAACCGCCAGAAGGATACGAAGCTGTTCTCGATGATCCGACGGCGACTCACGAGCCAAACCAAACATTGCCTCAAGAAGAAGTGGAAGCAGCTGTGGAAGATCTGCTGAATGACGAAGTGATTACTCGCACACATGCTCTGTTCGAAGTGCGTTTGTACACCGGAGATATTTCGGATCAAACAGCGAGAGACATTTTTACGGCATTACAAACACAAAACACCTTTGATCTCACACCTGTTCCTGATGAAAGCGAAAGCGTGATATCCAGTTCGCAATTGTTAGACGGAGAAGAGCACATCGACGAAATCTCCTCAGCTTCCGCATACATTCATGCACGTGGTACAGACGAGCAGCCGGACCTCAACGATCCCATACATATTCAAAAGACCTGGGACCCCGAAACAGAGCTGAGCAAAGCTGCTTGATTGAGCTGCTCCTGGCACCTGCTACAATCACATCCATATGACAAAGAAAGCAGCCACATCCTCCACACCTACACTTCAACTCGCCGTCATTGGTCTTGGAACCATGGGCGCAAACGTCGCACGCAATGCCGCACACCACGGTGCTGCTGTTGCCGTGTACAACCGCACGAAAGAGCGTACGAAGGAGTTCATGGATGCACATGCATCCGAAGGAAACTTTATGCCTGCAGAAACGCTGGAGGATCTTGTGAATGAGCTCGCGGCTCCTCGCAAAGTGCTCTTGATGGTCAAAGCAGGAGACGCTGTGGATGCCGTCTTGGATGAGCTTTTACCACTCTTAAAGAAAGGAGACATTCTGATCGACGGAGGAAACAGTCACTTTGCCGACACCATTCGCCGCGATGAGCGCTGCCGGAAGAAAGGTATTTTCTTTGTAGGAATGGGCATCAGCGGAGGTGAAGAAGGCGCTCTCAAAGGACCTAGCATCATGCCGGGTGGTTCACCGGAGGCCTACGAACAACTTGCGCCCATTCTCACAGCTATCGCAGCTGATGACGGTGCAGGCGGGAAGTGTGTGGCACACATTGGCCAGGGTGCGAGCGGACACTTTGTGAAGATGGTGCATAACGGCATTGAGTACGGTCTCATGCAGCTCATCGCCGAAACCTATGACGTACTCAAGAGTGTTGGTGACGTGAGCAACGAGAAATTTGGTGAAATGTACGCATCGTGGAACACGGGAGTGATGGAATCGTTCCTGCTCGAAATCACGGCAAAGATTTTCCCGGTGAAGGATCCAGAGACTGGCGAAGCCATGATCGATGTCATCAAAGATGCCGCAGGACAAAAAGGAACAGGCAAATGGACGACTGAGGCTGCCATGTCTCTCGGAGTTGCCATTCCCACCATCACGGCCGCCGTGGATGCACGCATCATGAGTGCACATATCACGGAGCGAAAGAAACTGAGTGTCGAACTGCCAGAGGCATTGCCAGAACCCATGCAGTACACGTCACTCTCGGAGCTTGCGAAGGATGCCTACGCCTGCGCGAGCATTTGTTCGTACCTGCAAGGGTTTGATCTTCTGGAAGCTGCCAGTGAAGATCATAAGTGGAATTTGAATCTTGCCGAGGTTGCGCGCATTTGGCGCGGCGGTTGCATCATTCGCTCCGGATTACTCCCGCTCTTCCAGGAGTTCTTCGCCGACGCAGACGCACGTCACAAAGTGTTCGATCTCTTCATGGGCAAAGCCCAGCAGCACTGGAGGAACTTCGTGTTGCTTGCTGCCGAGAGGGGAATCCCCGCTCCAGCCATGAGCGCGAGCCTTGCTTGGTACGACAGTGTTCGTCGCAAGCGCTTGCCGCAGAACTTGGTGCAGGCACAGCGCGACTTCTTTGGCGCACACACCTACGAACGCTTGGATCGTGAAGGCGTGTTCCATACCCAGTGGGAAGCATGATCTTCTGCCCGCTTCCAGGAACGCCACTCATTACCCAGGGATTCGGCCAGAATCCCGCGGACTACGCACCCTTTGGATTGGCAGGACACGACGGCATGGATTTTGGTACGCCTGTCGGTACGCAGGTCTATGCGCCGCACGACGGTGTTGCGACCGTTAAAGATGAAGGCACCGCTGGCTATGGACTGTCGGTGACTATTGATGATGGAAAGCGCAGAAGTTTGCTCGCACATCTTTCGAGTGTGTCGGTCACAACAGGCCAGACGATTTACCAGGGAGACCCTATTTGTAAGAGCGGAAATTCCGGAAACTCCAGTGGTCCGCACTTACACTGGACGTTTCGCATCATCAAAAACGGTGTCGTCCAAAATAAGAACAACGGATTCAACGGCGCCATTGATGTTTCGGAACTCACGAGACTCTGGCTCGATCAGGATTTGCACAATCACGCTCAATACACGCCGGACGCACAAGGCTACCTTGCGATGACCTTTGGGTCGGATCAGTACATGAAGCGTGTCATCGGCTGATTATTCGAACCACTGCACACGCTCAGTTACATCTTTTCGCAGGCGAGGACCAGATGCTTCTTCTTCACCGCTCTTGAGTTTACCGACCATGATTCCGCCGATGACGAGCTCGTGCTTCGAGAGATGTAAAACTTCGGCAGCATTTCCATGATGAAGAGAAACCCAGCATGTTCCAATGCCCATCGCAGTAGCTGCGAGGATCATTTGGTGCATGGCAGAAACACATGAATATTCGAGCTCGCGCGGGTTCCAGAGTACCTCTGGGCTTTCTTTACGAGCCTGCATATCTGCAGTGACCAGAATGAACGCGCCGGCGCCGGAAACAAAGTTGCCGTAGCAGGACGCTTTCATGATTTTATCTTTGAGTTCCTGATTCGTGATCACGTAGAACTTCCAAGGCTGCGTGTTCTGCACACTCGGAGCCAGGATGGCGACATCGAGAAGCATTTCGATGCTGCGCTTTTCAAGTGGGCGATCATCTAAGTAGCGAATACTTCTGCGATTGGCGCAGAGTTCTTTGAAGTTGTCGTAGGAGATCATGGGAGAACAATACCACTCCTTTTTTGACTTTCCACTACATTCGACTCAGCAGTGCAGCACCGAGTGCTCCGGGGTGTTCACGCTCAGCAATGGCGAGCTTTGGAGCGGGGACTGGAGGCAGGAGCCAGTTGCCGAGCTCCTTTTCTATGGTCTTGAGGTGTGGCTTGAGTGCTTTGCCCGTACTTCCTCCAAAGATGATGATGGATGGGTCGTACGCATGGGTGACGTTGGTGCAGAGCCAGGCGATTTCTTTAAAGATCTCCGGATGCAAAAATGCGCAGGCATCGCCTTGTAAATAGTCATCGGGGGATGCGGCTGCTTTGCAACGTTCGGCAAAGGCGGTTCCCGAGAGGAACTGCTCAATCGTTCCACGACGGTCATCTGTCTTATACGGAGGCTCCCCAGGTCTGAGCAGCATGTGTCCAATTTCTCCTGCAAATCCGTGCGCACCGCCCAAAATCTTTCCATCCACGACAACACCACCACCAACACCAGTTCCAATAGTGACTCCGCAGACGACAGCATGACCTTTTCCCGCGCCAAGAGTCGCTTCGCCGAGAGTAAAGCAGCGAGCATCGTTGCCGATTGCCACATCGGTTCCCAGTTTCTTTTCCAGATGTGCTTTCACGTTGAAATGTTCTGACCCTGGAATGTTTGGCGCACGCAGCAGAATCCCTTTTGGCTGCTCAACGGGTCCTGGGACACAAACGCCGATGGATTGCATGTCTTCTGTTTTGAACTTCTCAATCAACGTGAGTGTACGGTCGAGTACATCGGTAAATCCGTGGTCCGCTTCGGTGGGAATCATCTCCTTTTGTAGGAGCTCGTACGAAGAGGCATCGAACGCGGCGATTTTAATGTTCGTGCCGCCAATATCGACGCCTAGGAGGGTCTTTGTCATACCTGCATCATACTCTGTCACGAAAAATCGAGCACGACCATTGTCAGGGGCCCGCTTGCGACTCTACGATACCTGCATGTCACACACCTCCTCGGCATTTACGCAAAAAATCATTGCTCTCACGATTGTCGTCGTTCCGCTCATCGGAACGGTTATTGCGGGAATCGTCTCTTGGAATACGGTGTTGTTCGCGTCGGATTTGTGGCTCCTCGGCATCTTCTACGTCCTCACGACGTTGGGTGTGACCATCGGATACCATCGCATGCTCACGCACGACGGCTTTAGAGCACCGAACTGGCTACGAGGGTTCTTTATGATACTTGGATGTATGGCCTGGGAGGGGCTCCCGCTTGACTGGGCCGCAACACATATCAAGCACCATGCGCACAGTGACGAAGAAGGGGATCCACACAGTCCTCTGGAGGGTTTTTGGCACGCACATCTCGGTTGGCTCTTTTCTCCAAAAAGTTTTGCTGATCCTGCCGTGTACGCGCCTCAGCTGCTTCAAGACAAGACTGTGATGTTCGTGAATCGTTTCGGAGCTCTGTGGATGGCACTGTCTCTCATGATCCCGTTTGCAGTAGGAGGTTGGACGGGTTTGCTCTGGGGAGGATTTGTTCGTATGCTCCTCACGACACACGTGACCTGGAGCGTGAACTCCATCTGCCACACCTTTGGGAAGCGCGCATTTGAAACAACGGATGAAAGCCGCAATGAGTGGGTCATCGGGCTCCTCGCCATGGGTGAAGGCTGGCACAACAATCATCACGCTTTCCCGCGCAATGCATTCCACGGCATGCGCTGGTGGCAGTTCGATGTCTCGGGCTTGGTGCTCCGTTTTCTGGAAGCCATTGGTCTCGCTTGGGATGTGCAGCGTGTGAGCCCCGAAACACAAGAGGCTCATCGCATCCGCACGGTCAGCATGCAGGAACACATCATGGAATTGCGTAGGCAACTCTCGGAGCAGATTCACAACGCAAAGCTCCAATTCATGAGTATGATCGAAGCTCGCGGTACGCCCGGGGTCACTGCGCAGCAGATTGATCTCATGGCCCGCTCATGTGAGACATCTCTCCATCGCTTGCACCAGATCCAAGAAAATGTCTCCAAGGCCTCTCACTTAAAGAAGCAAAAGCTTGTGGCCTACATGGGAGAAGTGCAGCGTCTGTGTGATGACGCAAAGGCGCAGGCAACCAGGCTCGTGACCCTGCAGCCAAACTAGAGAATTGTCGAACTACGATAATTCTGCTATAATAAAAGTAGATTTTTGGCTACACACAGAGCAAGATCAACGCCGTCTTATGCGGTTCACAAAAATTGTCTGCACCATGGGGCCGTCCTCCAACACGCGAGAGCAAATGATTGCTCTGGCGGACAAAGGTATGTGCGTTGCCCGCATGAACTTTTCTCATGGAAATCACGAGACACACGCGAAAGTACTTGCAGAAATTCGTGCAGCGAACGAAGAACTCAAAAAGCGCAAAGAGCCTTCATGCATTGCGATTCTTTTGGATACGAAAGGACCGGAAGTCCGCACCGGAGACGTGGCAAGTCCTCTTGTAGTCAAACGCGGAGATGAAGTGATTTTCTCCTCAACGCCTATCAAGGATGCAAAGCTCCCCGTGATCGAAGTGATGCACGACAAATTCTCCGATGACGTTCGTCATGCGAAGACGATTCTCGTCGACAACGGCGAAAGCAGCTTTGAGGTCGTGAGTATCGAGAAGAATGGCTCGGTGATTGCCAAGGCCAATGACGATGCGAGTATCGGTTCCCGCCGTCATGTGAATCTCCCTGGTGTAAATTTGTCTATGCCTTCCATCACACAAAAAGACTGGGAGGATATTGCGTTTGGAGTGGAGAATAATGTCGACTTCGTCGCACTTTCGTTTGTGCGCACGTCGCAGGAAATCGAAGAAGTTCGCGGATTCATCAAGTCCAAGGGTGCCGGTACGCAGGTCATCGCGAAGATCGAGACTTTGCTCGCAACCGAGAATATCGAAAGCATTGTCGCTGCCAGCGATGGCGTGATGGTGGCGCGCGGCGATCTTGGAGCAGAAGTCCCATTTGAGCGCGTTCCTGTCCTCCAGGACCGCATTGTGAATCTCTGCAAAGCCAGCGGAAAGCCTGTGATTGTGGCCACCCACATGCTCGAGAGCATGATCAGTAAGCCCATGCCCACGCGTGCAGAAGTCACAGACATTGCACACGCCGCAACAACCGGAACCGACGCTACGATGCTCTCCGGCGAGACTGCCAGCGGTAAGTACCCGCTTGGTGCACTCGATGCTATGGCTCGCGTGCTCGAAGAAACAGAACAGCACGTATTTGCCACAAGCAAAATGGAAGAGCAGCCGATTGCCGATGAGCGCGAGGCTCGCGCAGAAGCTGCCGTAAAGCTTGCTGCGTCTATCAATGCCAAAGCAGTGGTCGTGATTACGAGGAGCGGCATGACCGCGCTCGATGTGGTGAAGTTCCGCCCACGTATTCCCGTGCTTGCATTCACGCCGTTCGAAACGGTCCAGCATCAACTGAACCTCAGCTACGGAACCAAGCCTTTTGTGATTGAGTATTCCGAAGATCCCGAGAGCACTGTCGCTACGGCTTTGAAGCTTGCCCAGTCAGCTGGACTCCTTGAACGTGGAGATCGCATTGTGCTGGTGTCCGACACCAAAGCACACGAACTGATCGTGAACACTGTTCAAGTACGCTTCATCTAACCGTTGTCGTTCCTGTAGCGGAACGTGACGACGCCATGGAGGAGGATGAATTCGACGAGGATGAAGAACTTACCGGAGCGCTGGGATTTACATAGCGTGCGTTTTTCACCGGGACCATGGCCTGTACCTGCTTATCCATATTCAGGCTCTCGAGTGCCTGGGCCTGCGCTGCCTGCATGTTCAAGATCTCCAACTCCAGGAGCAAAGCCGAGCGCTCACTCTCTAAATTGCGCAGCCGGTAGCCGTTT
The DNA here is from genome assembly GCA_964428205.1 of uncultured Candidatus Peribacteria bacterium. Taxonomy (GTDB): domain Bacteria; phylum Patescibacteriota; class Gracilibacteria; order Peribacterales; family Peribacteraceae; genus CAYRXE01. Next base: position 4,180 of record CAYRXE010000019.1, on the reverse strand, counting down.
GTGGCGTTCGCGTTCTCATGGAACAGAATGAGGAATGCGAGCATCAAAATGAGTGCTCCAATCACCGTCATCAGGAGGACCGTGCTGCTGCTGACCATGCGACCGAGAGATTCTCGCCGTGGAGCGCCTGTGGCTGCGGACTGTTCTGGCACCGAAGGATTATACCCCAAGTTTTCGCACAGCCCGGAATTTTGCGCTGCGTGCGCGTGGGTTCGCTTCAATTTCCTGTAGGGAAGGAACCACAGACTTCTTTGTGAGCAGTTCAAAGGCAGGGGCGTGCAGGTCCTGGCCCGTCACTTCGTCTTTATCGACTGCACAGAGTTCACGGAAGCGGAGTTTGACCATGCGGTCCTCAAGCGAGTGAAAACTGATGATGCCCATGCGACCACTCGGCTTAAGAAGATTCGGTCCGTGCTCTAGCAAGATCTGCAGAGATTCCAGCTCATGGTTTACCGCCATGCGAAACGATTGGAACACACGTGGAAGTAACTGCGGAGCACGCCAGCCTACGGCGGTATTCACGCAATCCACGAGATCGAGAGTCGTGAGCACGGGTGACGTTTTGTTTCGTGCTTCAATGGCGCGAGCAATGTAGCCAGCTTCTTTCAGTTCGCCGAATTCCCTGAGGATGTGACGTAAATCATCAAAGCTGGATTTTGCGATGAGGTCCGCTGCTGTGTTGCCCTTGGTGCGATCAAAGCGCATGTCGAGTGGAGCATTGGCCCTGAAAGAAAATCCCCGCTCTGCGTCGTCCAAGTGTGGAGAGCTAAGTCCTAAGTCGGCAAAGATGATATCTACGCTCGGAATGTTGAGTTTTGGAAGCTCCGAAAAGTTTGCATGATGAAACTGCGTCTTGCACTTCGTGTCCCTCACGCGCTCCTTTGCATCGGCAAGATTCTGACTATCGGCATCGAGAGCGATGAGCGTTCCGGTCGCTCCAATGTGCTCTGCGAATGTGCTGGAGTGTCCGCCAAGCCCAAGGGTCACATCCAACACGGTTTCACCTGGTTTGGGCGCAAGTACATCAAACACGCTTTGGGTATTGTTCTGCGTATCGTGGAGGACGGACTCGTGCTTCATAGTAGATCGGTAAGTAGGCCACGAACCACTCGCATTCGCTCGGGTACGTGGCTCGCCATATACCGAACGGCTCTCCGTAAAGAGTGCAACGTAGGATACTGTAAGTGGTTTTTTGTGTACACAGCCGTTCTGGTTTATGGCGGAGAGGGAGGGATTTGAACCCTCGATACGGGTTTAAAACCGTATACCACATTAGCAGTGTGGCGCTTTCGACCACTCAGCCACCTCTCCGCGCATAGACAGTATACGGAAGAATGTCGCGGTTATGCCAGGGGTTTTCGCTCATTCATCAGCCCTTTTTACGTTCCTCAAGGCATTTCTGTAATTGCACCACTCGCAGTCGGGGGCAGAGGGAGGGGGCGAATCTTTGCGCAAGCAATGAGCTGCCTCTAGAAGTGCACTCTCGACCCAACGATCATCGCCTTCGTACGGAAGTATCGTCATGACAAAATTCAAGCGCCCATCAAACTGCGAAGCGCTTTTATCGGCATTCACATACACAAAGTATGCGGTGTCGCTCACGGGAAGATCTTGCTTGCGCAGCAACCATTGGTACATCTCTACCTGACGTTTGTAGGCTTTCTTCCAGTCTCCATCCAGATTTACCGGTCCATCAATGCCCGTTGCCTTGTAATCAACTACGTACAGGGTGCGATCCGGGTCCATCCATACGTCGTCAACCGCACCAAAGAAGTGGAACCTTGTCTTCGCATGCACGTAACCAAGCCCCTTGCGGTTGTCTCGCCAGTTGTCGATGTCTTTGTGCTTCAAGGGCACTGCGTCCACGCCAAATTGTTTCATGAGGGGGTGTGTTTCTTGGTCGAGCCTGTAGCGATCGAATTCTCTTTTCAGTAATTCGTCGACCGCAATGTTGAGGGTAAATGGAGGCCCATCAACTCGATTGAGACCCATGCGACGGTCCACATAAAAGCAACACGGGCACTGCAAAAAAAGTTCCAGCTTACTTCTGCTGAGCCTGTAGGGCTCGCGAGCAGCGGGGTCAAAGAGGTTACGAACGCGGAGACCGGATTCGGACATATCCCCATGATAGCAGAAGAACTTGCCCAGGATCGTCTTCTGGTGCGGTTTGTGTTCTCTTCGAGGTACTATTATTCGTGATTTATTTCCCCCTCTCGTATGTCCATGCTCGTTAAACCACTTACCTGGATTCTCGGTCTCGTACTGCTTCTCGTCGGTATCCTCGGTTTTATTCTCCCAAGCCCACTTCTCGGATTGTTTGAAGTAGGCATGGTGCACAACATCGTGCACATCTTGAGCGGTGTCGTGGGTCTCTGGGCCGCATCCACTGGTTACCAGTACTCGCGTCTATTCCTGATGGTCTTTGGACTTGTGTATGCACTCGTCGCCGTGCTCGGCTTTACCACAGGAGCGATTATCGGCCTCTTTACCGTCAACATGGAGGATAACTACCTCCACGCCGCGATTGCTGCTGTGTGCTTGGTTACCGCATTTGGCAGCCACAAGAGCGCATAATTTCGCCAGTATACGAAGAAGAGCGCTTACGGGCGCTCTTTTTTGATGGTTGCAAGGAATAGATAAATGACGCCAAATATGCTATAATACAAAGAGCAGCCTCATTAATAAGGTATAGCGCAATTATTGGCGTAACACCGGTAATTTGGGTAGCCGCTACACGATGTGCCGCTTGGACAGTCCGTGAGACCAAAACAGCTTCCTTGCGGACTGCATTGACCACCTCCGCTTGTGTCGCCGTTACACCCATTTGTCGATCCACAAGCCCCCATGTACGAGATCGAAGCACCCGCACACTGCGCAATACAACTGTTCCAGTACGTCTTGTTGTCGGTGCTGCAGACAGGGCTGTACTCATTTGAGCAGTTACAGTTTCCGGTACCACAGGTAGATCTGGCCATTTCATCGTTGCATTTCCATTGACCATCGCTGCAACACGTCGAGCCTTCGTAACAAAAAGGTCGCGTTCCAAAACAGCCACTACTACTCGACGAAGAGGAGCTACGACACGCACCTTCGTATGCAACAGACACTCCGGCACAGCGCGCGTGACAACGATTGCTGTAGGTCACCCCATTCACGCCACACACCGGTGCGTACTCCATCGTACAAATACAGTTGCCACCTGTACCTCCGTTTCCTCCGCTCGTTCCACCAGGGAAGGAGCTACTCGAAGAAGAGCGACGCCTAAAGCTGCAAGAACCCTGGAACTCAATAGCCACGTTTGCGCACTGCGCGTTACATGCATTGCTGTATGTACGGCCATCTGTGCCACACACAGGGCGATATTCTTTGGTACACAAACAACCCGTCTTACGACACGCACTCTCGTAGGTGTAACAGACCGAGGGTTTACTAAAACGTGTGCGGTACCCCACTTGCGACAACATTTGTTCTGCCTCCGAATTAATCCGACGTGCTTCATCACAATACTGTCCGAGCCTCACACAACCCTGACGGGGGTCAGACTGCTGAAACGAAGACGAGTTCATGTCGCTTTGCGCACGAACATTGACGGCTACCGTAGCGGTAAAGCCGAGCAGAAAAGCCGCAATCAGAAGAACAGCAGAACGTGTGTGCATACGAGGGGGAGAGTATACCCCTGCACAGACGTTTACGTGAGCCTTCTCTTACAAGAAGTAGTTCGCGCCGGCGTTGAGGACCGTCGAGAGCGTGTGCGCATGACTCTCTTTGAGTCCTGCTGGGGTAATCTTGATGAATTGCGCCTGGGTCTGGAATTCTTCGAGCGTTTGACCTCCAATGTAATAGAAGGAGGACTTAAGGCTTCCCGATACCTGCGTGAGGAAATCCTCTCCAGAGCCCTTAAAAGGCACGAGACCTTCAACGCCCTCGGCAATCAGCTTCTTATCAGCCGTTTGGACCGACTGTCCGTAGCGCTCAGCTCCGCCCTTCTTCATAGCACCGAGTGAGCCCATGCCACGGTACTTCTTGAACATCTGACCGTTAAATTCCATCTTGTCGCCAGGGGATTCCTCGAAACCTGCGAGCATGGAGCCAAGCATGACTGCGGATGCTCCAGCAGCGATTGCCTTGGCGATGTCTCCCATTTGGCGAATACCACCATCAGCAATCACTTTGCAGTTCG
>CAYRXE010000018.1:0-17888 GCA_964428205.1 uncultured Candidatus Peribacteria bacterium | reverse complement strand
AGCAAACTGGGTCTCTGGGGACCGCAAGTGGGAGCAGCCATCGATACAACCAATAATAAATTATTCGTCTCGGACACCTTTAATAACCGTGTTCTCGTGTTCAACCTCAACTCCAGCAACCAATTGGTTGAGCGTATTCCTGATAATGTGCTCGGTCAGTCCACATTCACGTCTTCTGGCGTGTCCGTGACATCATCCGGCATGAACAAACCGCGAGGTATGGTTTTGGATCAAACGAATAGCCGCTTGTTCGTGGCAGATAGCTTGAATAACCGCGTGCTCGTCTTCAACGTTGCAAGTATTTCGGATGGAGAAGCGGCGGTGAACGTCTTGGGTCAGACGACCTTCACGGCAAGTGGTGCGGCAACGACGCAGGCCGGCATGTCTCGACCCATCGGCATCACCTATCGCGCATCTGATCAAACTCTTTTCGTGGGCGACCGCCTGAATCATCGTATTCTCACCTACGATGTGAACTCCATTTCCAACGGAGAAAATGCACAGAATGTTCTTGGGCAAACGGATTTCGTCACCGCCACAACCGGCACGACGCAAGCCAAGTTCGACATCCCGTACGGACTCGCTCACGACATCACACGAAATGTGCTGTATGTGTCGGATTTCAACAACAACCGCGTCCTTGCGTTTGATGTCGCTACCGTCACCGATGGCGAAAGTGCCATGAACATTCTCGGACAATCGGACTACACATCCAGTACTGCTCGAACCACTGCAGCCGGCATGCGTACGCCTGCGGGTATAAGCATGGACACGGCCAACCAACGATTATTCCTGGGAGACTCGAGCAATAATCGCGTCTTGGTGTTTGATGTACGAAATGTGACAAACAACGAAAGTGCTGCACATGTACTTGGGCAATCGAACTTCACAAGCTCCGGCGCTTCGGTTGGACAGAGTGCGATCTATCAGCCCTTCGGCGTTTTCTACGATCATGCGAATAAGTATCTGTATGCCATGGAGAATTCCAATGCTCGCGTCACGGTGTTCGATGCCAGCCCCAGTCACCTTCTTCAGGGAACGGTGTACACCAACGAAGGCATCACAAACATCGGTGCAAATAAAACCGTTGCGTACAGCCTCAATGGTAGCTCCGCCATCGACACCGCAATCACAGATGCCTCCGGACAATTTACGTTGAGCGGAGCAACGATGACAGGAACCAGTCTCGTGACTCTGTACCTCGATGCGAATACCGAAAAAGCAGTGACGGTAGTCCGTTCGAGCGGCTACAGCATGTCGGGTGTGGACCTGTATCAAAACCAGCTGATCTTGCGCACGCTCTCGGGCGCAAGCGTCGGCTTCACTAACGCACTTTTGGCAACAGCTGCAGGAAATGCCGACAGTGATCTCACAAGTGTGTACACCGTGAACTCAAGTGTGCTCAATGTGAAATCCAACAAAGCTCTGCGCATCCAAGCCCCATTCACTCCGGGGGCAGATGTACGTGTCGGGAGCGGGATCATCATCTTGAATACGTTCACACCCGGTTCCAACACCGTTGCGCTCTCGGGTGCATGGATCAAACGTACAGCCGGTACCTTTACCGCAGGAACCAGTACTGTTGTACTCAATGGCACGAACCAGTCGCTCTCTGGTGCAACAACCTTCCGTAATCTCACAAAGACCGTCACCACTTCGCGCACACTCACCTTCCCTGCCGGCGTGACGACTACCATTGCCGGAACACTCACGTTGCAAGGCACGTCGGGTAACGAGCTTCTCCTGCGTTCGAGCAGCAGCGGTTCTGTGTGGTCCATTGATCCGCAAGGCACGCGCACAGTGAACTACCTAAACGTGCGCGACAGCACGAACATCAACGCTACGGACGTCGACTGCACAACTGATTGTACGGATGCCGGAAACAACACGGCATGGGACTTCCCTGTTGGAGGAGGATCCTCATCATCATCTTCTTCTTCATCTTCATCCAGTGGTGGTGGCACTACCGGCGGTGATGGCGGAAGTTCGGGTGGAGGATCGCAAGCTGGCGGTTCACGCTTCCGCAATGGAACTCCAACATTTAATAATGATCGCACGTATGAAACAAAGCTCACGGCTTGTATGGCTGATCTCTCAGGCATATCGGTAGCGAACACCAGCGCAGGAGGGTGGGTTGAAGCTATCGTGGCAGGAACACTCGTGCGCTTCAGTGATGTACAAGGAGACAGTTGGTATGGTCGTTTCGTTTCGTTTGTCCTCTCACGCGAACTCGCGGGTGGGTACAACGGACCCGATGGAAAGCCATTGGGACTCTTTAGGCCGGAGCGCCCTGTTACGCATGTGGAATTCACCAAGATGCTCCTGCGCGCCATTGGTGAGTCCCCTTCTACGAAAGTTCCCAAGAATCGCTCGGCACTCTCCAGTTGGGGCAAAGGAGAAATCGCACGTGCAGAGGAGCTGGGATGGACAGTGTTCACGCCAAGCATTGATGTGAATGCGCCGATCACCCGCGGCGCCATGCTGCAGACGATTGTCGAAGCTCTCAAGTTGCCGCTCACCCCAGTCGCACCCGTCTACGGTGACCTCAAAGCCGATCACCCGTACGCCAAGGCCATCGCCACCGCTCTTGAGAAGTGCATCATCTCAGGCGATACGGCAGCTGATGGCTCTCTGCTCCCACGCGTACGCCCGGACGACACGCTCAACCGCGCAGAGCTGAGCAAGATCCTCGCGACCCTGTGGGCACTGAACCTCTTGAAGTAGGAGAGTAGAATCGAGGCATGCCACCCGACGCACTCCGTATTCTGCGCAACCGCAAGAATGGTACTCCGGTGTTCCGTCGTGCAGCGCGGCAGATCTGCTTGTTGCTCACGCGCAGAATCAAACGCCGACTCATAAAGGACAAACGCTCGCTTGATGATGTGCATGCGGTGTTCATTTTGCGTTCGGCCCTCGCATTCCTGGACGCCATGCTGCATACGTTTCCCAAGGCACCCATTGCCGTCCTGGGGCTCAAGCGCGACGAGCGCACGGCTAAGGCGCACTGGTACTACGAAAACATCCCCGCAAGTCTCACGAAGCGCAGCACGGTCGTCATTTTTGACCCTATGCTCGCGACGGGAGGCTCAGCCGAGGAAACACTCAAGCGACTGAAGTCGCGAGGTGTAGATATGCGTAAGACGTACTTCGTTTGCGTCATCGCGGCGCCCGAGGGTATCGATCGTATTGCGAAGTTGATGCCACGTGACAACATCCTGGCAGGTGTCGTGGATGAAGGACTGGATGCCAAAAAGTTCATCGTGCCGGGTTTGGGAGATTTTGGAGACAGATATTTCGGCACCACTGCGATTTGAGGCAAGTGCCGAAGAACTCAAAAAGGCGTATACTGTGCCTTATGACCCCCTCTCCCAAATTTTGGAAGATCGCCTTCGTTGCGTTTTTCCTTTCCACCATCGGCGACTACTTCTGGCACATGGTGCTCTTCGGTGATTTTTACCGTGTCCATCTTGAGGCCGTAAACGCGGGCGTGCCCGTGACCATGATGCTCTCTCCGTATTTGCTCGCGCTTCAGGTATTGGTAGCACTCGCAAGCACACACTTTGTCCTTGGTATGTCCAAAACGCCAAAGGAAGCGGCTGGCAACGGTGCGCTCATCGGATTCCTCGTCTCGGGTGCTGTGAACGCCGTGAACCACTCGTTCATTGTGGCATGGAGCGTATCTCTTGTTCTCATCGATACTGCATTCGGCATTCTCTTGGGTGCTCTTGTAGGTTGGTGCATCTTCGCACTCTCGAAGAAGAACTAATATTGGAACTTCTCAGCCGGACCAGACGTCCGGCTTTTTTCTTGAGGAAATTTTTGACAATCTCGTACCAGTAAATATGATGAGTATGATTTTTCATATTTCATGCATAAGCACAATTTTCTTCACGGACGTACAACTGTCGGCGAACGCGGACAAATTGTCATTCCTCAGAGCATTCGCACTTCCCTCAAACTCAAACAGGGAGACGAGATGGTGGTGATGTCCCGCGGGGAGAAAATCATCATTGTCCCTTCGAAGAAACTCGCTTCCTTTTTCGAAACAATCTTTGGTCATGCAGACATGCTGCGTTCGTCTCCGCTCGCGCGTTCGGTAAAGAAGAAAAAGCGTTCCTGATTCCCTCTATCCCTCTATGGCTCCCATTATTGAGGTCCAAGACCTCACCAAGACATTTGGTGACATCAAAGCCGTCAAAGGCATCTCTTTCCAAGTCGAGGCAGGCGAGATTTTCGCTTTCCTTGGCCCAAACGGCGCCGGCAAGACCACGACGATTAAGATGCTCACGACACTCTTAAAACCGACCTCCGGCTCTATGAAGCTCAACGGCCATGATCCGGCACACGACCAAGCTGCCGTGCGCAGCTCCTTTGGCATCGTGTTCCAAGATCCCAGCTTGGATGATGAGCTGACGGCACTCGAAAACCTGGAACTTCATGGTGTGTTGTATCACGTTCCCAAAGAACTGCGCCGTAAGCGCATGGCGCAACTCCTGGAGATTGTAGGGCTGAATGATCGCAAGAATGATCTCGTGAAGCACTTCAGCGGTGGTATGAAGCGTCGCCTGGAAATTGCTCGTGGCCTTCTGCATCACCCAAAAATTCTCTTCTTAGACGAACCGACCATCGGGTTGGACCCCCAAACACGCAATCACCTGTGGAGCTACGTGCAGGAGTTGAACAAGAGCGAAGGCATCACCGTGTTCCTCACGACGCACTACATGGAAGAAGCCGATAAAGTCGCAAGTCGCATTGCGGTGATCGACCACGGCACCATCATTGCCGTAGGCACGTCTGATGAATTAAAGAAGCAAACGAACACAGGTTCTCTGGAAGATGCTTTCCTCGCACTCACAGGGAGCGCCATCCGCGACGAAACCGCATCGGCCGTGGATCACATGCGCACGTTTAGTCGTGCAATGGGCCGCCGCCGTTGACTTCGACAGGCCTCTGCCTATGGCAGAATTAAATCAGATGACATTTTCTTTCCTCTCTATGCTCAGCACCATCTACATTCTCTGGCTCCGCCAAATCAAACGCTACCTGCGTTCACGCGCGCGTATCGTGGGCTCACTCGGTCAGCCGGTTCTCTTTTTGCTCGCGCTCGGTTTTGGATTCGGGCCTATTTACGCAAAGGCAGGCGGAGGCGACTATCTGCAGTTTTTGGCTCCAGGAGTCATTTGTATGAGCATTCTCTTTACCGCAATTTTCTCCGGTATCGAGATAATTTGGGATAGGCAATTCGGATTCCTCAAAGAAACTCTCGTCGCACCAGTCTCAAGGCTTACGATCATGTTCGGTCGCACGCTTGGTGGTGCAACAGTCGCAGTGATGCAGGGAGTGATCGTGTTCTGTATTTGTCTGCTTGCTGGCTTCCGCCCAGACAGCATCGCCATGTTGCCGCTCGCATTCCTGTGCATGTTCCTCATTGCTTTGCTCTTTACCGCCCTCGGCACGGCCATCGCTTCTGTACTCGAAGACATGCAAGGCTTCCAGCTCATCATGAACTTCTTGGTCATGCCGCTGTTCTTCCTCTCTGGTGCGCTCTTCCCACTTGATGGCCTCAGTGGTGTATTGAAAATCATCACCAGGGTGGATCCTCTGTCCTACGGAGTCGATGCCATTCGCGGTACGCTCATTGGCGCATCGCACTTTGGCTTAGGACTCGACATTGCTGTTCTCACTGTCGTTACACTCGTTTGCTTGATTGTTGGCGGCAAACTTTTCGAAAGGATTCAGGTGTAACAACGAGAAAGAGTACGAGCCTTTGCACGTCTACATCTGCATGACGCAGAAATTTTTCCTCTGCTTCGCAGGCATTCCACTGCTCTTGCTACTCTTCTTGTCTCTGTAATGAAAAGACAAGGAAATGTTTCAGGGTGAATTTCTCACGCTGTAGAATGCATCCCATGCCCCGTCACAACAGTGCTCTGGGAGCGATCCTTGTTTGTACACTGCTCCTGCAGCTCTTTGCCGTACCGGCAATGGAAGCGGAAGAACCGCCTTTCCCCGACATGGCACGCTCCTGGTACCGATACCAAGATGCCGTGAAGGAGCTCACACTCCGCAAGGTGATCAGCGGCAACCCCGATGGCACTTTTAAGCCAACACAAGCCATAAACAGGGCCGAGTTCTTAAAGATTCTCTTTACCGCAAAGTCCGACATCCAGCCTTCTGGAGAGCAGTGTTTTTGGGATATTCCCGAAGGAGCCTGGTATGCGCCATACGTGTGTGCCGCCAAGCGCCGCGGCATTGTGAAAGGCTACCCCGCAGGAAATTTTAAACCCGAGCAGGTGGTGAACATCGCCGAAGCCATCAAAATGATTGTGGAAGCGTACGGGAAAGACATCGAAGAACCCAAAGGTGAACTTTGGTACAAGCCGTACGCAGATGCATTGAATGTGGATCATGTGTTTCCAAGTTTTTCCTACGTGCCACAAGATCCACTGACGCGCGAACGTGCCGCCGACCTCATTTGGCGAGAAGTGCAGCACGACACAGACAGAGTGATTTCCAATCTCTCTCCTGGTTGTGGAAAATCCGGAGCACAACCAACCACGAGTGTGATGGTGAATGGAGTGGAGAGAACGTTCTTGCTCACGGTTCCACGAAATTACGTATCTCATGATGCGAGCCCACTCATCATCGCTTTTCATGGTCGCACGAACAGCAATGAACAAGTACGCAGTTACTTTGGATTAGATAGACGTGCCGATGAGTTCTTCATCGCGTATCCCGCGGGCATAAGCAACGGTAAAGGTGCCTTCTCGTGGGCAGACCCGGGAGACACACTCAGCAAGACCCGCGATATCGCGTTCTTTGATGCCATGGTAAAAAATCTTTCCGAAGCCTACTGCATCGACATGGATCGCATCTTCGTCGCAGGGCATTCTCTGGGCGCCTGGATGGCCAATACCGTCGCCTGCTTTAGAGGCGGGATAGTGCGAGGATCCGCTACGGTTGGCGGTTCTTCGGTACCTGTAGAGTGCCCGGGGCCAAGCGCTGCCATGATCATCAATAACCCCAAGGATCCCTCTTCATCCCACACCGCGGCAGTCGCCATGAAAGATCTGCGCGTACGAGAAAATGGATGCAGCCCCGTCATGAACGACGTGGAACCTCGTAGTCTTCTCTGCCAAGAAGCACACAGCTGTCTCGCAGGTGATGTGATTTTTTGCCCACATACGATCGACAAAGACAGACGTGGTACCTACTACCCGCATCAGTGGCCCGATGGAGCAGCCGAAGCAATCGTCGGATTCTTTAGGACGATGAAGTGACGCCAAGCGCCGTCTGGAAGAACGGACTTTCGAAATCGGAACCGAGGATGAGCAAGATGCGCGGTGTATCGCTTCCCGTACTGTTGAGGGGTAGATCCAAAAGTTGTGCGAAGAATTGTGCGGCAGCAGAACTCGCGCCCGAATTGATCATGCGCGAGGTCTCTTGTTCTTTTTGTGCAGGAGCGTTATCGGTCACGGTGAATCCATAGCGCAGGAGTTCGTTACGGAGCTTTTGCACTTCGCGGGGATGTGCACCGGCGGGAATGATGGTGAACTCGGTCTCGTACAAGTACTGCCTGCGATGTTGCGTGAGAAGTTCTGCGAACGTGCGAATCTGTCCCCAGTCTTTCACATCTCTCGTGAGAGAAACAGGAACGAGCATCGCAGCACTGCCTGCGAGGGCGACCGGAGCCGGTGCGAGGAATCCACCTGGGAGGGCATCGGAATACGGCGTACCAATGCCGGTATTCAGGTTCATGCGAAGCACGTTCTTTTGGCTTACAGAAGCCGCAGCGGCGGCAATGCTAAAGAGATCGGATTCGCTGAGTGTCGTCTGAAAGTGCTCAGTGAGAGACGCGCGCATCACTTGAATGGAACCGAGATTCTCAAACATGTTTTGCGACTGCACTTTGGCCTTGAGCGCGCTCAAGATCTGCTGCTGACGAAGACTGCGATCGAAGTCACTCGTGGAGTGACGACTGCGTGCGTATTGCAACGCTTGCTTGCCGGTGAAGTGCTGCATGCCCTTGTTGATGCGAAGCACACCCACGACCCCTTCTTCTAATGGGAAGGTGTAGTCCACAATCGTCTCGGGGACATCGACGTCGATTCCTCCGACGGCATCGATGATGCGTTCGAAACCGGTGAAGTCGAGCTTCATGACACCGTGAATGTCCATGTTCAGGCGCTTACCGATATTTGCTCCCACACTTTTGAGCGCGAGGAGTGATGCGCCGGTCTGCGAAAGACCCGGGATGCGACGCGCCATGTTCTTGTAGTTGAAGTAGAGTTCGTTGATGCGACCGGGATACAAATCTCCGGTATCCGCCAAATAGAGATCGCGCGGGAGCGACAACATCGACACGCTCTGTGTCCTCGGATCAATACTCGCAACAATAATAGAGTCTGTCAGGTCAGGAGCGCTGTGACCGATGTCGCCTACACCAAGAAGCAGAATGTTCGTGTGACCGTTTGCATCCTGCGGAGCTGGTGGAGCGGCAAAAACCAAGATGCTGCGCACGGCAAAAGACGTAAGCGAACCGCCTTCGGAAAGGTAACGAAACGTGACGAGGCCTGTGCATACCAGCACCACGAGCACAGTGACTGCCAAGCGGAAAGTTCTGCGGGATTCCATGAGTGGGCCAGTAAAGAGGGAGACGCACCAAAAGGCCAGACATTTCCGCAAAAAGTCGATAGAAAACGGGCCATGGAACGCGTTTCAGGGGTACCATGGAGTCGAACACATGATCACCATCCTCAAGTACATCGTTGGAGTCGTTTGTATTCTCGTGGGACTCTTTGCCTTGGTCACACCGCTCACGCCCGGTGCGTGGCTGATTTTGGTGGGTATGGAGTTACTCGGTTTGAGCTTCTTGCTGCCAAAAGTTGTGCGAGACCCCTGGGAAAAAGCTAAAGGGAAACTCTGGAGTTGGATTCACAAAAAATAACACGTTTGTTTAGTGCATGCCCATGGCCTGCTCAATATCTTTGGCAATGCTGCCGGGATGCGGCACGTACTGGATGGGCGGTCCGCTTTCGAACTTGATGGACCCGTACCGCAAGATGGTTTGGAGAATGCCACGATAGTTTGCCTGTACGGTCTTCATTTTTTCGAAGGCATACTCGGTAATGAGCTCTTCGCGGAACATACGCTCATGAATACGCACAACTCGATGATTGGTCACGACCACGTGCGCCATGGATTCGTTGAGGAGCGTAAAAAAGAACCAGTGAAATGCGAAGAGAAACAGCGTCAACGCCCCAAGAGACAATGGTAACGAAAGAGCATCGTTGTGGAATGCCATGTACCCAGCAAGCACGAATGTGAGCACACTTGTTCCCAAGAGGAGAATAACCAGAAACACGGTGAAGAAATACTTCACCCAATGTTCGTTCGTCACTCGAATCAGCCGTTCGGGCACATGGGCAGCAGACATATCAGAGGAGGTGGGGACGGAACAGCAAGAACACCAGAGCGACAATGGTGATGCACACGGTGGCAATGATGTAGATCCACAACAACGCCACTGGTCCGTGCTCCGGGTCGGCGCCTTCGCTTGCCTGCATAGCCGAAAAAAACTGACGATGCCTCTTTCGAAGTAACGTGAATTGCCACACAACTGCGGCCATGAACAACAACGACACGAGCAAAATAATCACCAGCACCGACACGTACGTGGTGCCCCAGGGAGACGAGAAAAATGCGGAGGGATACTCGCCAAACATACGCACATCATAGCAGCTCGATTTTTGCGCCGAGAATGCGTATTCGGTGCATTACGCGTCGGACTGGTGCTTCATGCGCTCAATCTGCTCCGAGAGTTTTTTCATGCGTTCTTCCATGCGCGTGAGCGTCTCTTTATTTCCTTGTATGTGAGAAACATCGTGATCCGCTTCGATTTCGTCGACGTCTTTTTGAATCTCATCAATATCTTTTTCGATTTCATCGACACCCTTTTCGATTTCTTCCACGTCTTCCTGAATCTCCTCCACGTCTTCTTGAATTTCGTCGACGTCCTCCTGGATTTCTTCGATGTCCTCTTCCACATCTTCAAGAGACTGCGTGTTTTGATTCACCGCCATCTGGATGAAGATGGCCATGTAGATCGCTTCGAGCGACACCACGGTTGTGAGGATCAGCAAGACCTTATCGAGTGGCACGTTCAGCAGTGCCAGCCCAAACATGGCCGCGAAGAAGAGCGTGTGCACCAAGAGCGATTGCACGGAACCAAGCCAGTCCATAGCGCTGTGGGCTATGCCGTTCAATTTGCTGAATTTGTAGGTGCGACGATTCTTGATCATGCGAAATCTGCGGGGATTGCGGGTGTTGTACTCTTCTAAACGATCGAGTCAACCCATGCAGTGCCATTTTGAGGCTCTATGAACTCATTATTGACGCACAGACGGTAAGAAGCGGCAGGAAGCGGCGTCGAAGGGTTGGCATGTCGATACTTTCTTTGATACACCACTGGTGGACCATGAAGAACCTGTTCGCAGCACTGGCATTTGTGACTGTGTGCCTTCTCATGGGCAACGCCATCGTCGTGTTTGCACAAGATGGAGAACATCTCACCAAAGCAATTTCCGAAAACCTGACAGGAAGCTTGATGCAGGTTTTTAGTACCGAAGATGAAGACGCATCGATGACCGGGAGTTTGATTGTGGGCGAACCCGATCCCGACGCTCCCACGAATGCAAAAGCCATCCGCGTGTTCCTGCGTCAGCAGCGTGCGTATTTATTGGAGTATGGAAAAGTGGTGAAGACGTACCGCATCAGCACGGGTGCGTGGGAGACTCCCACTCCTCGCGGGAATTTCCAGATTCACAAAAAGCAACCATTGAGAATCAGCAGCCAAGGTGTCCCCTATCGCATGCCGAACTACATGGCCTTCACTCCCAACGAGGCATTTGGTCTGCACGCGCTCCCCTACCTTGGTCGCTCGAAAGAAAGTTCGTGGTACTGGCAGGAGGCAAACAACCACATTGGCACGCCCGTGTCGCACGGATGCATTCGCTTTCTGCCCGAAGAAGCTGTGGAGGTGTATGAGTGGGCGGATGTCGGCACGAAAGTGTTTATCCGAAGTTGATTCGGATAGTAAAAAGCGACGGTTGCGCAACCGTCGCTTGATATAAATGAAATTTTTGATCAACTTTTTTGTACAATTACAGCGTGTAGTACAACACTGCCGAGATCATGAGCGTCGTCACCAGGTAGTACCCGGCAGTCAGAGCCATGTGACCTGGCTTCTTATTTTCCCATGTGTAGCTGTTGATCACCGTGAGTGCCGTAAACGGCAACCAGAAGATGAGACCAATGATAAGCGCATCGAGAACACTTGAGAGACTGAGGATCTGCAACGCACGACCAATCACGGCGCACTGCACAAACACCATCAAAAGGTTTGCGACAATACCTGGGAGCATCATGGAGAACTTCACGTCTTCGGGCTTAGGTGGAGTAATGCCGTTGTATGCCATCCACTGCTTACCGAAGATGGGACCATGCCATGCAAAGCCGATGATAAAAGAGAGGACGAGGGAGATGACAATACCAAGGACGTGCCCCTGGATGTATCCGCCAACGGCGATGATGTGTTCCATAGGAGTAAAGAGGGAAGTTATTTCGCACTATACAGCAAATTGGCGCCTTGAGCTTTGCGAAGGCCGCTGTACACTACCCCAGCGCTTTTTGCGTACGTATTGGGGAGTCGCCAAGCGGTAAGGCAGTAGCCTCTGGAGCTACCATTCGGGGGTTCGAATCCCTCCTCCCCAGCCAACATGGGCACCCGACCGTAGTGCTCGATATTGCAAATACACGACAGTAAATGGAAGAATCTACGAGTTTTTATAAATAAACTGCTAGATTAAATTAGTAATGAATAAGATTCCAAGAACAGCATTTGGGCAAAAATCACTTACGGAAGAAATGAGAAAATATCAGATGGTACAAACATCTCTGTTAAAAGGTATCTTCAATGATGATTCAATTGCGGGCAGAACAAAGGAATTAAAAGCTTTTCTTGGAGCAATCGTAAGTACTGGCGCGGCAATTTCCAGATTAGCTAACGAGAATTTATTAAATGAATGCACTATGCTTGGTAGAGCCTTCTTTGAGCGTGCTTTAAATTTTAGTTATTTATTAGTCTGCAGCGAAGAAAAATTTAGAGAATACGAAGAACACTTTATTCAGAAAGCATTTCGAAAGCTAAATAGGGAATTTAAGGCAGGTGAAACAAATATGTCTATAAAATTCACTCAAGAAATCGATTTAGATGCAGAGCCGGAGCTTAAATCCGCTATTGAGAAATACACTGATAAAAGAGGCAGAGAATCAACGAAGTTTTTAAGGCTTTCAATTCCTGAGAAATTAGATTTTATAAAGAAAAATAGTAAGGCTGATATTAGCTTCTTTCTTCATTATCAGGCCCTGTTTTATGAAGATGGATCTGAGGCAATGCACGGCAGCTTCTATGGCACCATTTTCCATTTAGGTGCTGCGCAGCCTGGATTCGATGCAAAGAATTCTGACCTAGCAAACATTCATCTTCAAAAGATGCTTGCCTTATTTTTGCTCGACATCGGAACCTTGATTCATCAATTATTGATTGTCATTTCCAAAACAGAAAGCATCAAAGAAACATTGGAAGGCTCAAAACATAATTTTGATATGGCTGGGAAAATGCTTGAGATCGCAATAAAAGATGAAGCAGCTTTCAAAGGCTCTAGAAAATGAATTTAATCGAAGTCCAAGCAAGGCTAGATAATGCGGTCAATTTGTTATTAAATCATCAGCCAAATTTATCAGATTTTACATCCGAAACTGGGCAAACTGAGTGGAATATTGCTCATCATTTGGCAAATGAAATACATAGTTTGTTTCCAGAACATGATTGCGATTTGGACATAACTAAGCCCAACCTTGGAAATCGCCGGCCAGATATTATTTTGCATAAGAGAGGTTCTCAAGCGCGAAACTTTTTGGTAATTGAAGTAAAAAGAGATATAAGCGGAACCGCTGATGATTTGGAGAAGATAAAGAACTATTGGTTCGTAGAGCCTCTTAAGTACAAGTTCGGAGCAGTTATTGTAGTGAATGAAGGGCAAGGAAGTTTTATCAAAGTAATAGAAAATGCTACTCCGACCGTCTTGCTCTCCCACCCCTAAAATCCGACTCCCAAAAACCTTGTCTGGGACTCAACGATAAAGTTCACGACCGTTCCGTCCAGCCAATTCAAACAAATAATTTCTTTATCAATTAGAGATAAACTCTGATCAACTTATTTGATCACACAATCGACTGCAGCAGCAGGATCATGCGGGAAGAGCTGACCAAAAAGGTACGAGAACGTGCCACCTGTTTCGACGTCGTCACGACCCTTGGGACACGTGAAGGTGATGTCGCGCTGCGTGTTGATGGTGGCGTTGGCGAGCGCGTCGTTGTACGTACAGGGGATGCCCACATTGTGGGCGCGGCTTCCTTCGCACACGCGCACCATCTGAGGATGATTGTTCTGCGGAATGCGACAGGTGATGGTGACTTGTTTGCCGGGTGTGCAATTGAAGAGCTGTTTCTTATTGGTGAATCCACAGTTACGTAGTGGACCAGATAAACCATCGCGACACTTTTGCGTGAGGTAACTTTCTCCGGCATTGAGGAGACTGATGTCATACGACTCTTTGTTATTGTCTTTCCATCCCGGAGAAAACACGCACGACGGACGACTGACTGCGCGGCCGTCCTCGGTTTTGACATCCGTGGGCTCAAAAATCTGTTTACCGTTTTGATCTTTGTTAGGAGTGCCCTCGCACAAAAAACCTTCGGGGTTGGTTTCGAAGGTGAGCGGATACGGTTGCCCTGTAGAGAGTCCCGTGACGTCGAGCCACTGACACTCCAGACCCATGCGGTACTCGTCGATCCACCCGGAGGCGACTCCCTGCTCTAAGCAGTCGGTATACGGATGATGGAGCGGGCTTGCCTCGTTATTCCAAAGTCGGGCCGTTGGCTGCAAGCAGAAGCCATTTTTGCGTGTGAGCACCGCAGGTGCCTGATCGCCAAACGAGAACGTACCGTAGTGCTCAAAATGATAGTGCTTATGACATGCACTGAGCTCAAAGAGTCCGTGCTGCTCCAAGACGCTGTTCTGCTTTTTGAGGAAGTAATCGACGAACCCAATCTCAAGCGGCTTGGCGCCGGCATTTAGGTCTGCCGTTGGGAACATGACGATGTGCCTCCAGCCCGTACCAGTCACACATTTCTCCTGCACCGCGCAGGAGTTTGGTGCAATGTAGCGATAGGTATTTCTGTTTTTCAAAAATTCTTCTCGGTAGGGAACCAAATCGGCTCCTTGCGTACTCGTGACCGTGCCACGACGCACACTGTCGGCAACTTTCTTGTCCCACGCGACGCGCGTGAACACCACATCGCCATTCACGGCTCCAATGCTCTGCTTGATGGCGGTCACACACGAGACCTTGGGTAACTGTGTTTGGTGGCAACCGGTGTTACTGAGTTTCTTTTCTACCTGGCAACGGTCATCAAAGAAGAGATCGCTCTCTTCGGCATCCATGCTGTTGGGTGGGAACTGCGACTCGTTCATGCAGGCAAATCCTGTGCGCTGGAAAATAAATTCGGGATCCACTGGGAATACAAAGCTTTCCTTCCAGGTGCCGCCTACCTTTGCGAGGGAAGGTTCCGATACAGCAACTGACGCAGCATCGGTGAGGATGGTGGCCGAGAACTTGTACGCCATGGTAATCACATCGTGATCGTCGATCGTCGCGCGTGTTGGCGTGCCCTGCATCTGCACTTTCCAGAGTTCCTCTGGTGGGAGTGGAAGCTGCTTTTTGCCCTTCGCATTGCGGTAACTCAAACGCAAAGACGTCAGCCGAAGCTGACTGCGTGCGCGGTCTCCCCAGTAGGCAAATGGCCTGCTCATCACGAATCCTGCATACGCCTCGCGATGCTCCTCTGGGATTTCGTCCAGCACCACACCTACCGTTCCGTTCATTGTCACCTGCACCAAGGCACCGGTCATACTAGACCAATCGAGCTGTAGACCCGCAGGGGTCGATGATGCCACCGAAGAGCTCACGGCATCCTCCGAAGTGACATCTGTTTTGGTACAAGAAGAAACTGCGACAGCACTCACAACAATGGCGGTGATCGCGAGGAGAGAAGAGCTGCGCATACGAGAACAGATGGTACCGCCTTTGACGAGCAGCGCGATAACGACCGCAGCATGAATTCGCTTTTCTTCAATGCGTCTCGCCTAGAGGAATTCTCACGTTGGTATTGGAGCGGAGTTTACTCTTCTCATAAACTCGGAGAAGTCTTACCTGAACATTGCCAGTACTCGGTATCACATGATTGCCGCTTCATGCAGAGCTGATGTGTGCATCTCACTCTCTGTTGACGTTGCATCACATTCTGACGCACTCAAAACTTTCGCAATCGTTACACAAAATGCAGACTTTTTTGTGCCTCATTTTTATTTGCAAAACAAAATGGCCGAGTAGAGTGAGGGCAATAGTAAACGTCATCGACGGTGAAAGGCGGGGGCCGGGGCCCCGCTTTTCTTTAATGGAAACACACCAAGAGAGCTCGTGTTACCTACTAATCCACAAACACGAACGGCACCTGCAGGCGTTTTACATCTTCCATGCGGTAATCGAGCATTTTCTTGCCGACGAAAATGATGGAGACATCGTTGGTCTCGAGGAAGGACTCGATGTTGTCTTGCAACAACCCCGGACGGCTGATGAATTCAAATTTCACAGGCTTGAGACCGCTTCCCTCTCGCTCACTGTTAATGTGCTTCACGGTTTCCTCTGCGAGTAATTGCATGGCACGACAGTACGAGTCACTCCATTTATCTTCCGGACACTGCAAGAGCACGATGTTCTCCACCGCGTGTGTATCGGCCCAGTGCAATACACCAGGCAAGCGCGACACCCACGACTCTCCACGAGAACACAACACGGCAGCGGGGCCCTTACTGTGCACCTTGGGGAACGCAGAAACATCTTTGGCAATTCCAAGGAACTTCGCCACAAACGGCGTAAGTGGAGGTTGCACCACGAGTGTGAGAAGAATGACCCACAAACCTACGGCAACGACGGTATCCGCACCTTCAATGCCCGACGTCTTGAGCGTCATGAGCAACACGGCAGGAATCACGCCTGTTTCGCGCACAAACGAGAGGAACCACAGTTCTTTGGCGGTGATTTTTTCTTTCGTCATCATGAACGGGAAGAGCGTGCCAAAGACCACAAGCGGACGAATGACGAACATGAAGAGGAGACCCATGGCAATGCCCAACGGAGCAACGGCAAGAAGATCCTGCACGTTCACCACAGCACCAAGCAGCATGAAGATGAGCGGCTTCATGAAGCCTTCGATGGTGTGGTTGAAATAGTGCTCCACATGCGACACGTGTTCTTCGAGATGGAAGAGCAAACTGCTGATGAAGACGGCAAGGAATCCGCTCCCGCCAATCGAAACTGCCACGAAGTAACAGAAGAGAGGCACCGCGAGGAACAACGCGGCATCTGCTTCGCCTCCTGCAGCTGTCTTAGACTTGATGCGACTCCAGCCGCTCAAGATGATAAAGCCCACAACACCCACAGCACATCCGTACAGCAACTCTTTAACCACTTCGTATCCCGTGTGCAGCGTGAACAAGTGTGCGTACATGTCGTTCAACGACTCGGCGTGCATTGCGTTACTTGCAAGCAAGCTGAGGAACACGCCCGTGAGCACGGCACCGACAACGTCATTGAGTGCGCTTTCACTGACGGCAATGTACTTCACGCGCGGGTTTATGAATGCGAGCTTCTTAAAGCTCGGGATGATGGCCGCGGGATCGGTAGAAGAAAGTGCCGCACCCACAATCACGGCAGCGCCCAGAGGAACGGCCATGCTCAGAAGCGGAGAGACGGCGAGGAGACCAAAGGAGAAGAGGAATGCCGTGAGGATCGTGCCCACGAACGCGATGGCCAAAATAGGCGAAAGCAGAGACTTAAAACGTGCGAACGGAGTATCCAATCCTCCACCAAAGAGGATGAATGCGGCACCCAGTGTGGTGAGAATGGCGAGAGTGGTCGGGCTCCCCGTGATGGCCGATAACGCCTCGCGCTCCAGCATTCCCACGAAAATCACGAGCACGAACGATGGAATAATCGTCGGCTTTGCGAGTTCGTACGCAAGGAATCCGAATACGAAGATGGTAATGAGTTCAAAGAACACCAGGAGCAACTGCCCCTGCTCCATGGTAGGAAACGCCTCCAGCAGAGCGGGCACGAAACTTCGTGAGAAAAAGAAACTCGCAAAGAGCAGCGCACCAATCAAGACGTAATTTTTGGTGAGCGAGATGGTCCGCGTGATAACTTCGGTCATGGAGTGAGGGGAATCACCGGCTGTCTACACAAAAAGCTCTTGAGAATCAAGACTCTAGGACTCAACTCGGATCATCCTGCTGTTGTTCCTGTTGTGATTGATTGCGAATCTCTTCTATCTCTTGCTCGCGCACAATCATCTCGTCTGCATTTGCACCTTCTTCTGTTGCAGATTGATTCTGTTTTGCCGCGCGATCTTCGTGCGTCTGCGGACCGAATGTTTTTTTATCATCAGGATCTTTTCGTGTGATCACCGAACCACGCACATCTTTTTTGAGAAGTTCGCGCTTGAGCTTTTGCATCTGCGTGCGCTGCACCTCCTTCTTTAAGTGCTTCATCTCCTTTTCTTTCTTGCCGTGATCGGACCGCTCCAAGGCTTTGCGGTTACTCAGCGGCTGATCCAAGTCGTCATCGTCGTAGGCCATACCCTTATTATACAACCTCTGTATGATAGAACCATGCGCCCGTAGCTCAGCTGGATAGAGCGCCTGGCTT
>CAYRXE010000017.1:5339-19676 GCA_964428205.1 uncultured Candidatus Peribacteria bacterium | reverse complement strand
ACATCGGGGAGCGTAGTTGGCCGGCATTTGGCAACGCGCTCGGTAGCCCTGGAGACCAGATCATCACCTACAAGGCCCCCGAGACACTCGTGCTCAATAAGTATTATCTCGATGGCGATTGGCAGCTGGTGGATCGCGAGTTACAGGTCATGCACTCCGATACCGGCGACATTCGTATGAAGTTCCTCGGTGGGGAGATTAATCTGGTGCTTGGGTTAGAAGAAGGTGCGAAGCCTGTGGATGCAGAGGTGTGGATTGATGGAAAGATGTTCGAAAACTTCACCATAGCCGAGCACGACCTCTACCCGCTCTTTGCCGGTGACTACGGCGAGCACGAGATGATTCTGCGCTTTAAGGGCAAAGGCGTAGAGGCGTACGCATTTACATTTGGGGAATGATTGACGCTTTCTCCAGGGAGCGTATAACAGGCCCCTCTGTTCTTTTGGCCGCGTGGTCGAACAGAGGTGTTCCTTTACAGTGAGCCTGCCCATGGATGTGTATCTTAATTGGAGTGTCTTCTATGCACTCACGTCCCTCGTCATGAGTATCGTGAGACACATTCTCCGTGATATACGAGAGTACCGGTGCAAGGAGCAAGGAGTCTGCTCCGAAGTGTTAGCTGAGCTCAGCTTGATCTTGCACGTCTACTCTGTGTTCATCTTCGGACTGTGCTTGTATCAGTTCGCACACTTTGTCTGGTTCATTTTGAAAGGATTCTTCCCCGCTGGCGCATGACGTCAGCGGGGTTTTTGGAATTGACGCACAGAGCGAGTGGACTAAGATAACTTTACTTTCCATCACAGTACTTGGCTCAAATGGGCCAAGGTGATGTAAATTTTGGTCTCTCAACATTTCAGGAGGATACGAAAATGCTTTCTACGGTTCGACAACTTGTTGGTCTTACAGAGAGTGATCGCGAAAGTTTTTTCTACGACTTATGGATGCCCGTCTTTTTAATCCCCGCATGCCTGTTGTTTGTTCTAGTCGGGGGTTACTGGACTGCACGCGTCATGCTGCGTCGACTGAGGAAACAAAAGTCCGATCTCGATCGCCGCATTGACGAATGTCATGCAGCGCACGAAGATTCCCACCATCTCACGAACCAACTCGTGGGAATACAGGATGCGATTCAGATGTGTCGAGGAATAAAAATCGCATGTCTGAGACTGGCTGTGTGGCCCGCTATCGCAGCCCTCGTCATGATGTTGTTTCTCCTCTGGGCGAAACAAAGTTCGTAACCTACCTAACTGGAGACCTCTACCGCCGGCATTTGTCCGGCGGTTTTTCGTGCATTGACTGATCCAATGATAAGTTTACTATACCCGTCCTTTCTCTCACAGTATTGAGCCCCTAGGGCTTAAGTGACAGAAGGAAATTTGATCTCTCACACCATTATTTTGGAGAAAAACTTTTGGATACCTTCCTCTTCTGGACTGTTGTTGGATTTCTCTTGGCTACCATTTTCTTCTTTCTTCTCTCGTTAGCAGTGTTAGCTGCAAAAGACGGATGTGAAGTACAAATGCGTCGAACCGATGGACGATTGGTCGAAATGGAAATAGCGAGAGACCCCAGTCCTCCCGCAAGAGCCGAACGCAGAAAGCTGGAAGCCGCATACAAAAAGCAGTGAGCCAGTGCCGAGACACTAAGGTTAGTGGCCTTTCGGATTCAAATGATCGCCGCAGTTACGTTCAGCATTTTCCTCATCGCAGGATTACTGAAAATCGTAACAATATTCTTCTCCACATAATCCGAGATCGAAAAAATCCCGTCCCTTCGTAAGAAGGAGCGGGATTTCGATGTGTCCTTTCCTGTATTGATCAGTCCGAGGACATGCGCACGTACGCGATCGTGTGCACTCGCTCTCCATTGAGCAGCAGAGTGATTTCGCCCTGGCTGTTCGGTGCGAAGAAGATTTCTAGCCTCCTTAAGCCAGCTCCGACGTGAGTCCCGATGCACTGGTCTCCGTGTCGAAGTTCGACGCTTTGTACGTCATCCGAAGTACCAATGACACACGCAATGCAGTCACGGTACGGGAGTTTGACGACCGTTTTTTCGCCACACTTACCGAGTGTCGGCTCAGAACGGTCACCTTTGAGAAGGGCAAAATCCACAGCAGTTCTCCTGCGCTGAAGAGGAAAGAAATTTTTGAAAGGACAGTCCTAACCAAAATGGTCAGGGGCGGCATGGTAGGAGCGCTCTTTCGAAGTAGCAACGAAAAAGGCGGCATGTGCCGCCCTTGAGGTACATCTCAAAAGTTTCATGGTTACCCACCCATGCCATCCCCTAGGTCACTGTACAAATGTTCAAAAGGATCCTCGTCCTTTGTTGGAGGTTGTGGCTTGGCTGCCAACAAGGAAGCAGTTGCTTGGTGTACTGCTGTGGCGATGGCTCCATCACTCAAGACCGGAGTCTGAGACAGATGTGGCTGGGCCGGGGGTTGCACCTGAGTTTCCGGTGGTGACTGGTGTGCACGCATGATCATAGAAGTAGGGGAAAGAATTACGCGTCGAAGTAACGGTAGAACTCACTGGGCGTTGGGCGCTGCGCTTCGTCAGCAACTTCTGCACGCTTGGTATCGATAAACGCTTTGATGAATTCCTCCGTAAAGACTCCGTCCTTGGTGAGGAAGGCGTGGTCAGCCTCCAGGCAATCAAGAGCTTCGCTCAAGCTACCTGGAGCGTGCGGGATCTTGCTGAGCGCCTCAGCGTCCATCGCGTACAGGTTGTCGTCGGTGTGCTTACCTGGATCCATTTCCTGTTCGATTCCATCAAGACCAGCGAGCATCAGGGCAGGGAAGGCGAGGTAGGGGTTACACAGAGCGTCTGGCATGCGGAACTCCACACGCTTGGCTTTGGGGTTATTGGAGTACATAGGAATGCGAATGGCAGCCGAGCGATTGCGTGCGCTGTAGATACAGTTCACCGGAGCCTCGAAGCCGGGTACCAGGCGCTTGTAGCTATTGGTCGTGGGGTTACAGAGGGCGCACAGTGCGCGAGCATGCTTGAGGAGACCTGCGATGTAGTGGAGTGCCATCTTGCTCAAGCCTGCGTACTCCGAGCCTGCGAAGAGCGGCTTCCCGTCCTTCCACAAACTCTGATGCACGTGCATCCCTGATCCGTTGTCACCGAAGAGTGGCTTGGGCATGAAGGTCGCCGTCTTGCCATAGCGACGTGCCACATTGCGCACGATGTACTTGTAGCGCATCAGCTTATCGGCCATCACCAGGAGCGTGTCGCGTTCCATATCGATCTCTGCCTGACCTGCCGTGGCGACTTCGTGGTGGTACGTCTCGATCTTGATGCCTGCGCGTTCCATCTCACGGACCATTTCGCTGCGGATGTCCTGCTGCGTATCAAAAGGGGAAGCAGGGAAGTAGCCCTCCTTATTTCGAACCTTGTAGCCAGGGTTACCACCTTCTTCCACGCGTCCCGTGTTCCAAATACCTTCATTGCTTTCTACCTCGTAAAAAGCACCCTGCTGCTTGTTGTCGTAGCGCACGGAATCAAAGATGAAGAACTCTGCCTCCGGACCAAAGTAGGCCGTGTCGGCAATGCCACTGTTCTGTAAATGCGCGATGGCACGGTGTGCGATGGTGCGTGGCGAAGAGTCGTAGGGCTTGCCCGTCATGGGATCACTCACGTCACAGAGGACAGAGAGGGTCGGTTCACTCGTGAAGGCATCGAGCACTGCACTCGTGGGATCTGGGAAGAGCAACATGTCGGATTCATTGATCTGCTTAAAGCCGCGGATACTCGATCCATCAAAGCCTGCTCCACCATTGAGTACATCCTCCAGCTCATGGATGGGTTTACTCGTGTGCTGCAGGGTTCCCGGTACATCGACAAACGTGAGGTCCAACATGGTGCAGCCGTGCTTTTTTGCGAAATCCACCACATCCGCTGCGGTTTTCACGCTCGGGGTAAATTCCAAGTCCGGTCCCGTGTGCGGTCGTAGCGAAGGAGGGAAGAGACTTCGTTTAAGATCCAGTGTGGCAGAGGGAGACATACACGCGGGGGAGAAATAGATAAGTCCACGCAAGCATCAGCATTTTTGGCGCCATGACAAATGCCGTCTGTGCACAAAGTTTTTCCTGTTCATTTTTTTTACAACAGTTTAGGTATAACATACTATCGCCATCGACCCATCTCGCGTTGAATACAACGAAACTGTTAAGACTCGTAACACGTTGCAGCCACTCCAATCTATGACAAAACATCTCCAGTCTCTCCTGCGGAACATCGGCCTCGGTGATGATGAATCCAAGCTCTATCTTGCCGGGTTATCACTCGGCATGGCTCGTGCGTCGGATTATGCCAAAGCAGCGGGAATGAACCGTATTACAGCCTATAACACACTCGAGTCCTTGGTAGAGGATGGGTATTTCTCCGTCGTCAAACAGCGCACGGGCAAGTGTTACTCGCCTGTGTCGCCGGAGCAGCTGAGTAACGAAGTGCGCACGCATGCCGATGCTCTCCACCATGCTGTTCCGGAGCTTAAGTCTCTTCGTGGCGTGGAATACCGTAAGCCCGAGGTGAGGTTCTTCCATGGGTGGGAAGGTGTGCGCCATGTGTACGACGACACGCTCACGGCAAAAGGAGAGATCCTCAACTTCGCCAACTCCGCAGTCGTCCGCACCTTCTGGCCTGAGTATGACGACGAGTATGTGGCCCAGAGGGTCAAGAAGGGGATCCGCCTGCGTGGCATTGCTCCCGATGACGAAGCTGGTCGTACAGTGCACGGCGAAGATCGTAAGAAAATCCGCGAAATCCGCCTGGTTCCTCGTAAGGACTTCGATTTCACCAACGAGATCAATATCTACGATCACAAGGTCGCCATTTGTTCGTATCCCGCAGGATCCAAGTCTGCTCAAGATGCGTTTGGGGTGATCATCGAGAGTAGGGAAGTAGCCGAAACCCAGCGGCAGATTTTCGAGATGGCGTGGAGATATGCGGGAAGAAAAAAGGGCAATGAGGGCAAATAAGGGGAATGAGGAGTGGGAGTCCTCATTGCCTTTAGTCCCTTCATTGCCCTCGTCATAAGTCACTTTTTCTGCTATACTATGAGGAAAACTCAACACACACATGGACCCCTCACACGAGCAACAGCACATCATTGCCGATATTGCGGAAGTGAAGAATGAAATTCATTCTGAGGTTGAAGTTGATTTAAAAGGCGCTACAGACGTATCCTTTGCGCCAAGCGTCACTCCGGCAGTTCCGCCGGAAGACACGACCTCCGCCCTCACCTTCATCATGCAAGTTCTCCTGGGATTAAGCTCGCTCGCATTCGTTGCCTTCATGCTTGTCACGAGCGTGTTTCAGCCTCTCCTGAGTCCTCATGCCGAAGCCGGTCGCCTGCGTCAGCCGCCAGCAGTGGTCTGTCGTGGTTCACAGTGCATGACGCCCATGTCTGCTTCGTCGTCGTCTCGCGCGATTGTGCGTAGGAGTGCGTCTTCCGCCTCCTCTGCAGCAGCAGTGGTTATTGAAACATCTTCTTCCTCCGAGTCTTCCACCGAGAACGTCTTCAACCCGTTCCGTCGTTTTCACTCCGCTCCACCCGAGGCACCCAAGCCACAACGCAAGCGTGCAGACAATGTGCAGGGTGTGTACCTCACGGCTCCGAGCGTGAAACGCACCGAGTTCCTTGATGAAACTATCGCGAAAGTAAAAGCAGCTGGTGGCGATGCCATCGTGTTCGACATCAAAGGAGGCTTTGTCTTCTTCGATGATCCAGAGATGCCACAGGCCAAAGAATTGGGCCTCATTCGTCCGTTGTACGATTTGCCTGCAATCGTCGAAAAGCTCGATGCAGAAGGCATCTATAGCATCGGTCGCTTTGTGGCTGTCAAAGACCACGAGCTCACCGCTCGTGTTCCAGAGACGCGCCAGAAGCACCCTGTCAGTGGTGTCACACTCGTCGAAGATTGGATCGACCCAAGTAACGAGAAGGCTATCGCGGTCAACCGCGAGTACATGTGTGCTGCCGCAAAGTCCGGTATCGACGAGATCAACCTCGACTACATTCGCATGACGACAGCTGCTGTGGGCGCACTACGTGTATTCAATGGTGCTCAGAAAGCCGACAAGGTGCAGAAGTTCGTCCAGATGGCACGCGAAGCAATCGACGAATGTGGTGATGGCGCAACACACTTAGGTCTTTCGACCTATGCCATCCTCGGTTGGAACTACGACGTAAACCTCGCAACGCTTGGTCAGGATGTTGTGCGCTTTGTAAAAGAGAATGGCGTCGACGTCATCTCGCCCATGGCCTACCCGGCAACCTTCACAAGTGAGGGGTACTACGTGCCAGGGAAGCACCCAGGTCCTCGTGACTACTGGCTCGTCTACCGCACGCTCACGGGCTACACCGATCTCCTCAAGGCAGAAGTCGACGCAGGCACGGTGCATATTCGTCCTTGGATCCAGGGGTATTACATCAGCAGTGATGACGCCGCTGCGCAGATCCGCGCTGTGTACGATGCCGGGTACTGTGGCTACCAGTTCTGGAACGCCAACAATAACTACGGCCCTGCCTACGGTGGCATGAATAAGGCACCAAAGAGGCCGGAGGCGTGCCTCTAAAAGGCTACTGGGAGGGGAAAGACTGATGTACAGTATGTTTGTCAGATCTTTTTCTCACGGGAGTTCGTCATGCGCGCACGCTTTCGTAGTTCGTCGTATGAGCTTGAGTACGTCAAGATTCTCTTGCTCATCGCTATCTGCAGCATCACGGGAGCCGCAATAAGTTTTACTCTCTTGGACTACTACGTGTTCAAGATGGGGATGGCTCAACGCGCCATCGCATGCTTCAACGAAGGGTTTCCTCCAGTAGCTATTACCACGGGCACACTCGTTGTTGCTTGGTGGTTATGGCAGATTGTTCGGGTGAAAATGGTTCAGTGCGATCTGAAGGAAGGACTCAGTCTAGGGCTCATCTTCGATGCACACCTTGTTCAGCAAGTAGCGTGCAATCGAGATGCCTTGGTGCAGCGATTCGCGTGGATTGCACTTGTTGGCCTAGGCTTCATTGCCTTGGGCATCATGCGACTCAACAATTGATCTGATGAGGGTGCTTCGGCACCCTTTTCACGCTATAGTCCTGCTCCGATGAACACCTGCGACGCACAGTACCTCGGCCTCATGAAGCACATCCTGGAGAACGGTCATAAGAAAGAAGACCGCACGGGAGTGGGAACGATCTCCATCTTTGGGTACCAGATGCGTTTTAATTTAAACGAAGGATTTCCGCTGCTCACCACCAAGAAGGTGTTTACCCGCGGCATCATTCACGAGCTTTTGTGGTTCCTCAAAGGAGATACGAACATCAAGTACTTGGTCGATAACGACGTGCATATTTGGGATGAGTGGCCCTTCCAGGATTACCTGATTGCCAATCAACTCACGGAGAAGTTCCCCATGTACAGCGAGCCGTGGATGGAGGAGAAGAAGAAGTTCATCGAGAGCATCAAGACCGATCCATCCTTCGCAGCTCAATGGGGCGAGCTTGGCCCTGTGTACGGCAAGCAGTGGAGGCGCTGGGAAGGCCCGGATGGCCAGGTATTCGACCAATTAGCCATGGCTGTGGAGCAGATCAAGAAGACCCCATATTCACGTCGTAACGTGGTCTCTGCCTGGAACGTGAGTGACGTAGCTGGTCACAAGAAGACAGCACCACCTCTGTGCCACACGCTGTATCAGTTCTACGTCTTGGATGGGAAGTTGAGCTGCCAGCTCTACCAACGCAGTGCAGACGTGTTCCTGGGTGTGCCATTTAACATCGCGAGCTATAGCATGCTCACGCACATGATTGCGCAGGTGTGTGGTCTTGGAGTGGGGGACTTTGTGCACACGTTTGGCGACGCGCATCTCTATCTCAATCACTTGGACCAGGCCAACGAACAGCTCAGCAGAGAGCCAAAAACTCTGCCTATCCTTAAGCTCAATCCAAACGTGAAAAACCTCAATGACTTCACCTTCGAGGACATTGCGATCGAAAACTACGATCCACATCCTGCTATCAAAGCTCCCATCGCCGTATGATCTCTCTGATTGTTGCCGCCGACGAGAATGGAGTGATTGGGCACCAAGGCTCGTTGCCATGGAAGCTGCCTGCCGATATGAAGTTCTTTCGCGAGACCACCAAGGGTCACCCGGTGATCATGGGGCGTAAGACGTACGTCTCCATTGGCCGTCCACTCCCGGGCCGCCAGAACGTGGTGGTCACACGTCAGGAAGACTTCGAAGCACCTGGTTGCAAGGTGGTGAACTCTTTGGTCGATGCCATTGGAGTCGCCTCCATGGCCGATGGCAACGATGAGATCTTCGTGATCGGAGGAGGAGAGCTCTACCGCGAGGTTCTCCCTAGTGCAGATCGTGTGTATCTCACGCGTGTGCATGCTTCCGTAGAGGGAGACACCACCTTTCCGCCGCTTGATCCGAAGGTTTGGAAAGAAGTTGAAGCCAAAGAACATCCTGCAGATGCGGAGAATCCCCAGAGCATGACTTTTTTCATTTACGAGAAGAAGTAACATAGAGCACCCCTGAATTTTAGCTAACTGATCAGATTATTTCTTGGTCAGGGTACTTTGACGTGTCATGTGATATCTACCCTATAGATCGAGGGGGACAGTATGCGTGTATGGCAAACCTCGAAACCACATCACCGGCCAACGCAGAACAGGAAGCTGCTGTCCTGATCAACAATGCAGTCGACGAGCAGATGGAAAAAGGCAACGCGAGCGGCGACCAAATCGCGCGTGCCATCGAAGAGAACACCCAGCACGTACAGGGTGAGACGAGGGCGCAGATTGATCAGTACGTCACAGGCATGTTGGATGCCACACAAGAAGGGGATGTCCAAGAGCTCGACGAAGGCATCGGAGGACAAGTGGATGCTGCTCAGCAGAAGACCATTGCTGCCGAGACGCTCAAGGTACATAAGAACGTGCAAGACACACTCGCTCGTACCAAAGAAACAGGCGAGCACGAGCAGTATCACTTGGATAACGGCCACACCGAGGGCATTGCTCACGCTGCAGACAAAGAAGAGGGCGTTGCAGTGACGGTTGGTGGAACGGACTTCGACGAGACAGCCTTCATCGAAGGGCTCACGGTCGAGCGCACCGGCGACGAGTTTGTGAGCGATACGTACCGCACCTACAGACAGGACTTCCGCTCGGCTATCAACCGCGCAGGTGTGAGCATCGAAGAGGTCGAAGCAGCCGTGGAGAAGAAGGATCTAGGCCTCATCGACGACGCGTCGAGAAAGACGGACTACGCACTGGCAGCCTAAGTTTTAAGCATCGGGGAGCCATTACCGGTGCTTTAATGATGCTAAAAATGTGTTATAATACTAATACCGATACAAGGTCGTATCGGCATGCTCATTCAAGGAGGATCCCATGATCCGCAAGTATTTCGCTCTGGTGTTGTGCTCCGTCTTCCTGACTGGCTGTGCAATGCCAGCCCGTTCCATTCTCATTATCAGGGCAGACGCGGTAGTTTTACTGCCTCCTGCGCCGACAGTGGTGAATGCAGAATATCGTTGCTGTGGAGAGGAGGTACCGCCAGAGGTGCTCGCGCAAGCGCAGCCTTCTAGCAACGCCCTGGTCTCGGTCTTAAAACTGAAACCATAATCCACAGTCCTTGAACGACAAAACCCCCTGGATTCGTCCCGGGGGTTATTTTACTTACAGAGTGGTGGTGGCCTCCGCAGTCTTTGGCATCGACACGAAGAGTGTCGTGTTATTGCTGATGGAAAGGTTGGACACCCAGCGGAGCATCCAGCGAGTCACGAAGACAGCCGTGAAGAGCGAGAGGACGACACCCATACCCAGCGTGACAGCGAAGCCACGGACGATGGAGCTACCAACCAAGAAGAGGATGGCGCAGGTGATGATCGAAGCGATGTTACTGTCGCGAATAGCAGGCCAGGCGTACCTGAAGCTGCTTTCGATGGCGGACTTGAATGGGCGACCTTTTCGCAGCTCTTCCTTCATGCGTTCGAACACGAGGACGTTTGCGTCCACGGCGATACCAATACTGAGGATGATACCGGCCATACCTGCGAGCGTGAGCACCACGTAGTTACTGGTCACGAGCAAGAGTGGCAGCTTGAGGAGAGCGAAGAAGATGACCGCGT
Organism: uncultured Candidatus Peribacteria bacterium; assembly: GCA_964428205.1. Classification (GTDB taxonomy): domain Bacteria; phylum Patescibacteriota; class Gracilibacteria; order Peribacterales; family Peribacteraceae; genus CAYRXE01. Next base: position 9,536 of record CAYRXE010000017.1, on the reverse strand, counting down.
AGGCAAAGAGGGCGATGTCGGCAATAAGACCCAAGCCGCGGTACACGATCAACATGTAGAGCATGAGGATGATCGTACCGATGAGCGCTGCGAGAAGAGACGTGTTCAGCGCAGCGGCACCAAGGGTGGCCTCGACGGTGTACTGACCAACGAGGTAGATAGGGGCGGGGATTGCTCCTGTGTTGAGGTCCTGAGCCAAATCGCGGGCTTCCTGTACAGAGTTGCTACCGGTGATCACGGCTGTTCCTCCACTGATCTCGGCCTGCACTGTGGGGGCAGAGACAAGCTCTCCACCAACGAAGATGGCAATGCGCTTACCAATGTTCTTGCGGGTGAGCTCCTGGAAGAGCTGAGCACCTTCGGAATCAAACGTAATCTGCACCACAGGGATGTTCGTCACAGGATCAAGAGATACAGCTGCCGTGCGGAAGTGCGTGCCATCCAAAGCGGTGTCTTTCCAACCTGTGGGATCGTAGGAGAAGAAGAGTGTGCGGAGGGTCAGGGCAGGTTCAACCGAGCGAACCTCACCGGACTGCAAACGTGTGACCAAAGCAGCAGCGCGCTGAGCGGGCTTCTGATCGAGAGCGGGGACATCGGCAATGGTGAGCTCATCGTACGAGACCATCTCAGGTTGAATAGCTGCAGCGGTGTCGGCACGGATGATGTGGTAACCGAACTGCGTTTCGACAATGCGGCTCACCTCCTTAGCCTTCAGCTTGAAGGCAATATCATCAAAGCTTGGAGGCATGGCTCCGCGCGTAATAGAGCCAAGGCTTCCTGCCTGGGCAGCAGAAGAGCCATCGGACTGCGTGCGTGCGAGGGAGTCAAAAGACGCACCCGCATCGAGCTGCTTAAGGAGGGACTCTGCCTTTTCCAGTGCTTCGAGCTTGGTGCGCGTGACGGTGCCGGCGGCTGCGGCTGCGCCCTTATATGAGACCAAGATGTGGCTAGCGGTCATCTGCTCCTGGCCCGGAATGCGCTGGCGGAGGAAGAGAACTTTGGCTGTGCCATCGGTCATGGTGACTGCCTTGAGGGCACCACCTTCCATCGTGCGGAGTGCATCGGCTACAGGCTTGGCAATGCTGTCATTGAGTGCGACGTCTTCGTGTACTCCCGTTGTGAGACCCTGTTCGGTCCTGGCGAGGTAGGCGAATGCCGTTGGTGCTTCGTTGATGATCCTGCCTGTTTCTGTAAGTGGCGAAAGGACTTCGACGATGTACACACCCTGGATTTCTTTATCGACCACTGTGCCATCTTCGTTCTGTGACTGAGCGATAGCCGTGCCTTCGATGCGCCTTACCGTGCCCTGTTTCTGATTCCATACAGACTCCAAGCCCTTGGGGAGCATGTCACGGAAGCTCAGGAAGGAATCGCGGTACGACACCCCGAGTTCGCTACTCATGTCCTGGCCTACAGATTGCAACGAAGAGCCCTTATTCACACGCGCAAGCGCTGCGGAAGCCTTGGCTGCAATCTCGTTCTTATAGGCAGCTGTGGCCTCGACAAACTCTTCTTTAAATTCCAACTGGATGGTCTTACCAACGACCTCGATACACTTCTGTGTGTCCACGACACCGGGACACTCCACAAGAAGGTGGCGCTCATCACCCACAAAAGAAGGTGTGATGGTGGACTCGCTCACGCCGAGGGCGTTGATGCGGCGTTCGAGAACCGTGCGAATGGCTTCGACCAAGTTCGTTTGCTGCTGGGCAATGGCATCGCGCTCAAAACGCAACTGATTGAGTTTCTCTGTCGCGCTGGAATCCTGCTCCAATGCGGCAATCTGTGCGTCGACCTCGGCCAACTCCTTTCGGATTTCTTCCTCCGAAATACGGAAGTCGAGCTGAGTGCCACCAACGAGGTCCAGACCCAAGTGGAGCTGGGGACTGCTGAGGAAGCTGGGAGCCCACGTCTTCCACTCGTTGGGGAGCGCCGTGAAGGCGACCCAAATGGAGACGAGAACGGCAACGATGTACGAAAAATGAAGCTTTTTAGCCATGGGGAATCGAGTCTAGCGGGAGTAATCGTGCGTCACAACCTATAAGCGAACAGTCGTCAGGGCCCTATTTTTTGGGCACAAACGTGACGTGGACACCTACATTCACATCATCGGCGAAGATGCCGGCGAGTTCGGGTGTGGGCACACCATCAATGAAGATGTTTTCGCGGCCAACTCCTTTGCTCTGGAATGTCGAAACGAGCTGATTACGAACGATCAACGCTACCTGCATGCCGTTGGACTTCGTCAGAGCATCTTTCACCTTCTTCTTGCCTTCGGTGGTGAAGAGGATTTCGACCCAGCCTTTCTTGGTGTTTTCGTCGGTTCCTCCGCTGAGCCAGAGGACATCTTTCTCGGTGACGCCCAGCTCCACGTAGCCACCTGTTTCTTCGAAGGTGATATCGGGAGTTTCGTTTGCCTTAGCCGAACGCATCAAACGGAAGGTAAATGGAGCGACAAGCTGATCAGTAATGGGCGCAGCAAGGTTTCCAGGGCTTGCCGTAAAGGTGATATCGGCACCCTCTTCTGTGAGTGTATTTTTGATCTCCTTGGCTTCGCCTTCCATGCTCTCCATGCGACGCTGAATCACACGGTTGATTGCTTGCGAGAGCTCGGTCTTGCGGCCGGACTCCACACTTGGACCGAACACGGCGCGGAACGCGAGATCCTCGGATGTGCAGGCGCTCAGGAGGAGCACGCTCGTAATAAGAGAGAGGCGGAGGAGGTGTTTCATAGTGGAGGGAGTGTACAGCAGTCTGCTTGCAGGAGAATACCAATCCTGGATTAACCTTGCATTAAGACGGTTCCGGCCCGAATCATCTTTCCAGTCAGATCGACTCCTTTGAGCGTGCAGCCATCATCCACGATGCAATCTTTGAGCACACAGTCCTCAATCATGCAGTCGTTCATCACGATGCAGTTGGTGAGGGTGCTCTTCTTTATGGTAGATCGCACGCCAACACTCACGCTCTCGGTGCACTGCGAGTCGCTGTCTGCCTGAGATTCGTTGCCCATCAAGATCTGACCATGCACGAGCAGACGGTGTGCAGCGAGGTAACTGCCAAACGAACCGATATCGAGCCAGGGGTCGGTGAACACAAATGCCTTTACGGGGATGCCGTTGCCGAGGAACTCTTCGAAAATGCCACCCACGTTATCGGGCTTGCGTTTTGCATGCGCAATCGTGAGCGGAATGGTGCCGCGCGGCAGCACGAAGCAGCCTGTACTCACGAGGCTGGTTTTTGGATTCTGCGGCTTTTCTTCGAATCCCAGGACATCTGCTATGCGATCCGTGCTCTTCGTCAGAACCGTACCAAAGGCCGATGCCTTGGAGACGTCGCCAATGTCGTGCGCAGCGAGCAGGGGAGTAGAGCCATCAAAATGTTTGAGGAATTCCGCGAGATCAAACCCGAGATAATTATCACCAGTCAGTACCAGTACATCTTCCTGAATCTTCTTCTCTTCCAACCACATGCCCAGTGCCCCGAGCGCCCCGAGTTTGTGATCTTCATGCTTCGTATCTTCAATTTCCAAATGCACGTTCGGGTGGCCGAGTCCTTGGATCCACGTTTCGAATGCTTCTTCAAACACCGAGTTCGTACTCACGGTCACATGCATGCTGCTCGGAATCTTCTCAATCAAATGTGTGAGCAGTGGCTTACCGGCAATCGGTAACAAAGGCTTACTGCGCTTCTCCGTAAGCGGCCAGAGCCTAGTCGCATAGCCGCCGGCGAGCACAAATACCTGCATTGGCTTTAGTTGAAGAAGCCCGAGAACCACGTCTGCTTAGCGGTCACGGCAATCACCGGCATTCCTTCGAGCGATTCGATTCTCTGATCCCTCTCGATCATCCCAAGGACAGATGGAAGGAGTAGATACTGCAGTCCGTGCGAGCGGCACATGCCGAGTAAGTTCAGAGACTGCTCCAGATCACTAGCCTGGATGAGATGCGTGATGCCGAGCTTCTGCAAAGACTCTTCAAGCTTGGGGAGTTTGCCCAACACAGGGATGCCTTCCACCTCCTTCTCACTCGTGCCTTCTGGAACGATCAACCCTACAGGGCAGAGAGGGCTCTTCTTTTCTTTGAGCGTTTTGATCATCGCGCGAGATTCACGTGTGAGACCGACGATGAGAGTAGGGAATGCAGGAGGAGTCTTCGTGAGGAACATGCGCAAGATCCACTCGAAGATGATGTGCCA
>CAYRXE010000017.1:0-5239 GCA_964428205.1 uncultured Candidatus Peribacteria bacterium | reverse complement strand
CAGGAGGAGTCTTCGTGAGGAACATGCGCAAGATCCACTCGAAGATGATGTGCCACACAAAGGTGGCGACAATCAAAATCGCCGTTGCCTGCACGAGCAGCATGCGACTAAAGAGGGTATCGAACAGGAAGTAATGTGTGAGCGTCACGAAAGCCGTACCCATCACAGACGCATACACGATGTACGTCAGGTTACGGATGGTTCCCTGTGAGCGTGTGAGCGCGAAGGTCCTGGTTGTGGCGAGTGCGAGCAGCCATGGCACGGCAGCGATTCCTACCGCCAGCATGAACTGTTGCATGGGGAGATCGCTCGAGAAGATCCAACCCACCTTTATAAAATAGGCGAGCATGTAGCTCTTGAGGAATACGATCAGGTCGGTCACGAGCCAGAGGATCAGTAATACGCGGTGACGCATGCCCGTAGCTTATCGGGTTTTTTGTTATCTTGCAGCCACCTCGTTTGCGATCCAGCTGTAGCTCAGTTTGGTCGCATCCCACGGGATCTTCGTAAACTCAGGGCCTTCCTGCTTTGCGATGGATCTGCCTCCTGGGAACACGTACGTCTCTACCCATTCAAGCTTCTTTGCGAGCACGCGGTTCTTAAGGGCACGAGCGCGGAAGTCATCCTGATGCACAATGTAATAGGTGATGCTCTCGGCCATGTCCTCAAAGCAGTTCGTCTTGGCGTAGCCCGTCACAAAGTCTCCTGCCTGCGCACCCTTCTTTTGGATGTTCGCTGCGGCGAAGCTGAGTGCGTAGAAGGCAACACTTGGATCGTCGTTATAGATTTTGTCGCTACCATCTTTGAAGGCGCTCACACCACTCTCGGTTGTTCCGGAGATACATCCGCTCAAGTCCAAAAAGTGCGAGGTCTCGTGGAACAAGATTCCCGTGAATTCTTCTTCGCTCAGTTTGCCGTCCACGATGATGGAGTCCTTACCGGCGTAACCACGGCTCTTCATGTCTCCGTACATCACGTAAAAATATTTCAGATCCCCAATGCAACGAGAGGGGATCATGGTGCGGAAGACACGGTTAGCGATGCGCTGATGCTCAGAACGAATGCTCGGGTCGCGCACGACAGGGAGCAGGGCTTCGACTCTCTTATAAGGAGCAACTGCACGCACGCGAGTACTTGAAGACTGACCAAATGCCGCAGGCTGCAGGGCTGCCAGATTCATCTCCTCATCCATGGGGATCATGGTTGGCTCGGTTTCGATGCTTGTCGTCGAAGCCACCTGTGGTACCATCGTACGTACAGATGCACTCACGGAGAGTGCCGAAAGTGCCAGTAGAGTGATAAGGAATCCTCTTTTCATTTGGAAATTCAAAAGGACGTATTCTACAATCCATTTATAAGAAATGTCAAGTACTGACCAGACAGTGCAAAACGCCGCTTCTGACGGCGTGAAGGCAGGCCAGCAGCATACGGTTACGGTCGAAAAACTCGGTTTCGGCGGTAGTGCTTTGACGCACATTGATGGGCTCCCTATTTTCATCGATGGAGCACTTCCGGGTCAGCAATTGGAGATCGTGATCACAAAGAGGAAGGACAACTTCGCCGAAGCCAAGGTCCAAAAGCTCCTGCGCAAATCCAAAGACGAAATCCAAGCTCGTTGCCCGCACTTTGGTACCTGTGGTGGCTGCCAGTGGCAGAACCTGGCGTACGACAAGCAGCTCGCATTTAAGGAGCAGATTGTTCGCGAAACTCTCGAGCATCTCACTCCTGCAGATGAAGTAGTGCGAAAGTCGCTCCCCGGTCGCGTGCTCAAGATTGTCCCGAGTCCGCAGGTGTTCCACTATCGCAACAAGTTGGAGATGAGTTTTGGCTACACCTCTATGAAGGTGGAAGAGAAGAATGGTCGCCGCATCTTCTTGGACGAAGGTCCAACGATCGGTTTCCACCGTCCTGGTCAGTGGCAAACAGTGTTGCCAGTACACGAGTGCCACTTGTACGACGAACAGACAGACATGCTCCTCACCGATGTCCGTCGCTTTATGGAGCAGACGAATCTGCCGGTCTATAACCCTAAGACGCAGAAAGGATTCTTTAGAAGCATGCTCCTGCGTCGCGGTATGCACACAGGAGAGCAGATGATTTGTTTCGTCGTGAATGCGCGCAAGAAAGATCTCGAGCCGCTCTTCCAGCCATTCCTTCGCGCCTTTGGTGGTCGTCCACGCCTAGCATCCTTGTTGCTTATGGAGAACGTGGGTCCAAACGACAAGCCGGAGAACCCGAAGATCCATGTGCTCACCGGTAAGCCGACGATCCAAGATCGCTTGTTTGATCTCACGTTCGATATCTCCCCTTTGTCGTTCTTCCAGACGAACACCTACGCAGCCGAGAAACTCTACAAAGCCATCTCCGATGTCGCCGATCTCACGCAAAGCGACACCGTACTCGATCTCTACTGTGGCATGGGCACCATTGGCCAATACCTCGCACGTTTCTGTAAGCACGTGGTGGGTGTGGAGAGCCATCCTTCGGCTATCGACGATGCGCTCAAGAGTGCAGGTCGAAACAAGATCAGCAACATCAGTTACTACAAGGGCAAAGCCGAACAGGTGATGCTCCAGCAGCTCAAGCACGGCGGTAAGTATTCCTTCTCCACGATCGTCGTTGACCCACCTCGTCCAGGTCTACACCCCGATGCTCGTCAGGCAGTGATCGACCACAACGCGCAGAAGGTTGTGTACGTCTCGTGCAACACGGCTACTTTCGCTAGAGATCTTGGTGAGTTCCTCAAGGCAGGGTACGAACTAAGGACAGTCCAACCTGTCGACTTGTTCCCACACACCGCGCACATCGAAACCGTTGCATTACTGCAACGGAAATGACCAAGGACCAAATCGCAATAACCAAACTCACTCCAATTTGGTATTTTTAACGATAGTTTGGAAGATTCGGACGAACTCTGAACACTCCTGCGCTAGATTTTTTCGCTCGAGTTCCATAGTTTCTGGGAGTGAGAATAGAGAAAGCCAAAGACCACTCTCACGAGATTCTTTTCTGCAAATTTTAATGCGCATTATAAAATCTTTTTTACTCAGTGCTTCATCTGCTTCCAAATAATTTGCTGCTACCGATCCAGATGAACGCACAAGCTGCTTGATGTCTTCAATACTTTCAACTGTACGAGGAATCTTTGATGTAAACACCCGAATGGACTTTGCAAATTTAGCCGTACGAAGTGCGAGGTCATATGTAGTCATGTGAGTACGGTAAATGATCTCCAATTGTTATTCTGTGGGATGGAAAATAGATATTTTAAACTAAGAAGCTTTTCTTTTTGGACTAGACAACATCTAAGTTCTTTTCATCATAAGAACGTTGGTCCTTGGTGCTTGTGATTTGGTCATTTACTCTATGACCATGCAGAGGATTACTTTCTTGATCGTAGGCAAAATTAAAACGTCATGGATAGCTGAGGGCTTTTCGCACTTCCAGGAACGCTTAGAGAAGCAGCTGAATCTGAATCTTGTGGTGGTTCCTCCCAGCAAGAACATTGATCCCTTGAAGATGAGTGATGAAGAATCGCAGAAGATTCAAAAAACAGTCGACTCGTTTGACGGAGATGTGTGGTTACTTGAAGAAACGGGAAAAGAAATGACCTCGCCGCAGTTTGCCGGCCTTGTTGCGAAGGCAAAGGACAGTGGTCGCTCTGTCCTGTTTGTCCTGGGTGGGCCGTACGGAGTGAATGCTGAGCTGAAGTCGCACATTAAGAATCACTTGAGGCTTTCGGACATGACGTTGCCTCATGAGCTGTGTGCGTTGCTCTTCTTGGAGCAGTTGTATCGTGCGTGTGAAATCCAAAAGGGGAGCGGATATCATCATTAGAACTGCTTCCCGAGGAGATTTCCCGGTGCTATTATGCGGCACCGCTTTTTTACAACACCGAAACTGAATACATATCTACTCTTGTACCCGAATGTTCGGGTCCGTGCCCACGCGCGTTATTGAAGAGTAGTTTTGAAGGAGGACAGTCATCATGCCTGCCACGCTCGAAGAGAAGACTAAGCCTGAAGTGAGGCCAAAGAAGGGTCATGTGTTCGCCCCTTGTGGAGTCTCTGTAAAGCGTAAGAACCTTAACGTTCACGCGAAACACTGTAATAAGCCAGTATGCGCTGCTGAACGATCCCAACGAAAGCGCGAGCGCGACTTCAAAAGTGAAGCTGCTCGTGAAGAGCAGCAAAAACAGTTGGAGTTGCGCGAATATCGCAGGAGCCAAGCTTTGGCTGCAGACGCCGCGCGAAAGCTTTATTGGAGTTGATGACTTTCCTTTGCCAGCTCTCCTTCGTAAGGGGGAGAGCTGAGTATCCAGAGTAGATATGTATTCACCGCACACTCGCAATCAGCTCCACGACACGCTCCATCTTCTTAAGCGAAATTCCTGCAATGTTGATGCGGCCATCTCTGGTCAAAAAGAGATGCTTTTCGGCGAGTGCATCCACCTGCTCAGGACTCAATGGCAGGATAGTGAAGAGGCCTTCGCCTTCGATTGCTTGTTCCCAATCGGGGAATCCATCGCTCAGCATTTTTCTCTTCTTCTGCAGAAGTTCGCGCAGCGTTTTGATCTCGCTCTGCCATTCTTTTTGGTACTTCTGCTGCACGGTTCCCACGATCCTTTGACCGGTCACAGGGGCTGCCGAGTACACCTCGCGTGTGAGAATCTCGTAGTGCCCTTCGATCTTCTTTTTGTCGTCTACAGACTCCGTCCACGTGCAAGCAAGTCCGGTTCTGAGCCCATAAATTGTGTGGTTCTTCGATGCTGACCATGCAAAGAAGAGGGGAACCTGCGCGTCCTTCAAGATCTCAATAGGTGCGACATCTTCCTCCATACCTTCTCCTAGTCCTTGGTACGCACAGTCGAGCAGAACAGGATGCTCTTTGCCGCTGAGGGCTTTGGCAATCTGCTTCCACTGATCCTTCGACCAAGATTTACCAGTGGGGTTATGGCAACTCGTGTGCAGGAGCAGTGCCATGCGAGGATCACCTGACTTTTCGATCATCTTCAGTGTTGGTTCCACGACCGTTGCACCATCTTCGATGTACGGAGCTTCCACGACTTCGAGTCCCATGCCGGTGAGTAAGCGCTTGTGGTTCGGCCACGAAGGAGAGGGGATCAAGACGCGCTTTACGCCGAGTCTCTCGTGCAACAGCTTGAGGTTGATGGTGAGTGCGCCCGTACCTCCCGCAGCAGCAATGCTCGCGACGGTTTCATCCGTACCAAATGCAAGCT
>CAYRXE010000016.1:17476-19975 GCA_964428205.1 uncultured Candidatus Peribacteria bacterium | reverse complement strand
CAGTCTCCTTGTAGGAGGCATTGGCATCATGAACATCATGCTTGTGTCGGTTACCGAACGTACGCGCGAAATTGGACTGCGTAAGGCCGTGGGCGCACGTCGTCATGACATCCTGTTCCAGTTCCTCATCGAAGCCGTTACCCTCACGGTGAGTGGAGGCATCATCGGTATTGTACTGGGTGTGTACTTTGGATGGATTCTGTCGCTCGTCGCCGAAAAGGTTCTTGGGCAGTTCAGCTTTGTGCTGAGCATTGGTGCCATTGTTGCAGCCGTGGTGATGGCCGTAGGCACGGGCTTGGTGTTTGGTATTTACCCGGCGAAGAAAGCCTCGGAGCTTAGTCCGATGGAGGCATTGCGGTACGAGTAACAGTCAGAAGTCGCACGCCTAAGAGAATAGGAACGAGTGCCAAGACCTGGAAGAGGCTGATGTGTTCGTTTAGGAACAGATAGGCGAAGATGAGCGTGAACACGGGAGAGATGTTCCCGAGAGATACGGCTTTCGCAATGGAAAGACGGTGCATGCCCTCCATCCAGAGCAACTTAGAGAACCCTAAGAGCAAAATGCCATTGAGTGCCATCAGCCAAAACGCATCACGTAAAGAAATTGCAGTTGGTAGAGGCTCGATGACATATGCGAGTGCCAGAAGAAACATTCCACTAAAGGCACTTCGATAAAAATAAATGCACTCGCCATGCACTTTGGAGCGTGCTCTCTTCGCAAACTTGTTTCCAAAAGGAACGATCGCTGTGGCGAGAAGGATCATGAGGTCGCCTGTGTGCACCCCCGACAACTGCGGAATAAAAATAATGACGACACCAAGCACCATCAGTAATGCTCCTCCAAGATGCGTCCAGTCCAGTGCTTCGTGCTTTATGAGCACACTCAGAATCAAAAAAGAAAACAGCGTCTCCATGGTATTCACGATTCCAATATTTCCTGCAGTCGTGAATTTTGCTCCGGCGAACTGGAGCCCGTAGTACACAAATCCGATGATGATCGTAGCGACAGCGATATCAAACCATGCATCACGTACAAGCACTTCTTTCCAGCGTTTGCGGACGGTAAGTGCACTGGCAAAGAAGACCGTCGAAAGAAGAGTGCTGCATGCTGCGGCGTAGAGTGCCGGAACCGACGCTACACTTGATTTTACGAGTACAGGAAACAGGCTGTAGATAATGACCTGTGAGAGGACAAACAATTCGCCTTTGCGTGTTTCGCCGAGCGCCATGTCGGCAGTCTAACGCAAAAGGATTGTATGTGGTGGGCCGGAGTGGACTCGAACCACTGAAGGCGTAAGCCAGCAGATTTACAGTCTGCCCCGTTTGACCGCTTCGGTACCGACCCAAAATTCAAACGAATGAACGTGTGGGGGAGTGTACAGAACGGCTCTGGTTCGCGGAAGTCCCATTTGTGGCTTCGCCAAGGCTTATCAGCGTGGTTTGATCCCCTCTTTCTTGTAGCCGTGAGCCGAAGGGGTACTGTGGGGATAGCTCGTTCGAACCACCGAGGAGGAGGACGTATGACAAGTTACCTGTTCTCTGATGAACAACAGAAATCGTTTGCGACATCGCTGGCCGAGGCCGGCGCTAAGCATGGCGATACTGTTGAAGTTGCAGTTGTGGCTGGCGTGTTACCACTTGAAGGCGGGAAGCTGGGTACTCACCTGGCTTACTGCCCCTCGCGGATGCGCGTCCTTCGCACGCTTCAAGTCGGCAGTCCTGAGGAACGTGGCCAGCCCATTGCTGGTGCTGTGCAATACGACCAACCAGGAGTTCTGGCGAAGAAGCTGAACCGCTACCGAGGCATGGTGTTCTTTACCGCGATTGTTCATACTAATGGGCACATCGCGGTCGCTCTCAAGCCCGAGTCTGTTCGACGAGTGAATGTTCGAGCAAGTGAATGGCAATTACGAAGTTCCGAAGGCAGGGACCTTGCAGTCCAGGTCTTGGCACAAGTGTAGTCTTTCAGTTCGAACCGAACGAGCTATCCCGCTGTGTACTTTGCACAGCGGGATTTTCTGAACACAATTTTTCGCTATCCAAAGCCCTTGATCTATTGGGTGTACGAGTGTACACTCATGGCCTCTTCACCAACGAATTATGACTCCACTCGCACTTTCTCGCATGAACGGCATTGCCGCTCCGGTCACCCTCGACTGGTCGACGATCCGTGCCCTCCACTCGCATACACAGACAAACACCTCCTCCGCACTTTTCTCCTGGCTCACGCAATCACCGAGCCTCCGGGGTGTCCACGTGGTCCTGGACACGGTCGATGTCTCTGATCGTCAGGAACGTCGAAAAGTTCGTAACCAACTTCTCGCCATGGGATGCACGGTCACGGCGAAGGTACGAATGGCCTGATTACATTTTCTTCCTGCGAGGCAGCAACAAATATCCTGTGAGCAATACCGTCGTTGCTACGAGAGCAATCATCCAGCCGTTGCTTCCTGTCTGAGGCTGCGTCTTTGGTTTTACAAGTGGAGCTCCGGTGTGGAG
>CAYRXE010000016.1:14792-17376 GCA_964428205.1 uncultured Candidatus Peribacteria bacterium | reverse complement strand
TGCTTCCTGTCTGAGGCTGCGTCTTTGGTTTTACAAGTGGAGCTCCGGTGTGGAGGTTCGTGTTCGTTTTGGGTGGCGTCGCACGCCTCGAAGAAACACTTGCTGCGGCTGGAGCCGTGTTCGGGCTACCGATGGCATAGGGATTCGTGGGGACGAGCCCGTTGTCGCTTGATGGTGGAGCGTAGACATCCTCGGGTTCGCTTGCACTCAGTGTGAATCCTGCAAGCAGAGGATCATTACTCTGTGGTACAGGTCGAGAAGAGGCAGAACTTTGCTTTTGTACTGCAGCAACATCTGCACTCGATGAACCTCCTGTCGTGGCGGCAACAGGGAAGAGGTCTGCATTACCCAAGCCCTGCGAGGACGATGTGCCCGCTTGTAGCGCGACAGCTGTGACGTCGATTTCTCCCGTGATGTCTGTGGCCGTGACCGAGGCATACGTGTACGTACCCGGCATTTGCTTACTGGACAGCGTGAAACTTTGTTCAGCACCAGGAAAGATGGCAGGCGAGTACATCGTCTGGTCCGTGCTGTCTTTAATATCCTTGGATTCAAAGATGTGCGGAAGATCGGTCTCGTTCTTCCAGACAATCGTTTGTCCTGGACGCAGGGCAACGGAACGTGGCTGCAAGCCGGCGGAGGTAATCGTCACCGTCACGGCGTCTGCCGGGCGAGAAGAGGTTTCCCCGCCTTCAATGCTCTGGATTTCTGCCGTAAGCGGAGACCACTGTGCGTACATGGCGACACCAAGCGCTGTCACGAGTAAGACGCCCACAAGAGCGGCAGGTCTGCGCGAGGCTTTGCGGCGCGTTGGTTTTGCCTGAGGCGCGCCACCAATCACCGTAGGTTCGGTCGACTGCCAGTGCGGATCAATATCACGCATAACAAACTAACGGGCGGAGCGAGCAGCAAACTGTCTGCGGAAGGCAAAGGCGGTACCCACAATGGCTATGCATACGAGGATCACCAGTACGTTCGTGGGGATGCCCGTTTGGCCGGGAACATCGCCCATCAAATCTCCCGTGAGAGGGTTCTGACCATTGGGCCCTGTGTCACTGAGGAGCAGGGGGGCCGTCGAGGAACGTGGATCGCCGGTCTTGACCATAACTTCGCGGCTGAAGGCACTCTCTTCGTTCTTATCGTTATAGGCACGAACGGCCAAGTAGTAGATAGAGTTCACGGGGAGTCCGCGAATCACATGCGACTTGGAAGAGGCGTCCACACTGTGGCGCTGAATGTAGCGACCTTTCTCGGTGCCGTAGTAAATGTTGTAACCCACGGTCGCAACCGAATTCACACCGTCCCAGGTAACCGAAATGCTTCCACCTTCGGTTCCCACGCGTACGTTCTGTACTTGTAGGAGCACGAAAGCCGTACGTTCCTCAGGAGGAGCGGAGCTCACACTTGCAGCACTACTCGTTGCAGTTGTTGAAGATGTTGAGGCTTCGCTGCTTGTGCCATTCGAAGACGTACCTGCAGAACTCTGCGTTGTTGCAGAAGACTGGGCAGCGGAAGAGGCCTGACCAGGAGATGTTTTGACGACGAGGGAACCAAGATCCGGCGAGATGATGTTTGTTTCGCTTCCGCCAACGAGAGCCACAACCTGTGTGCGACCTTGGAGGATTCCCGGCTGAATATCATCAAAACCCATTGGCGTCAGTCCCGCGCGTGGGTGACGCTTCACCATGAACTGAATGCGTGCGACGGTGATGAGGCCGTTCACTGGCTCACCTCCCGGGTTGGCGCTTGCTGCGACTTTGACAATGCCTTCATCGGGAACGAAGTCTTGCTCGCCCGGTGTGGGGACAGGCAGACCGCCGGAGAGATCGATGCGCACACCGTCGAGCACTTGAGGATCGTACGAGAGTGCGGCGTGTACGGCGCTGAGAGGAAGATGCGAAGGGTTCAAAAGCACCAAATCCATGTCGAGAGTGCTGCCCACCGCGAGCTCGCTCGTTTCTTGCGTTTGTGGGTCACGGATGCGGTAATTGGCACATCCATCCGGGCTCTGCCTGAGGACATCGGCAATGGAGCCCACCTCTGCTGTGGGCGCCAAATTCTGAGGAGCTTCACAGTGTGGGCGCAGATACAGCCAGGCCTTTTGAGCTGTAGCTCCCTGAGCAGCAGCAAAAGACGGAGCCATGCTCGACAAGAGCGAGATACCAGCGGCAACCGCCCAAACCCGGTGAGCAGAGATTGTGCGGGCCATAGGTTTAGCGATCGGCAAGTGCGTGAAGCAACGCGCGGAGATCTTGATTGGTCAGTGCGAAGTCTCCGTTCATGTCTCCATCGAGGGTTTCCTGCCTTGTTGCCTCGACCAATCCCATCACGCGCTCGTGCATGAGCAGAGCATCGCGAATTTCCAGAGTGCCATTACCGTTCACATCTCCACGTGGGCGTTGTGTGAGGTTTGCAGTTCCGGCTGCAGCTTCACTGTGCTCCAGAGTTTTGATTTCTCCGGCAGAGCGAATGCCCAAGCCGAAAGAAGCGATGATGCTGAGCACACCAAGCGCAATTGTTCCAAGGACGGTCCTCGACATGTGGTGCTTGCGCTCCAAGCGTTTGCCTGTTGAGGCTGAACTTG
>CAYRXE010000016.1:13077-14692 GCA_964428205.1 uncultured Candidatus Peribacteria bacterium | reverse complement strand
GTCCTCGACATGTGGTGCTTGCGCTCCAAGCGTTTGCCTGTTGAGGCTGAACTTGATTTCGCTTTGTTGCGGGAGGAGGACTTAGCCATTGCGTGAATTCTGCACCCGCAATACGCCGCACACTATTGCGGAAAAGATCGTTTTGTCTCCTTGTAGTGTTTAGGCGAAAGGGGAGGGGAGTACTCCCCTGCTTTTCCCGCTCCAGATTGCTCCCCTCTTCTCTCGAATTTTGGTACCATTTCCGTCCATGCCGAGCAGCCAATTATTCCTCTTTACCGGCGAAAATAGCGAAGAGCTGTTGCGCGAGAAATCGCGCTGGGTGCAGGAATTTTCGGCTAAACATGGCGATTCAGATTTGCTTGTGATCCCAGCGGGCACCGTGGATCTGCGAGATTTACTCGATGCCGTGTGCACCATGCCGTTTTTGTCGGAGAGACGATTGGTGATCCTCGAAGGTGTGCCTCGTTGGACGGCAGAAGAAATGGAAAACATTGCAGATTCTATTCACCCTCAGTGCATTCTTGTCTTCATCGAGCCCAATCTCGATGGTCGTTTGGCCGGAACCAAGGCGTTGCAGAAGCTCGCGACCGTCAAAGAGTTCGAACCGAAGACGGGTAAGCCACTGTGCATGGCACTCGCAGAGGAGGCGAAAAAACAGGGAACGAGTATCGAAGTCGCAGCGTTAGAAAAACTCATTGCGATTGTCGGTGAAGATCAGGCAACGCTCACGCAAGAAGTGCGCAAGCTGAGTGTGTACGCAGGAGCGCGTTCCATCACGGAGCAAGATGTCCTTCTTCTCGCGGTTCCCGCAGGAGAGCAGGAAGTGTGGGAGCTCTCGAGACTTCTTGCCGAGGGCAATAGCAGGGCAGCACTCGCCTACACACGCTCACTCCTCGCACGCGGCGAAGAAGCGCACTCTATTTGGAACATTCTTCTCTGGATCACGCGTCAGTTTGTGTCTGTCTGGAGTGCGGCTCAGGAAGGTATTCGTGCACCCGGGGACATTGCGAGTCGTCTCAAGGTTCCGTTTCCATCCGTCAAAACACTCCTCCCTGCGGCTGGTCGTTCCAGCAAGGAGCAAGTGATCACGCTGCTCGAACAAGCCGTCGAAGATGACATGGGACTCAAAACCGGTCTCTACCGTTCCACCGCAGAATCACCGGAAGAAGTCCTCGCGCTCTTGGATCTTCTCGTTATGCGAATGTCGCTTGCTATGGCCAAAAAGTAGGCCTTCTGTTCCCGTGAGGCAAGCCGCCCGCGGTCAGATCTATCCTTCGATTTGTTTCAAGACGTCCTCGGCACTTCCGGATTCGACACTCTTATCTGCTTGTTCGGCTGCTGCGCGAGCTGCCTTTTTCTTCTTCCGTTCTTCTTCCATGGTGGCGATGGATTTTGCAGCAGTGACTTCGGAGATTTCTTTTCCGTACTTCTCATCAATCGCTGCGAGCTGTGCTTTTTCGTTTGCGAGGATCTCGTTTAAGTTCGTGATCTGGTCGGGCGTCATCACCGGAAGAAGATTGATCCAGTACTGACGCTCTTCATCATTCATGCTTTCTGATCCCTTAATGAGGGTGATGAGATCAGCAAATTTTGCCTGCGTGTCGGCAGGGATGGT
>CAYRXE010000016.1:10066-12977 GCA_964428205.1 uncultured Candidatus Peribacteria bacterium | reverse complement strand
GCGACGTTGATGATCTCGTAGCTGAGGATGCCAGAAGGCGAGTTCACCTTCACGATGTCTCCCTTGCGGTTTCCCAGGAGGGACTTACCAATAGGGGATTCGTTGCTCACCTTGCGATCCAGAGGATCAGCTTCGGTGGAACCCACGATCGTGAACTTCTCCGGCTCATCGTCATCCGTCGTGTTGCGCACCGTAACGGTGGAACCGATTTCGACTTCTTTGTGCTTCGTTTCCTTCTTGTCGCTGATGATCTTGGCGTTCTTGATCTTCTGCTCAAGCTCGAGAATGCGACCTTCGACGAATGCCTGTTCGTTCTTTGCTTCTTCGTACTCAGAGTTTTCGGAGAGGTCTCCGTAGGAGATAGCTTCTTTGAGACGCTGTGCAACTTCTGCGCGGCGTGTGACCTTGAGGTATTCCAATTCATCTTTGAGCTTCTTCAAACCTTCCTTGGTGACCAAGGTCTGTTCGTCATTGTCTGTGAAGCCGGAGGAACCTCCAGAGCTATCACTGTCGCTACCAATATCGTCGAGCAAGATGTCGTCAGACATGCGGAAAAGGGGAGAAGTGCGACGTATTGTATAGAAGGGGAGAAACGGTGCAAAGGGCAAAAACCGTTATCTGGAGCCCCGTTTTAGGTCTTCAGGAGATCCGGCCAGGGCATAAGTGGCAATTCGTCCGGGTTTTCTTGCAGCAAAGCCTCAATGAGGCGCTTTGCCAGCTGCACGTTGGTAATCAAGGGAATGCCATGATCAATGGCCAAGCGGCGGATGAAGTACCCATCGGTCTGGTCGCGGGTGCCTGTGTGGGTTGGCACATTGATGACCATGTCGACGCGCTTCTGTTCCAAATACTCTCGAATGTTCGGACTGCGTGGTTCGCTGACCTTATAGAGGAGGATAGAAGGGATGTCGCGACCTTTGAGGAACTCGTGCGTGCGTTCGGTAGAAAAGAAGGAGAAGCCCCGTTCATGTAAGCGCTGGATGGAGGGAAGAAGATCCATTTTGTCTTCCAGGCTTCCGACCGTAATAAGGATGTGCTTCTTGGGGATTTTGAAACCGACTGCCATCATCGATGTCAGGAGTGCCTGCTCTGCATTGTGTCCAAAGCACGCGACTTCTCCGGTGCTTGCCATCTCCACTCCCAGACGCGGGTCTGCACCACGCAAACGGTTGAAGCTGAACTGAGCTGCCTTCACTCCCACGTGATCCAAATCAATCGTCTGATACTTGGCTTCGAGTGATGTACGACCAAGGAGCGCTTGTGTCGCAATGACCGCGAAGTTCTCGCCGGTGACTTTGCTTGCAAACGGGAAGCTGCGACTGGCACGCAAGTTACATTCGATGACTTTGAGACGGTTTTCTTTTGCGAGGAATTGGATATTGAACGGACCGGAAATGGAAAGTCCGCGTGCAACTTTGCGAGCGATTTCTTTGAGCTCACGCAACGTCGCCAAGTTCACACGCTGTGGAGGCAGCACAATGGTGGCGTCACCCGAGTGCACGCCTGCGTTCTCGATGTGCTCCGAAATGGCGTAGAGCACGATTCTTCCGTCTTGTGCGACGCCATCGAATTCGATTTCTTTGGCGCCTTGTTCAAACTTCGAAATAACCACAGGAGCTTCTTTACTCACGAGTGCCGCATCACGAATGTACGAATCCAAATCGTCGCTCGAGTGCACGACCGCCATGGCTGCACCGGAGAGCACGTAGCTTGGGCGCACGATCACTGGGTAACCGACAGTGTCGGCAAATTTCTGCGCTGCGGAGATCTCGGTGAATTCTTGCCAGGATGGCTGATCCACCTTCAATTCATCAAGCAAGCCAGAGAACTTGTGACGGTCCTCTGCGCGGTCGATATCCACTGCCTTGGTTCCCATGATGGGGAGTCCTGCTTTAGCGAGCTTGGGGCAGAGGTTGTTGGGAATTTGTCCTCCCATGGAAACGACGACACCCTGCGGTCGTGTGATGTCGGCAATGTCTCGTACGCGTTCCTCGGTGAGCTGTTCAAAGAAGAGCGCATCGCATTCATCGTAGTCGGTACTCACCGTCTCGGGGTTACTGTTGATCATGATGACCTCGAAACTCTGACGCTGTAATTCCTTTACTGCTTGCACGCAGCACCAGTCGAACTCAACAGAGGAACCGATGGAGTACGGTCCGCCGCCAAGCACGATTGCGCGGTTGCCGTCGGCAAACGTCACGTCGTGTTCGGTGCCGTGGTACGTCATGTACAGATAGTTCGTGTGCGCAGGGAATTCACCTCCAAGGGTGTCGATCTGTTTCACGATCGGAGTGATGCCTGCTTCAATGCGCTGTTCGCGGATCTTCTCGCCCTGCGTGTCGCGTAACTTCGCGATAGCGGTGTCCGAAAATCCACGGAGCTTGGCTTGCTTGAGGAGTTTGGTATCGAGCGGTTCCAACTTCGTGCGGAAGATTTCCTGTGCGGTTTGTGCACAACGTTGTACGGAGCGCAGGAACCAGAGGTCAATACCCGTGAGCGCGTTGATGCGCTCCGGTGTCCACTCTTCGTGAAGCAGAGCCTCTGCCACGGCATAAAAACGACGAGGTGTTGGGCGTGCGACTTCGTACTCGAGGTCCTTGAACTCAAACGCAACGGGGTACAAGCCGTCGGCACCAATGTTGAGCATGCGCACGGCCTTCTGCATGGCCTCTTCGAATGTTCTCCCGAGTGCCATGACTTCTCCCACCGATTTCATTTCGCTCGTCACTTTGTCACTCACGAAGCGGAACTTTTGCAGGTCCCATCTCGGCATCTTCACCGCGACGTAGTCGAGCGAAGGCTCAAAGTCTGCGGAGGTAACCTCGGTAATGGCGTTGCGGAGTTTTGGCAGTGTGTAGCCAAGAGCGAGCTTGGCAGCCACGAATGCGAGTGGGTAGCCCGTTGCCTTGGA
>CAYRXE010000016.1:6256-9966 GCA_964428205.1 uncultured Candidatus Peribacteria bacterium | reverse complement strand
TTCTCCATGTTGCAGACCGTGATGCAGTTGTCGGCGCGATCACGCACGACTTCGTACTCAATCTCTTTCCATCCTGTGAGATCTTCTTCGACGAGTACTTGTGGCGACTCCACGAACGCGACTTTCACGAGCTCACGCAATTCTGCTTCGCTTGCAGCGCGACCGCTTCCTTTTCCTCCGAGAGCAAATGCCGCACGAGTGATCACGGGGTAGCCAATGTCTTTCGCTGCTTCCAAGGCTTCGGTCACGGAGTAGCACGCGTGTGAACGAGGAACCGAGACATCGATGGATCGTAACTCTTGATTAAAGAGTGCGCGGTCCTCGGTCTTGCGAATGCTTTCGACGGGTGTGCCCAGCACGCGGACGTTGTGCTTCTCGAGCACGCCTGTGTCGGCGAGGGTCACTCCGCAGTTGAGAGCGGTCTGTCCTCCAAAACTCAACGCAATGGCCTCCGGCTTTTCGATGGCGATGATGCGTTCCACAAACGCCGGCGTAACCGGCTCGAAGTACACGCGATCGGCCAAGTTCCAGCTGGTTTGGTTTGTGGCGATATTCGGATTGATCACCACCACGCGCTTCCCTTCTTCTTTGAACGCTTTGATGGCCTGACTGCCCGAGTAGTCGAATTCTCCCGCTTCTCCGATCTTCAGAGCACCGGAACCGAGCAAGAGGATTGTCTGAATATCAGAAAAATCAGCCCCTTCACCTCCCTGAGGCGTTGGAGCGCCGTTCATCTTCGCAGCAATCATGTCCGGGGCAGAGTAGGAGAGAAAACTCCAAAGTGCAAAGTGAAAATCATTGAGTGCAACGCTTCTCTGATCTACAACTGTCGTATGCAATTCAAGGCCATCGTCTCATCGGTTCTTCTGGCAGGTTTGATCCTCGTAAGTCCAGTTGCTGCGGCAAAAACACTCAGTCAGCTTTCGACAGATCTCACGTTCCTGCGCGCTGCTGTGACGAGGATTCAAGAAGAGGACGCGAATGCCACAAAAGAGGATGCGCGCGAGTCTTCGAGTGAGCTCTTCCCTGCCATGGAGGGTGCCAAGGTCAAGCTCACGGTTGCCCAACAGAGCCTCGTGCGTCGTTGTGAAAAGATGAAGAAAATGAACACGCGCTGCAAAGCACTCCTGTGCAGACTCACGGGCGAGCAGTGTAGGAAATGATTTAGGTACGAGACGTCTTTCTCTCGGTCAGGTGACTTTCGAGTTGCTCTTCGGTTGCGGCGTGTGCGCCACGGAGTTCGATGAGGATCGTTCCCAGCACAATCAGTGCACCGCCAAGCACATGGTAGAACTCGATGTTCTCACCAAGGATTGCATGTGCGAGACCGATGGCGACGATCATCGTCAGGTTCGAGAAGAGCGACACCGTTGAGACCGGCAATCGATCGATGGATTCGTAGAAGGTGAACGTGTTGAGGAAGCGCGAAATGAGACCAAACGCGAAGAGTGCGCCAATGAGCGTCAGAGACAAGGTCGAAACGTCGTGCAGCAGCGGAGAGGGGAAGAACGGAGCAATGAGGAAGAACATGGCCACCGGTACGACCGAGCGCATGAATACGGCCAACTGAGGATCGGTACCGTGCAGGTATTTGCGGAAGACAATGCTTCCTGTTGCAAACGAAAAGCTTGAGAGGAGCAGCAACGCATCTCCAATTTGGAACGTGAGACCATCCGTAAATCCATGCAAACAAATGGTGGTGATGCCCAGCACGATCGACAGCGTCGAAACGAAATGCATAAGCGTCCATTCTTCTTTGAGGATCAGCACCGCCATGAACATCATGAACATCATTTCGGCATTACCAAAGAGCGATGCGTTTACGGCGGATGTACTGTGGAGTCCCGAGAACCAAAGTATGGGACCGAGGATTCCATTCGTGAGTCCGATGGTGAGCATGGGTGCGAGCTTGGTACGTGGCAGACTGAGCACCTGTTTGATCACGGGGACCGCACCAAAGAAAAAGAGCGTGAAGAAAATCGTGAGTGCTTCACTAAAAAAGAGCAGACTCAAGGGTGACATCGTGTCCGACAACATCTTGGCGAAGATGTTGTACGTCGCAGAGAACATGATGTTGCACGACAAGAACATCCATCCAAGCGTCTCGCTCTGAGAGTGCTTTTGGGTGCGAAATTGCACGAACGGCCACTTATGGATGTTGAGTGTGAGCAATCCAGCCATTATACCGTATTTTTGCACTTTTATCCATCCCTGATGACAGTGTACGGTGTCCGTGTGGAGCGGTTTCTTTCACGTTTTTCGGTCGTATTGCTCGCTGCGATTGCAGGGGGTGCGGCATTGGTGCTGTATGCGTATCCGGCACTCGTGAATGATTTCGTCACGTTCGATGACAGCGTATTGATCACGAGGAACGCTGCCGTGCAGAGATTCACACTTTCGGCTGTTTGGTACTTCTTCACGTCGTACGATCCGGAACTGTACGTGCCGCTCACCATGCTCAGTCTGCAACTCACGCATGCGGTGTTCGGATTGCAACCGTGGGCGTTCCATCTTGGGAACCTTGCTCTCCACATGATTTCTTCGTCGATGGTGTTTCTCATCGCAGAACGTCTGACAGGCAGCAGGGGAAGGTCTCTCTTTTTGGCAGTGGTGTTTGCCGTGCATCCTCTCAACACCGAAACGGTGCTGTGGGCGGCCGCACGCAAAGATGTGTTGGCGGCAACATTTGGCCTCGTGTCGTTCTGGGCATTTTTGCGTCTCGAAGAAACACACGAGCGTCGTTTTGCTGTGCTGTGTTTTTCGACGTTCGCACTGGGACTGCTGTCGAAGGTTTCGATTGTGACTCTCCCTGTTCTCTTTGTACTCATGACTCTCATGCAGGGTGAGCGCATCAAAAAAAGTTTGCTGCGTCTGTGGCCGTATTTTGCTCTCGCCATGGTGTTTGGTGTGATCGCGCTTTTCGGCAAGCGAGGGATACTGGAGTCCTCTGGAACGGCAGAGACCATCATCCTTACCATTCGTTCTCTGGGTTGGTACATCGCCAAAGTATTCGCTGCATGGGACTTTGCCGTCATCTACCCTGCGGTGAGGCCGGTGACTGTCGATGCCCTGACCCTGGTGAGTGCCGCCATGCTGCTTGGACTTGCTGCTCTCGCGTGGTTCTTACGCAAGCGCCTCCCGCTCTTTACGCTGGGTATTGTGTGGTACGTCCTGTTTGTGTTGCCGAACAGCACGAACTACCTCAAAAACGGGTTTCTGTACGCAGCATCCGATCGTTACGCGTACCTTGCGATGATCGGCATCCTTCTTGCATTCATGGAACTTGCGCGCCTCGCGAGCGATCGCATGCGCGTCCCCTCCATAGTGCAGGGTTCGGTTGGTTTCGTAGTTGTTCTCGCTCTTTCTTTTTCCACGTTGGTACAGGCACAGACGTGGCGCACCAGCGAGACCATGTATCGAAACGTTCTTCGACGTTCACCGCAGTCCACCCTGGCACTCACGAACCTGGCTGTCGTTCTGCGGTCGGAGCTCGGGCGTGATGCGGAGGGCGAAATGCTCATTCGCGAAGCACTGCACATTGATCCCCAGATGGTGCAGGCGCTCGTGAACATGGGGCAGATAGAAAAAGACAAAGGCAAGATCGACCTCGCTCAAGAATACTTTGAGCGTGCCGTTGCCGTTCTCGACGCCAAAAACCAGCGATTCTTCGGACTGGATGACTTGGGCGCGTATTACTTCCTCTCCGAAGT
>CAYRXE010000016.1:4756-6156 GCA_964428205.1 uncultured Candidatus Peribacteria bacterium | reverse complement strand
CTCCAAGGCATCGATCAAGCGTTGAATACTCGGTGATGACTCCTATTGAGTAATGGTGCCACCGGTTGGAATTGAACCAACACGTCCGGTAAGGGACAGGGGATTTTAAGTCCCCCGCGTCTGCCTTTTCGCCACGGTGGCACATGCCCAGTATACCCGATTTATATAGGGAGCATTTGTGCCGCTAACGGCACTGGTGCGCGCTCGGTCTTTTCGCCTACCTTGAGTGGTTCCAAGGAATCTGGATCCACCTCTTGCGATTGCACAATCAAACGTCGAAGGGTTGTTCCCACAGGCGTACACGTCATGAGCGTACCAATGCGTTCATCCGGTGGCTGATCCAGCACAGAGACATCACTGGGGCTAACTTCCTTTTTGCTGCGCACAATGTAGCGATGACGATCGCCGTTCCAGTACACCCAGTACTCGTCGCCAATCTCGAGCTGGTGCAAACGTGCGAAAATAGAGTTGTACTGACTGTGCACCCAGGCGTAGTTGGAGCTATGTCCGGTGAGGAAGAAGTTTCCTGCCTGGCCGGCTTTTGCCGTGCCCGGATAGTGCACAACACCATGCTGGAGGGATTCTTGGATGTCTTTTTCGACCTGTGCCCAATCTTGCTGCAAGAGGGCTTCGGTCGGTGGCTGCACGAGAGGAGCGGCTACTTTGAGCTTAGGGATGATCACCATGTTCACCGGTGGACCCACGTCGGGCAGATACGCCAAGAGACCACGTGTGTCATTCGCACTCTTCGTCTGAGGTGCTGCTGCGCTCACGCTGCCGACATCAAGTGATGGCGGCTCAATGAACGGCATGACGGTCGAGACCGAAATCTCCCAGAAACTCTGCGCATTCAATGCAGTAAAGAGCACGACGAAAATTCCTGCGAAGGTTCCACCGAAGCGGAACACATCCCAGAGGAAGAGCACACTGCGAGAGACTTCTTTGTCCTGCTTCTTTCCTGGGACCATCAATGGTTCCGAGAGGAATCCCCAGAGTCTTTTACCGGCACTCTTCACCTGAGCCTGTGCCCCTTGGAGCATGGCCTGACTCGACTCCATGGTGTGTTGCACTTGGGCGGCACTTTCGGTGGATGCTTGGTTAAGCAAATCGGACACAGCATGGAAACGCGTGCGCACCTCCAAACGCTCTTCTTGCACGGCTGCTTGTGGGGTGCCTTGGATGTATTCTTCTTCGATGGTTTCCCAGACAGGTTCACTTGTCTTTGGGGTCGGCTCCGCAGAAATGAGCGGTATCACATGCCCTTCTGACTTTTTCTCTTCCACTGGGGCTGATTGCGTATTCTGCACATTCACAGAGATCACGATGTTGCCATCGCTATCGTACTGCGCCTGTGGTTGGTGGTTATGAGACGTTATCGTCATAGTATAGCCAAAAACTCG
>CAYRXE010000016.1:1716-4656 GCA_964428205.1 uncultured Candidatus Peribacteria bacterium | reverse complement strand
ACCATCCGGTAATTCTTCGCGTGCGGTGCGTGCGTAGTGACCCGTTGCGAGACGATCGCAGCCGTACTCTTCCATGAGCTCTAAGAGCTTGCCGAATTTAATCTCGCGGTTACACCCAATGCAGGGGTTGGGGGTTAGTCCCTTTGCGTAGCCTTCTAGGAAGGGATCCACCACAGACTTCTTAAAATCTTCTTGAAGATCAACGATGTGCAAGGGGATGCCCAGTTGCTTCGCCACATACTGCGTACGTGATGCCGTCTGTGCATTGCAGCATTTGCTCGGCAGCACTTCTGCGAGTGCAGGGGCGAGGGGATCTGTCCATAATTGAAACCGCACACCCACGAGCTCGTGCCCTTCTTTGTGCAAGAGGTGTGCGACTGTGGAAGAGTCGATGCCGCCGGATAGTGCAACAAGTATTTTCATAGAAAGGATCTTCGTACGTGACGTTCACCACAATTGGTGTGTCATAGACTAGCAAATTCTGCGTCTACAAGCGTAGATTATGACTATGAAAGCAGGCGCCGCCCTTGAGCTCTGGCAGCAGAAAAAACTCCTCACCCGCGAAAAGGCTGAGGAACTTCGCAAAGCGCTGCCCGAAGATAACGATGTGTCCCATAAGGCCATCGCCATTTTCTCCGCGGTTGGAGCCATTTTGGTGGGTCTTGGCATCATCCTCTTTGTCGCCAGCAACTGGCGCGAGATGACGCCGATGATCAAGGTGACGATTCTGCTTGCCGGCATGATTGCCACAGCTCTCCCGGGTTACGTGCTCGCCTTTGAGCAGAACACGTACCCCAAGACGGGTCTCGCACTCCTCTTTATCAACGTCTTCATCTATGGAGCGAGCATCTTCCTCGTGGGACAGATCTATCACCTGCCGCTCGACTGGGCGACGGGCATGTGGTGCTGGTTCTTGGGAGTAGCCGTCTTCGCGTACGCACTGCAATCACGTTTGCACCTCTGGCTTGCTGTCCCGATTCTCCTGCTCGCACTCTCGTGGATGTCGTCGGAGCTTCGTACAGGAGGAGGGGAGTTTGAGGCGTTGTTCGATGACTCCGGTCTGCTCGTCCTCTACCCCATTTTGGGTGTTGGCGTGTTGAGCCTTGGCATCCTGCATCGCAAACTTGATTGGGTGAAGTTTGGTGAGCGCACCCTGATGCACTGGGGGCTCTTCCTGCTCACGCTCATCATGGTTGTCTCTACAACAGAGAGGAGTGTGTTCTTCGGATTCTTCCAGTTCAGGTCCGATCTCTTTGCTCTAAGTATTCTCGGTGTCTCGCTCCTCACGCTCATCGCAGCGCTTGTGTGGGGAAGTTTCGATACGCCACAGGGCCGTTACGGTTTGCTCGCCCTCGCCCTCTACATCGCCTTCACGTTCATCTTGGCACGTATTCCACTCTGGATGGGCTACCCAGCCTTCACAAATCTCGTGTACGGCGCACCGGCTTGGGTGTCTGCTGATGGTATTGGTTCTCTCGAAGCGTTGTTCGTGCTGCACATTGTTCTCGTGTTTGTGTTCCTCCTCGTCGTGATTTGGGAAGGAACGCTCCTCAAGTCTCCGCAGTTTGTGAACATCGGCATGCTCGGTCTCGCGTTTGCGATCTTCATCCAGTATTTCTCCTGGGCGTTTGAACAGCTCGATCGCTCGGTAGCGTTCATTCTTGGTGGCGTGCTCATCCTTGGACTCAGTGCCATCCTCGAGCGCCAGCGCAGGCGCATTCTCGCATCTCTCAAATGATCACACGTCGTACCGCTTTTCTCGGCTGCTTACTGATTGAACTCCTCTGTGTGTTCGGTCTCTTCATTACCTTCATCATGCGCGTGTCTTCGGGTATGGAGGTCACACTCAAGACGGTACCGGTGGATCCACGTTCGCTCTTCCGTGGGGATTACGTCGCACTCGATTACGAAGTGGGAAGGGGAGCCCCCACAACTTCGCAGTACAACAAGCCGGTGTATGTCGTACTCGCACAAAAAGGCGACTCTGCTCAATCTTGGGAACGCGTTTCCTTTCACGATACCAAGCCCGAGCTCAAGGCAGGTGAAGTCTGTTTGCTTGGGCGCATGCAGTACCAGCGCATCAGCTTCCCAGACATTGCGCAGTACTTCGTAGAGGAGGGTCTTGGTAAGGAGTTGGAACAGGCCAGGAATGCACACCGGTTGCTTGTCACGGCATCTATCACCAAGGATTGCCACGCGGTGATCACCGGCATCATCTTGGGCGAGGAAGCACCACTAGAGACGCAGCCCGAGGCACCCTTTGCCACGCGCCCTATCCTCGAAGATTCCAAGCCGGTGGAGGTTCCCGTACAGTAAGACCTTCGTGTACCATGAATAGGTGATCGACAAGCTCCGTCTTTTGGCGAAGGAATTCAGCGACCTCCAGGCGTCGTATGCGTCTGAGGATGTGTTGAATAATCCTAAAGAACTCGCGCGTATTGGTAAGCGCATTAAAGAGCTGCAACCGCTCACCGAGATGCTCACGCAGTACGATGCACTCGCACGCAGTATCAAAGATGCAGAAGATCCTTCGCTCGAGGGCGAGCTCAAAGAGATGGCACTCGAAGAAGCCAAAGAGGCACGTGCAAAAATGCCGGAATTGGAAGAGCGCATGCGTGCATTCCTCGTCCCCAAAGATCCTGACGACGATAAAAGCGTGATCATCGAAATCCGCGCCGGTGCCGGTGGAGACGAAGCTGCGCTCTTTGCAGCAGAGCTCATGCGCATGTATTTGCGCTTCGCAGAGGCAAATGGTTGGAAGACCGAAATGCTCTCGCAATCCATTATGGATGGTGGGGGACTCAAAGAAGCAGAGTGTCGTATGGAGGGTGCGGGAGCGTACGGCATGCTCAAGTACGAGTCTGGCGTGCATCGCGTGCAGCGCATCCCCGAGACCGAAGCGAAGGGTCGCATTCACACGTCTACGGCAACCGTCGCTGT
>CAYRXE010000016.1:0-1616 GCA_964428205.1 uncultured Candidatus Peribacteria bacterium | reverse complement strand
ATGGAGGGCAACATCGACAAAATTGTGCAGGCGATGCGCGAGGCAGATGTGCAGGAACGCTTGAAGAACTTGAAAAGCTGATCACAAAATATGATCAATATTTAGCTCTACGTACAGGGCTCTATTGCTTTTCACGCTTCATCTTCTGGCGCTCCGCAGCGGTCACACAGTTCCGAAGCAGGCTCGCTACCGTCATTGGACCAACACCTTTTGGTACGGGTGTCATAGCCTCCGCAATATCCGCAATAGCAGGATCCAAATCTCCCCTAAGCCCTTCGTCCTCACGCGCGATACCTATGTCGATGGCGACAACTCCCGGCTTCACCATGTCTTTCGTGATGATTCCTGGCGTGCCCACAGCCGAGAACAAGATGTCTGCCTGCTTGGTGTAGGTGGCGAGGTCACGAGTTTTGGAATGGCATGTGGTGACGGTCGCTCCACGATTGAGAAGCATGATGCTGAGTGGCTTACCCACGAGGTTACTGCGACCGACAATCACACAGTGTTTGCCCTCGACGGGGATGGCGTAGTGTTCGAGGAGTGTTACCACGCCAGAAGGAGTGGCAGGTGGCAGGTGCTCGAAAGTTTGTGAGATGAAGACCTTGCCCAAGTTACGAGCGGTGAATCCGTCCACATCTTTTTGCGGCATGATCTCGCGCGCAATCTCGTTCATCTTCTCTTGTAGCTGCTGTGGGAGTGGAAGCTGGATAATGAATCCATTCACCGTGTCATCGATATTCAGGGCATGAACAACCGAAACCATTTGTTCAAAGGTGGAACCCTCGGGCAGCTTCATCAGCTCAGCAACAATCCCCGCCTTTTCGCAGGCTTTGAGCTTTGCAGAAATATACGCATTGCTGGCAGCATTGTTGCCTACCTGCACAATGACGAGTTTCACGGGGATCTTCGCAATACGAGACTTTAGGGCTTCCATAAGCGCTTCTGCTGGTTCTTTGCCCGTGAGCATCTTGGCCGTCATGCGGTCATGGTAGCAGAAACAAGGCCCCAGATCTCCGTGGCGCTCACATTCTTTTCGCCGGAGGTGTCGACAATCTTAATCGAGGCATCTTCCTGCGCGAGTGCTTTGTACGCCGTATGAATTTTGAGCTGCAGATCTTCTTGCTCAAAGATGTCGCGCGTCTCACGGCGATTCAAGCGCTCAATGCACACGCTGATGGGTGGAAGCGCGAGCAAAGTCAGGTCAGGCTTGGGGAATCCTTCATTCACTTTTTTGAGCCACTGAGGGTCCACACCAAAGGTTTCGCCGTAGGCGATCGTGGAGAGTGTGTAACGATCACTGATGACAACCTTTCCTTCTGCGAGTGCAGGCTTGATCACCTTCTCCACGTGCTCAGCGCGGTCGGCACAGAAGAGGAGTTGCAGAGCTGACGCAGGCAAAGATCCCTTGGAGAGCTCCTGACGAATCCAGGAGCCAATGGAGCCATCTGTAGGCTCAGCCGTAAGGACAACTTGGTGACCTTCTGCGACGAACTTCTCTGCCAGGAGCTTACTGTGCAGAGTGGTGCCGGAGCCGTCTGGACCTTCGAGGACGATGAACATACTTGAGAGGATACTCAAAAAAAGCCGAGGGGTCACCTCGGCCTTTTCTATTTTTT
>CAYRXE010000015.1:0-20374 GCA_964428205.1 uncultured Candidatus Peribacteria bacterium | reverse complement strand
AAATTCGTGAGTTAGAAGCAGAGAAAGGAAACACCTACGAGACTGTGCGTCTCTCTTGGGAAGTGTGGCCGCCATCTATTGAGGGATACGAAACACTTCGCTATTCGCCGTACTCGCGCATGGTTCCCGTCATCATGCTGCCATGAGACCCGGCGCACTCTCACAGGCATGGAGCTGGTGGAATATCTTTTGGTTCCGCGAGGTCTCGCCACATGCCATCGCGATCTTCCGTTTTTTGGGTGGAGCCTGGCTCACGATGTATTGGCTTGGCTTTGCACCGCATGTGCGTCTCATGTTTTCGAACCAAGGCATCGCTATTCCACTCCTATCGTTTGATGTCCCAAGCCCAGAGGTTGCATGGGTTCTGTATGGCGCATTCATCGTGTGTCTCGTCTGCGTGACGCTTGGCGTCTTCTTTCGCATCGCCTCCGCAGGAGCATTCCTTCTAGCGCTCTATCATTGGTTCTTGTCACTCCATCACTTTGGCACGTCATTCGACATGCTCTACATCTTCCTGCTTCTGTGTATCGCGCTCAGCGAAGCAGACGCCACGTACTCGCTCTCGATGTACTTTAAAAAGGGGAGCGTCTTTGCTTCACGTCCTATTACTATGTTCGCGCAGCGACTCATCTGCGCGCAGATCACGATGACGTACTTTGGCGTGGGTATGCAAAAACTCTGGCTGCCCGATTTCCAGAGTGGCGAAATTCTCTCGTGGAGTTTCATGGGACTGTGGGCCACGCCCTTCGCGTTCTGGACCGTGCGGAACATCACATCCATCGAGTTGTTTGATCTGTGGAACTACGTGGTGAAAGTCTGCGAGATCGCACTGCCTATTGGTCTCTGGATTAAGCCCGTACAAAAATGGACCTTCCTTGGAGGCGTGCTCTTCCATATCTCACTCGTGTTGCTCCTCGGCATGTGGTGGTTCCTCGCGATGATCGCCACGTATCATCTCTTTTTAGATCCGGAGAAGGTTCGGGCCTTCCTCAAACAGCGAAATTTGGCCTGATTTCCCAAAAAAAGGTTCAAAGACCCTAAGGGAGGTCGATGTGTTTTTGTTTTTCGTTCACTTCTGGGCGGATTCCATCGCATGACGCTGGATCGTCCTCCAGTCGTAAGGGAACTTGAACGTCTCGAGTGCGCGCACAAGTGCGCCGAATACGCTCCAGACGTTTTTCTGATCAAAGACAAAGGCATTACCCGACTCCTGCACCGGGTTGTAGTCGGCGAGGAAAGGGGACTCTGGCGATACCGGAATCACTCCGTTGCGTAGACAATCCTGAATCTCGCTCTCGTCATGCTCTGCGAGGCAGATGGCAATGTCGCAAGCGGCGAGCATCTTCTCGAGCTCGGCAGGTTCATTCTTGAGGATCTTCACGCGGTGACTGTGCTGCTTCTGAAGCTCTGTAAAGAGCGTGCCGTACTCCGCAGAGCCTTTTCCAAGGATCACGAGTTCGCAGTCGACACTCAAGAGACCGGGGAGGAGCTCTTTGAGGAGTTCGCCACCGAGCTTTTCTGTCATGCCAAAGGGGAAACACACCATGGGTCTCTTGGGCTCCTTGGCCCAGCCCCAGGCGCTCTGCAGCGTCAATTTATTCGCCACCTTACGGTCGAGGGATCCTACTTTGAATTCCTGCATGGTGGTGTGCAAAGCTGTGTGAGACATGAAGTGGATGTAACAGCTCAGTATAGCCGAAAAGTGGGTTTTGTGGAATACACCACTTCTTGCCAAACCCTAAGATTGTGATGTTATGTTTATTTAACATTTCGAGGTCGAAACGGAGCTCGAATTTGTGACGTATATCGCTATGATCCCGGCATGTCCCATCTCGTTCTTATAGACGGTCATCACATGATGTACCGCGCGTTCTACGCCGTCCCTCAATCACTCAAAGTGAAGGCGAGTGGGGAGCTCACAAACGTCACCTATGGCGTTGCTTCGATGCTCCTGAATATCATCAAAACCGAGGAACCTACCCATCTCATTTTCGCCTTTGACGCCGGAGAAGAGACCTTCCGCCATGCCGAGAATGCCACCTATAAAGAAGGGAGGGCCGAGACCCCCGATGAGTTCTACGCGCAAATCCCCAGGGTCATGGAGTTCCTGCAGACTTTTCAGGCTGCTTCTGTCTCGAACCCCAAATACGAGGCCGATGACTTCCTCTGTGCCTACGCTACCGAAGCAGAGAAGGCAGGCATGAAGGTCACCATCGTCACCGGTGATCGCGATGCTTTGCAGATTGCGACGAAGAAGATCCGCATTGCCATTCCTCATAAGGGGTACCAGGAACCGGAGTACTTAGATGACGTAGGTGTCGAAGCAAAGTACGGCGTGACCCCTGCGCAGATCCCGGCCTACAAAGGACTCACCGGAGACAGCTCCGATAACCTTCCGGGAGTGAAGGGGATTGGACCCAAGACTGCTGCCCAGCTCATCCAGGATTACGGCAGCCTCAACGGTATCTACGAGCACCTCTCCGAGATCAAAGAAGGTACGCGCAAGAAGCTCGAAGCCGACAAAGAAGCCGCCTTCTTCTGCGAGCACATGGCAACCCTGCTGTGCGACATTCCATTGCCTGTGAACTTCGAAGAAGCAGAGCTTCAGAACATCTCTATCGACCCTGTATTGGAGCTCTTCAAGACGCTCGAATTCAACACACTCAGTAAGCGCTACCAGCAGATGGCGCAGTCTGAGTACGGTGCAAAACACTTCTTAGTTTCAGCTCCTGAGGCGCCCAAAGCACCCATCAAAAAACCACTCGGTGAGAATCAACTGAGCATGTTCTAAGTCGATCATCATCTCTCTTCGATGCATGGAAGTTTGCGTGATGAGAAATTTTGTCGAAAAAAATATGAACACAATCTCTACTCATCTATTTTGAGCACTTTTTTCACTGTGCACATTTTTTGTTAGATGGCTAATTGAAGCGGAAAAACGAGTGTACTTTTTGTGATCAATGCATGCATTTGTGAGTACCAAACGTAGTCGTTTGCCTCTTGCTACTGCGGAAACCGCACGCGTAGAGTGATGCACATTCACCCCGTTTTGAGTCCTTACTTCTCGTAAACGGATCCGTCATTTCCTCGCTCTCCCATGCCTAAGGAACGCGTCGTCTGTAGTCTAGATATCGGTAGCTCCAAAATCCGCACGGTTATTGCCGTCGTGGATGGAGCAGACTCCGATCACCGAGTACCGAGCATCATCGGTGTCGGTATCTCGCCGTCCCTCGGTATGCGCAAGGGTCATGTGATCGATGTTGAGGAACTCATCCACAACATCATCTCGTCTCTCGAAGACGCAGAGCGCATGGCAGGTGTTCCGGTGAACCATGTGTACGTCGGCATGAGCGGTTCGCACATCGAGTCGTTCGACAGCCGTGGTGTCATCGCCATCTCGGGTTCCGAGATCACGGTCGATGACATCGGTCGCGTGCTCGAGGCAGCACAGGCAGTTTCGATTCCTCAGAACCGCCGCATCTTGCACATCGAACCCAAGTTCTACGCCGTCGACGAACAGCGCGGCATCAAGAACCCCATCGGCATGACCGGCATCCGCCTGGAGGTCGAAGCCCACATCATCACGGGGCACATCCAGCATGTAAAAAACCTCGAGAAGTCCGTAGACCAGGCTGGCGTGGATATCGATGCTTTGGTTCCCGCTACCATTGCCGCTTCGGAGTCCGTTCTGAGCAAGCGCCAGAAGGAACTTGGCGTGGTGACTATAGATATAGGTGCCGGTTGCACGAGCTTGGCCGTCTTCGAAGAAGGCACCATTCTGCATTCCGTCAGCCTTCCTGTAGCCGGAGAGAGCGTGACGAACGATATCGCCATTGGTCTGCGCACATCTGTCGACACAGCCGAGAAGATCAAGATCGAATTCGGTTCTGTGCTCCCACAGGAAATGAACGAGCGCGAAATGATCGACCTCTCCACGGTGAGCAAGGTCGACACCCAAACCGTCAGCAAGAAGTACATGGCCGAGATCATGCAGGCTCGTTACTACGAGATCTTCTCCATGATCCGCGATCAGCTCCAGGCAATCGGCAAGGGAGGCATGCTCCCAGCTGGTGCTGTGCTCACGGGTGGTGCGGTCAAAGCTCCAGGAGTCCTCGACCTCGCTCGCGATGTTCTCGGACTTCCGGTTCAGATGGGCTTCCCAGTAGACATTGGTGGTGTGATCGAAAAGGTCGACGATCCAGCCTACGCAAC
Organism: uncultured Candidatus Peribacteria bacterium; assembly: GCA_964428205.1. Classification (GTDB taxonomy): domain Bacteria; phylum Patescibacteriota; class Gracilibacteria; order Peribacterales; family Peribacteraceae; genus CAYRXE01. Next base: position 16,162 of record CAYRXE010000015.1, on the reverse strand, counting down.
GGCTTTGGGATCCCTCGTGTGGGGTATCCGCGAAGAGGAGCGTGGCTTCTTTGGCGCCGCATCCAACTTCCAGATGGGCAAGGCTGTGAAGCAAGTCACAGGCTGGCTCAAGTCTCTCTTTCCGTAAATTTTCTTTTTTCTTCCTTAGTCTCTTCCCTTTCCCATCATGTCCGACACGTTCCGCTCTCTCTTTTCTCGCCCGGCTGGTCCCGGTGGCAACTCCTCTGGGGGTGGCAGCTACGGTGACGACGGTACGCAGGCTTCCTCTCGCGAGGTTCGCCCTGACGTGTTGCCTGGTGCAACCATTCGCGTCCTTGGCGCAGGTGGTGCAGGTATGAACGCTGTTGCGAACATGCTTAAGGCCAAGCTCGCCGGTGTCGATTTCATCGCGGTGAACACCGATGCTCAGGCTCTCTACCACAACCCTGCACAAATGAAGATCACGATTGGTCGTGGAACGACCCGCGGTCTTGGTGCCGGTGCAAACCCAGAAATTGGTAAGCGCGCAGCAGAAGAAAGCTTGGAAGAAATCAAGAAGGCTCTTGAAGGCACGGACATGCTCTTCATCACGGCCGGTCTTGGCGGTGGAACGGGAAGCGGATCCGTACGCGTGATTGCCGAGGCTGCTCGCAGCATGGGAATCCTCACGGTTGCCGTTGTTACTCGTCCATTCAGCTTCGAGGGTCACAAGCGCAAGAAGCAGGCAGACGAAGCTCTCGAAGGTCTCAAAGGCACGGTCGACACGCTCATCACGATCCCTAACGACAAGATTCTCTCGCTCATCGATAAGACGACACCTCTCACCGAGGCCTTCCAGGTTGTCGACGAAGTGCTCAAGCATGCTATCGAGGGTATCTCCAGTCTCATCACGACTCCGGGCTTGGTGAACGTCGACTTCGCCGACGTGAAGTCCGTCATGCAGGATGCCGGTACGGCGCTCATGGGAATTGGGTACGGCACAGGAGACAGCCGTGCTGCAGAAGCTGCTCGCGCTGCTATCGATAGTCCGCTCCTCGAAACAAGCATCCACGGTGCACAGGGAATCCTCTTCAACATCACGGGTGGTAACGACCTCTCCATGTTCGAAGTCGACGAAGCTGCGCGCATTGTTACAGAGGCAAGCGCTCCAGAGGCCAACATCATCTTCGGTGCTGTCATCGACGAGGCATTCACCGGTCAGGTGAAGTGCACGGTCGTGGCAACAGGCTTCGTAGACGAGAAGCCAAGCAACAGCCCTGCCATGCAGAACCCAGCACAGAAGCTGATGAAGAACACTTTCTCTCGCCCAGTAAACGACAAGGTCGAGGTAAAGCAGGCACAGCCTTCGGACAGCGGCATCAAGAGTCAGTCTTCGTCCCCCATGTTCGACGAAGGAGAGCTCGAGGTTCCTGCGTTCATGCGCAAGCCGCTCTCGAAATAATCTCGCAATCAAAAGAGGGCTCGGAGCAATCCGGGTCCTTTTTTAGTGGTGCGTACCTGTGGATCCAAATCCTCCTCTCGTTGCTGCGCCGTGGTCATCCACCTCATTCCACTCGGCTTTGTCGACCCTCACAAACAACCCCTGTGCAATGCGCTCACCACGCTCCACCGTGACTGGCTCCTTCGTGATGTTTTGGACCTGTACGAGGACTTCGTCCTTTTCGCCATGATAGTCGCAGTCGATCACGCCAACGCTGTGTGGGCACACCAGGCCCTTCTTACGGGGCATGGAGGAGCGGGGGACGATCAAGAGGGCGTAGCCTTCTGGCACCTTCACAATTACGTTGCCTGGAATGAGTCCAATCGCTCCCGGTTCAATCACGGTTGTCTCGCGCGTGACGATGTCGAAACCCACAGCGCCCGCAGAGGCGTAGGTAGGTAAGGGGAGAGTAGTGTCGATACGGCGAACGTCGATGTGCATGCAAGGAGCATGCCGTGACTACTTATATATATCAATCTTTCGCCCCACCCAATGAGGCCAAATGCGCCCTTGCCTCAGCCTGATACTTATTAGGTGTCTTTCCGTCCAAGTTTGCCAACTGTTCCATAATACCTTGCGCGAGAATGACCGAAGTCTTGCTGATCTGTTTACAGTATTTTTTAATGGTTTCGAATTCAATAAAGTCTGCCTGAATCAGCGCAAGGATTGCATATTCAACTTTGATACCATCGATCATCACCGGTCTTGGCATTTGTTCTGTATAGGCTGGACCACCACGGTTTTCACGGATCCAGAACTCAATCCAGTAATTGAATTTTTCACTCGCGAGTTTTTTGTAGTTCTTCGCTGCCTCCGGTGAGCCGTGCTGCTGCAAGACGCCGTAGTGATTGAGCATCGTGTTGAGCAAGAAGTTTGGCTTAGGGTTATTGGAGAATTTACCCGAACCGCTGAGGAGGAAGATGCTCTTGAATACTTCGCGATCCGCCAGAATAACGTCGGAGACGTTGTTGTAGTAGTCATCATCTTCGTCTTTCGAATGAGATTCTCCCTGTTGGTTCATTTTGATAATTTCTTCGGCGTACGGGAAGAATTCTTTATCGAAAATAGAAATAAAGGTTCCTCCCACAGGAACAAGTTCGGCTGCGAGAACTTTTGCCACCATTTGATCAAGCTTGCGCTTGTCTTCCATACTTTCGAATTTTTCCCCAGAGAGTTTTTTAATCCTGTTCTCGATTTGGATGTAGTAGTAACACACACCATGATGTTCGCGGTCAATTTCTCCAAAGTCCTTTGAGGGATCTTTGGACCATTCTCCAATTCCTTTACGACCCACTTTGAGTGCGCCCAGTGTGCGTGCGGTGTGCACGAAACCGATGAGTCCGAACTGGTCGAGAATCTGATCTGTGATGTATTTGCGTGCACTCGCATCTTCGCGAAGGCGGCGCATAACAGTAATGGCGATCCACGGAGAAATTTCGCCGGCCAAACCACGTTCGATGGAGCGTTGTGCAATACCCACTGCTTCCCAGTAGTTCTTTTCGTCCAATGCGTGGTTGATTGCCTGGATGAAGAGGTGGGCTTTATCGGTGTAGTGCTCTTTCTCCTTACCATGACTAATTTCGCTCTTCACGCCCGAGGCATTTGTGCCTGCAAGTTTAATGAAGTAGTTCTCTCTCTTTCTCTTTGCGTCGGGTCCTTCTCCCCAGTCACTACAAATATTTTTGAGGTCGTAGCCGAGAATTTGGAATTTATGCTGACTCTGAGCAGCATTCACGTCGTAGAGCCAACCGCGACTGGCTGCGTATTCGAGCACAGCGCGTGCCTTGGGAGGTTCAGCTTGTAGATGGGCCATGGAAACTTCTCCATGACCTTCGAAAAGTTCTGTAAAGGTAAAGTGACGTTCCTCTAAGTATTCTTTGAACTCGCGGGTTTCTTTATCTTTCTCACTGTCTGCTGCTTTCTCTACGGTGAGTTTCACCTCGCCGGAGAGATAGGTCCAACCCGGGATAGCCTTACCGAGGGCACTGGCGAATGCCGTTTCTTTGAGGACGGTGCGCTCGTGGAATCCATGTTTGTATGCATCAATCACACGTTTAAAGCCTCCAATCATGTCGTTGATGCTGTAGAACTCAATTCCGTACTGCCTAAAGAATCCACCATGGTGTGCCTGCAATGCGACAGGGTCGATGTTTGCGGGCTCATCAAGTTTCGGCTTCTCGCGATCACCGCTTTCCCCACCACTGCCGTCATTTTCACTGCCATCGTCTCCATCGGCAGGTTCTCCACCCTTTGGTGGCTTTGGGTCTTCCTTTTTCTCTTTTGGTTTTTCAGGAGGCCCGCCTGCAGCTCCTGCGGCAGTAGCTGTGGGAGCAGACGGTGGAGCGCCTGCTCCAGCTGTCTGAGTTTGAGGTTCGGGCTTTGCTTTTTCGCACCAGCGAGTGAGCCACTTGTACGTTCCGCGCAGGTTGATGACGCGCTTGAGGTCTTCCTGTACCTCGATTCGGTCTGAGGCGTTTCCGGACCATGTATTGCCGTGCGTCGAAACAAACTGTGTGATGGCGTCTAACTTTTGCTGTACGTCATCTCCACCCTCTGTGGCGTACACATGCTTCATGATCTCTGCGAACTCGCTATTGGAAACAAGTCCTTGTTCCCAGCGATGAATGGCGTCGAACTTCTGCTGAGCCCACTGGCCCAACTTTCTCTGCATGAAGTTTTTTACATCTTTCACGTCCACGACAACGAGAGCGTGGATTTCCTTTTTTTTCTTCTCATCGTCAGTCGCTGCAATCTTGGCAATGGCTTTCTCAATCTCTCTCAATCGCTCGTCAGTTCCTGGTACACCCGCAGCCCTGTACGCAGGCTCTGCTTGGATGCGCAATTCCTCAAGCTTCATCGAGCCGGCATCCCACTTTTCGAATGTTGTAGCGAGAGACTGTTTGATTTGCACAGCTGTACTGTCATCAATAATTTGCTGCTTCGGCATGGCCCCCAAGAGTTCGTGTTTTACGTGTTCATGAATTTTTTGCATGGAATCTACCTCCTGCATCATTTTATCAAGGATTTTTTCGAGTTCGATTCGATTATTGATTTCTTCACGCAACTTCATTCGCTCTGCAGGGTTTGCAGTCTTCCACTTATCGATATCAGCCTGAGTAATGTCATCGACTGTGTCAGGAGGAGTGAGCGGAGAAATTTTGTTTTTGAATTCTTCAAGCTGCAGCTCTCCACGTTCCCATTCGGCGAGTATCTCTGCAATTGCACGCATCTTCGCAGAGGTTTCCATCTGCGGCTGCAAGAAGTTCATGGTCTCATCCAACATTTTCTTATCATTGTTGATTAAGTGATGACGAAGGTTTGTAAGCTCGCCTGAAGGTAAACGGAATTCCAATCCTGGAATGTCGTACACCTCTGTCATGAATTTCTGCACTTTTGCTGTCTTCTGAAGAAGGGCTTCTGCCTTTCCAGGTTCGTGCTCCATCATTTCAAAGACCTGGCTGCGTACCGCAGCAAGATCACTCTCTACAAGTTGTTTCTTCAGCATTTCCCTCGTCTCTGCTGCGAGCAATTCCTCGTTCTGTTCTGGAGTCTCGTCATCATCCGGGCTGCCTGGCGCACCGGGGCTGCCAGTACGTGGTCTCGCAAACATGCAAAGGCGACGCTCTCCTGCGAGAGGGCCGTTTTGTGTTGCGAAGCGCTGAGTGGCGGACCAATCCAGCATTTACAGTTTAGTAAGGCGAATAATTTTGTCGATCACGCGCTCACTCTGATCCTCCCGCTCGGGCAAAAATTGGCTCAGGGTAGCCTTAAGATCGGGGAGGGGGATGTCGCCGGTTTGTAAAACAATCTCCATAACTCCGCGCTTACGAGCGATGTGAATCTCGCTGTAGTCGGGGAGTCGTACGATCCAAAAATCTTTGAGGCGATCCCACGTAATCAGTTCTCCATCCCATGTCACACCCTCGACATCAATGCGAAGCGTGCCCATGGCAGCAGGCGTTTTGTGCAGTCCTGCGTAGGCAATACCAATTAGCACCAAGACCATCGCGAAGCTCCACCCAGAGGTCCAGAAGGCATAGAGCAGACACAGTCCCAGGAATACTCCAGCACACACATACCAGCGCATCGTACGTACGTGATGAGGGTGACGATGTGCGGTCCATTCGAGGGGCACATTTTTTGGTGCCTCGAAGGCTGTTTTTTGTGTATCCATAGAGGTTTGTGTGAGTGTTTCTAAATCGAATTATTATAGCGGAAAACGCGTGTTTTAGCCTGTGTGGAGACTTGCATGAACTGGTATTTATGGTGATCTGTAGGTACAGAAAAAACAGCTCCCAGAGCCGTTTATCGTAAGAATTCAATGGTGGGCAATACAAGATTCGAACTTGTGACCTCCACAATGTCAATGTGGCGCTCTAACCAGCTGAGCTAATTGCCCGGAAGGACCGCGACAGGGTACCAAGGGATCACCTCGGTCACAATACGCAAAATGCACTGTTGTCTAAAAAAATCGTCCTGCTTAGTGCAGGACGATCTGTCTTTCTCTTTCAAAAGCTTACGCAAGTTGGCGAACCTTAGGCGCAATTCTTCGGTCGACCCAAAGAAGTGCGGCCAGGCCAACTGGTAGAACACAAATGAAGAAGACCAGGATGAGGAATGCGGGCACAGGGTGCGGACTATCTGTCCATACACGCGTGCCTTTCTCAAGGACGAGGCTGCAGGTTAGAGCTGAGCACAGCAGCGAACCTGCGAAAGCCAAATACTTCATTCGGAGCCTCCGTAAGGGAAGGGACAATTGATCATGATCAACACAGCGCTGAAATGATCCCGCGTATTTTATCACTTTTCCCTTTGAAGTTCTGAGCGTCTCAAGAACGTCTTTAAGTGCTGTACTTGAAGCAAAAATAGCGATCGCATCTTCGTTGGATCATCACAGGGACTCCTCATAGGAGATTGCGAACATCATAGTGTCTTCATGCTTCTCGACCTCCTGTTTCCGCGTACGTCTCTCCTTGGTAGCGAAGGGGAGTGGCTCACCGATGAAGAACGTTGGTGTCTGCGTAGGCTCTCGCCAGCCTCACTCACGTTTGATGACGGTCATCTCGATCGTGTGACGGCGTGCGGGTTGTATCACCAAACATTTCTCCTCCGTCGTGTGATCGCACGATGGAAGTACAAACGCATTCGCGGAATCGAAGAGGCATTTCGACTTCTGCTTCGTCGTGCATTTCGTGTCGTGTACTTCCCGAGTACTGCGGTGCTGTGTCCTGTCCCTCTCCACTGGACGCGAAGGTTCTCACGCGGGTTTAACCAAGCTCATGTTTTGGCGCAGATCATCTCTCGAGAAACTGGTCTGCCCGTCCAGTCGCTCCTGCGTCGCACGCGTGCAACGGGTCACCAAGCGCACCGCTCGGGAACAGAGCGTCGCACGGCACTTCGCGAGGTGTTTGCGAGCACGGCGAAGCCGCCTCGGTATGTGATCTTGGTCGATGATGTCTGCACCACGGGAAGCACCCTCCAGGAGTGCTCCAGAGTTCTCAAAAATGCGGGCGCGAAGCATGTGGAAGCCATCGTTTTGGCACTGGGGTAACCCTCCGTTGGAGGGGGAAAAGTCGGGTTCATTTCACACATGCAAATCGCGACCTTTTTGCTAGCACATGCAATGCCAAGTGGGTGTGGATAACTTCCAAAGTTTCCACAATTGGTGGTAAGGTCGCCGCCTCCCCGCACGGAAGGCGTGCACATTTTTCTGCCGATCCCCTTACGCTCCCTCATGACCTGGATCATCTCTGCTCTGGCCTTCCTCTTACTCCTCACGGTGCTCATTCTCCTTCATGAGTTTGGTCACTTCTGGGTCGCTCGCAAGGCCGGTGTCACGGTCGAGGAATTCGGATTCGGATTGCCGCCGAGACTGATGACTGTCTTTAAGCAGAAGGGGACTGCGTTCACTCTCAACTGGATTCCATTTGGAGGGTTCGTGCGTCTCAAAGGTGAGAACGCCGAGAATGATTCCGAGCGACGCGCACCGGGAAGTTTTTCGCGTGCGAGCATCCTTGCTCGCTCTGCAGTGCTCCTCGCAGGAGTGTTCATGAACTTCCTCTTTGCCACGATCATCTTCATGTACGGCTTCTCGGCCGGTCATTGGATTCCAACGTATGTGTCCTTCGAAGAGATGCGCGCTGCTGCTGATGCAGGCGAAATTCACTTCGTTCCAGGAGTGGTTATTGATCAGGTAATCCCGGGCGGAACGGCTCTGGCAGCAGGTTTACCTTCAGGATCCGTGCTTTTGAAAGTTGATGGAACGGACGTCATGTTGCCGTCCGATGTAAGCAAGCTTCAAGAAGGAAAGACGAAGGTTGTGTACACATTCCTGCGTACGCCAGGTGAGACCAAAGAAGAAAAGCTCACGATCTCCGTCTCTGGAGGAAAGACAGGAGTCGGTCTTCGTCCGTACGCTCGCGAACTCTCCGCTCCCAATCGCACACTCGTCGAAGCATTTATACTCTCGCTTCGTGAGGCAAAGGTGATGACGGTGCAGACCGTCATTGGTCTGGGTCGTTTGTTCATGTCGCTCACGCAGCACGCACGTGTGCCGGAGGGCATCACGGGCATCGTCGGCATCGCACAGCTCACGCATGAGTCTGTGCAGGAAGGTCTCTCCACGTATCTTCGTCTCGTCGCATTACTCAGCTTGAGTCTTGCGGTCTTGAACGTGTTGCCGTTCCCAGCGCTCGACGGTGGAAGGTTGCTCTTTGTGCTTGCAGAAGCCATATTGCGCCGCCCACTCAATAGGCGCTTCGAGACCACAACAAACGCCGTTGGTTTCGTGGTGCTCATCCTCCTCATCGTCATCATCACCTATAACGACGTCATCCATCTATTTTGGAATTAACTGAAATGACTACGCTCGCTCCTACAGAATCGGCAGTGTCGCTCCCGGAGTCCGTGCCACACGAAGCAGTGTTCGATGGACGACTCCGCGACACGTGGTTGGAAATTCTCCAGAAGATCCAAGACAAAATTCCACGCGGTGCATTTATCACGTGGTTCAAGAACACCGCTCTCCTTGGTCGCGAAGAAGGCAAGCTCGTCGTTGGTCTGCCGCTGCCTATGTTCCTCACGTGGCACATGGAGCACTATCGCCAGATGACGCTCGAGGTTGCGCAGGAAATGGACCCCAGCATCGTCGAGCTCATCTATAACGTCGATACCGCTCTCAAAGACAACCCCGATCGCACCATTGATCTTCTGGAGCACTTCCCAGAACAGAAGAAGAGAAAGCTCCCAGGTCGCCCGGAGGTCAAACTCGCAGAGGGCCTTGTGAGCAAGATCTTGAGCCCGCGCTACATGCTCGAGAACTTCATCGTCGGTAGTGGCAACCGCTTGGCGCACGCTGCATGCCAGGCTGTGGCTATGAACCCGGGTGGTAAGTACAACCCGCTCTTCCTCTACGGTGGTGTGGGTCTGGGAAAGACACATCTTCTCCAGGCAACAGGTAACGCCATCCTCAAGAACTCACCACGTGCCACCGTCGTCTATACCACGACCGAAGACTTCACGAACCAAGTGGTCGAGGCTATTCAGCATCAGAAGATGGAGCAGCTGCGCCGTCGGTATCGCTTGGTCGATGTCCTGATCATCGATGACGTGCAGTTCCTCGCCAACAAAGAGCGTACCCAAGAAGAGTTCTTCCACACATTCAACGCACTCTACGAAGATCATAAGCAGATCATTATCTCTGCTGATCGTCCGCCGCAGGAACTGCAGCTCGAAGATCGTCTGATTTCGCGCTTTGAACGCGGCATGATTGCCGATGTCTCTGCTCCAGACTACGAAACACGCCTCGCGATTCTCTCCACAAAAGCAGCACAGTACGAGCTCTTCCTTGATATGCCGGTGCTGCAGTTCATTGCAGAGCACGTCACCAGGAACATCCGAGAACTCGAAGGAATCCTCATGCAGGCTGTTGCTTTGTACGAACTCGAACAGCGCATGCCGACCATCAAGAGCATTGCCGAGATCATGCGTAAGCTGAGCAAAGATCCGTACATGGAAGAAGAAGTCGTCGGGTTCGAAAAGCCGGAGGCTCGTGCTGCCACCTTCCAAGATGTGCTCGAAGCGGTGTCTCGTTATTACTCAGTCTCTGTACAAGACATGCTCGGTGCATCACGTGTGCGCGAGATCCTCGTCCCTCGTCAGATCGCGATGTTCCTTGGTAAGGCACACTTGCGCATGAGCTTCGTACGTCTTGGCGAAGCGTTCTCCGGTCGCGACCACACAACCGTCATGAATGCCGTCGAAAAGATTGAAGATAAGATGCAGCATGATCCACAGTTGCTGCGTGAAATCCGTGCGTTGGAGCAGGAGTTGAAATTAGCAGGGAGATAAACAGGTTTTTCTGAGGCAATTTACTCTCCAGGGCTAAATTGCTAAACTGCTAAATTGTTATGGAAAAGAAGTTTTTGAAACTCGGCGATATTAGTGCTTACCGAAAAGCATTTGGTCTTTCAGATGTTGTCTGGAAGGCGGTTGGAACATGGAATTTTCTTGCTCAGGATACTGTTGGGAAGCAATTCATTCGTTCAGTGGATTCAATCAGCGCAAATATTGCAGAAGGTTTTGGGAGATTCTTTAAAAAAGAAAAAGTTCAGTTTTATCGGTATAGCTATGGTTCAATCATGGAATCTTTGGATTGGAATCAGAAGGCATATAATCGAAAACTCCTAACTGAGGATCAGTACAAGAAAATCCTGAAAGAACTACAAGAATTGCCACGCGAAGTGCATCAACTTATCAAATTCACAAACGAGAAATTAACAATTTAGCAATTTAACAGTTTTCAGATATTCTTTGCTCATGGACAAGCAAAACCCTGAATATTTGGCGCATCTCCGTCACTCTCTCGCGCACGTCTTGGCACAAGCCGTCGAAAACCTGTGGCCGGGTACGGAGCGTGCCATTGGTCCTGCGATCGATACCGGTTGTTATTTCGACTTCCTCTTTACAACTCCTATTTCGGACGAAGACTTTGAAAAGCTCGAAAAAGAGATGCGTAAGATCATCAACCAAGGACAGACCTTCCGTCGTGATGAACTCGATGTAGAAGAAGCGAAAAAGTTTTGGAAGGAGAAGAAGCAGCGCTTCAAAGTGGAGATGATCGAAGACTTGGTGAAGAACGAGGGCGTGACGTCTGTCACAAACTACGCAAACGTGAACCAGAAAGGGGAGGAGACGTACGTGGATCTCTGCCGTGGTGGTCACGTGGAGAACCTGAAAGAAATCGCAGCCGATGGCTTTAAAGTCATGAGCCTTGCCGGTGCGTACTGGCGCGGAGACGAAAAGCGCGAGCAGCTCACGCGTATTTACGTTGCCGCTTTCCCCAGCAAAGAAGAGCTCAAGGCGCACCTCGCTATGCTCGAAGAAGCAAAGAGGCGTGATCACCGTAAGCTTGGCAAAGAGTTGGATCTGTTCACCACAAGTGAACTCGTGGGACCCGGTCTCCCGTTGTGGACTCCACGTGGAACGCTTCTGCGCAATCTCCTCGATGGGTTCGTGTGGGAACTTCGCTCTGCTCGTGGGTACCAGCGTGTCACCATCCCGCACATCACGAAGAAGGAGCTCTACGAAACATCTGGTCACTGGTCAAAATTCTCTACAGAGCTCTTCCGCATCACGACGCGTGAAGGTCACGAGTTTGCGATGAAGCCGATGAACTGTCCGCACCACACGCAGATCTACGCATCTCGCGCTCGCAGCTACCGCGATCTTCCGCAGCGCTACGCCGAAACCACCACCTGTTACCGCGATGAGCAGACAGGGGAATTACACGGTCTTTCTCGCGTTCGTGCGTTCACGCAGGACGACGCACACGTGTTCTGCCGCAGGAGCCAAGTACGCGAAGAGATCCTCAAGATCTGGGAGATTGTCGACACGTTCTACCCAACGGTGGGATTCGGTGCGCTCAAGGTGCGCTTGTCGCTCAGTGATCCAGAGCACATGGAGAAGTATCTCGGCACGCCTGAGATGTGGAAGACGGCAGAGCAAGATCTGCGCGACCTCGCAAAAGAACGCAACGCAGATTTCTTCGAGGCTCCCGGTGAGGCTGCCTTCTACGGACCCAAAGTCGACTTCATCGCCAAAGACAGCATTGGCCGTGAGTGGCAGGTGGCGACCATCCAGCTCGATATCAACCAGCCGGAACGTTTTGACCTTACGTGCGTAAACGAGAAAGGGGAGAACGAGCGCATCGTCATGATCCATGCTGCCATCATGGGATCCCTCGAGCGCTTCCTCTCGATCTACATCGAGCACATGGCGGGCTTGTTCCCACTGTGGTGCGCGCCTCTTCAAGTACGCATTATCCCGATTGCCGCTGCACACGAAGAAGCTGCGCAGAAGCTTCTCGCAGATCTCACGAGCAAAGGAATCCGCGCAGACTACGTCGATAGCAGCGAGTCTCTTGGTAAGCGCATCCGCGAAGGGGAGCAGTGGAAGATTCCGTATCTTCTTGTGATGGGCGACAAGGAAATTGCCGACAAAGCTGTTGCTGTACGTAACGTGAAGAGTAAGCAGCAGGTTGTTGTCCCAGTTGCCGAGTTTATAGAGAAGACACTGGAAGATGTGAGACTCCGCAAGCTGGAGGCATCTATTGGTTAGTGCTACTCTTTCTTCCATGTTCGAAGCCCTTCAAGTAGGTCCGTTCTTCCTGTGGACGCGTGTCATCTTTTTGCTCCTGGGCATTTGGTTATTTGTGGAGTTCTTTTTGCGTTTGGCACAGAGTGCAAACCTTTCTCTCCAGCACTTTAAAGATCACTGGTTGTACTACTTGGGCGCATTCCTCTTTAGCGGAAGAGTGTTCGGGGTACTCGCCGAGTACCGTGTGTACATCAAAGATCCTCTGCGCGTGTTTGTTATTTGGGATGGAGGCTGGAGTTTCCTTGGCGCTGCCATTGGCATTGGCATCGTGCTTGCCATCGTTACGCGTGGTCATCGTTCCACATTTTTGCATTGGCTCGATGCCTTGGTACCTGCCACGTGCTTTGGACTGATGTTCTCGTGGATTGGCCTCTTCTTCGCAGGTCAGGGCTATGGTCAGCCTACAGACCTCTTTTGGGGTGTGACGTACGACTCCTTCAACGTGCGCTATGCCGTGCCCATCCACCCGGTACAGCTCTACTATGCATTCTTCTACTTCGTGCTCACGTTCTCGCTCCTGATCATCCGTAAATACGGCAAACGGGTCGGTGCAGAAACACTCATCGGCATCGTGGCGGCATCCATCGCGACATTCTTCCTCGAGTACTTCCGTGGAGACATTGGCGTGCCGGTGTTTGCGACCCAGCTCGACTTTGCGGTGCTCATCATTCTGTTCGTCAGCTTAGGACTCCTCGCGCTCATCGAACCCATGTTCCGTCAGAAGTTAGGGGAGCAGGCCTCGGAGCGAGCGTTCCTCATCTACGAAATTCTTCTCGGTGGCACGGTGACGGCGTACATCTTTCTCAGGCAGTGGCTCGACTTCGAATCCTACGAACTGCGCTTTAGTCAGCTGCTGGCGATTCTCGCGCTCCTAGGAGCAGTGGTCTACGTGGTGGTGCAGAGGCGCAAATTCCCACACCTATAGACCGGTAAGCCATAGTTGCCATTTAGCTGATTTTCAGCTTTCATCTGTCTATTCCTCTTTTTCATGCGCTCACTCATCCTCATCTCCCGGTATCTCTTCTCTCCAAACCCTACGGACATCGCTCACTACAGTGATGGTTGGGTCATGGGTCTCATTGCGCTCAGCTTGGCGTTTGTCGTCGGCTCGTTTGCGATTTCCTTCTGGAGGAAGAAGATGCAGAACTCCGTGACGCGCAAATTGTCTGCTTCGTGGTCGTCTGTTGCATTCTGGATGGGAATCGTAGGACTCGTGCTCGTGGTAGCGCGTGTGGAGCGCATTCAAATCGTTGCCATGCCGTTCCTGTGGGTTGTGTGGGGTGCCATTCTTCTCTTGTACGTGGTCATTCAGTGGAGGATCTTCGTCATGAAGCACTATCAAGTGCTGCCAAGGAATGCCGAAGTCGACCCCAACGATCGCTACCTGCCTAAAAAGAAGAAGTAGAAGAAATGAGGAATTGAGGAGATGATGAGGGATTTTTCTTGATGTATTTTTCGTGTTCCTCGCTTCCTCTATTCATCATTTCCTCTTCTCATCAATACGCTAAAAACTCGTTTATGGCTTAATTTGACACTAACACCACCCTCAAGGACAATGCCCCTCCTATGCCGCTCAAGCACTTTACCGAAACTCTTCTCATCGCCCTCTTGGCCGCTGTCACCGTAGTGATGGCGATCCTGACGCGTGTGGTTCCATCGTTCCCCGCAGGCTTCCTGCCGCTCGTGCTCCTCACGGTTGCAGGTCTCTTGTACGTCGCGGTGCTGTATCCCTTGCTCAAGCGCGATCGTGCCGATTACCCATTCCGCTTACTCCACTTTGTGCCGGCTGGTTTGCCATTCCTTAAACTCGTGGGTGGTGCACTCGCACAAAAAATCCCAGCTCTTGCTCCTGCAGCAAAGATTGTAGGTTGGGGATGGATGCTCCTGCCTGTTGCCTTGTTCTTCCTCTTTGTCGTGTGGTTCTGCTTGAGCGTGATCCGCCGCCGCGTGCCACGTATGGCAGTGTTGGCGCTCCTCTTTGTGCCGTTTGCCGCTTTTGCCGTGATGAGCGAAAGGCAGCCAAGCTGGAACAAGACGCTCACAGCCATGCTCGTGCCAGGCCAGGGTTCTTCTTCGTCTGTGATGATTGCTCAGAATAGTAAGAGCAGCGTGCTCAAGAATGGCGAGACCTGGGGACAGCGCCTGGAGGCAGATCTCCAGAAGCGTAAGAACGACATCCTCATCCACAGCAGCAGCAGTCAGAGCTCCCGCCCTACGACCCTGCCACATGCAGGTCCGGGAATGGATCTCTTGTTCTTCACGGTTGCCGGGTACGCAGGAACGCTCCACGTGCGCGCCAAGAAGCGTCTGGCTTAAACGTAGGTTTCCGTCTGGAGCGAGGTGGTCTACAATTTTTGCATGCCTACCATCACCAGTTTCAAAGCACGCCAAATACTTGATTCCCGTGGCACGCCCACTGTCGAAGTCGACTGTGAGTTGAGCGACGGTTCCTTCGGCCGCGCGGCTGTTCCTTCGGGGGCATCCACCGGTACGCACGAAGCATTGGAACTACGTGATGGACACAAGAAGATCTACGGAGGAAAGTCCGTGCTCAAAGCAGTCGAGCATGTCACGAAGAACATTGCTCCGGCACTCCTTGGTAAAGATGTTGCTGATCAGCGCGCGATCGATCAGCTCTTGATTGATCTCGATGGCTCCACGAATAAATCGAACTTGGGCGCGAATGCCATCCTTGGTGTATCCATGGCGGTGTGCCGAGCGAGGGCAGTGAGCGAAAAGAAGACCCTCGCCGAGTCCTTGGCTAGCCAGTACGGCGTCAGCCTGGAGAAGAAGGTCTTGTTGCCTGTGCCGCTGATGAACGTGATCAACGGAGGCAAGCATGCCGACAGTGGTCTTAGCTTTCAGGAATGCATGATTGTTCCGTGTGACTTCGAAACCTTCTCCGAGGCTCTGCGCGCAGGTGCTGAGGTGTTCCAAGCTCTCAAGTCGCTCCTGAGCAAGGCAGGCCACGTGACAGCCGTAGGAGACGAAGGAGGCTTCGCTCCTCACGTAAAGTCCGCAGCAGAAGCCTTTGATTTCCTTATGCAGGCAATCGAAGCAGCCGGATACACAGGCAAGGTAAAGCTCGCGATCGATGCCGCAGCATCCGAATTCTTTGCAGATGGCGTGTACACCGTGGATGGTCAGAAGCTCTCATCTGAGATGCTTGTTGATTACTACGCCGACCTCTGCAGCAAGTATCCGATTGTGAGTATCGAAGACAGTCACAGTGAAGATGATTGGGAAGGCTTTGCGGCGATGAAGAAGAAGGTGGGCAAGAAAGTGCAGCTCGTGGGTGATGACTTGTTTGTCACAAGCGTTGCGCGCGTGGAGCAGGGGATCGAGAAGGACGCTGCGAATGCCGTGCTCATCAAAGTGAATCAAATTGGAACTGTGACCGAGACGGTTGATTGCATTCAGCGTGCACAAAAAGAAGGCTGGCGCGCTATCTCTAGTCACCGCAGTGGCGAAACCGAAGACACCTTCATCAGTCACTTGGCTGTTGGTCTCCAAACCGGGCAGATCAAAACAGGATCACTCAGTCGCACCGATCGTGTGTGTAAGTACAACGAGTTGTTGCGCCTGGAGGAGATTTTGGGAGACAAGGCGAGTTACTCGTCTCCGTTTTAGCAAACAGGTTGCTGCTCTAGGTTGTCACTTTCTTTGTCTGCCATACAAAGAAAGTAACCAAAGAAAAATCACCGCGCGCCAAACCCTCCCGCACGGCCCTGTGTCTTCTCGCCGAGCCTCCAAGGCTTCGGCTCGTCTCGTCGACAACGCGCTAAAGCGCAGGGCCTACCCCTTCACCCCCCGTGGCGCGCGGATGCCGGCCCAAGTTCCATTTCCTCGAGTTGATGCGCTGCTATACTCCGCGTACCCCTGTGCCGCACTGCGGCACTGAAGATCCTCATCGTTGCCTAATCGGGGCGTAGCTCAGTTGGGTCGAGGCTTCTACCGAGCCATAGATAAGCGCAATGCGCGTGGTCTGATCATTCTTCTATCATCATCTACTTATCGGGGCGTAGCTCAGTTGGCTAGAGCGCATGC
>CAYRXE010000014.1:11762-20527 GCA_964428205.1 uncultured Candidatus Peribacteria bacterium | reverse complement strand
CGCATCCACGAAAGCAGCACCTACGTCACGGGCGCAGCGTTAGATAAGACTGCAATTTATATTGTCGCCAAAGATAAAGGCCTCACTGCAGAGGATATCAATCATGCACGCTTCGTCGCATTTATTGATGGTCAGCTATACCACAGCGGGGACAAAAACTGGAACTGCATCGCATGCTGCTTTGCACAGGTGCCGGAGCGAAAATTCGTTGCCATAAGCGAAGCAGGCCAGGTGTTCACGTACGCCAAGGGAGTCGCAGGTGAAGAAGCCATCTCCGAGGCCAAGGTGCTGCGTGCGATGTGCGTGGTAGAAGGCCTGCCCTACGCCTGCGGTATGCAGCGCCAGGTCTACAAGCGAACAGGAGATGCTACATGGGAGGCTATGCACGCGCCTGTAGACAAAGATGCAGGGTTTGAGGCTATCCAGGGATACGGCGCAAACGAGGTCTACGCTGCCGGTTGGAAAGGCGAAGTATGGGAATACGACGGATCCACCTGGCACGCACGTGGGAGCCTCGTCGAGACCATCCTCACAGGTATCTCGTGTGCAGAGGACGCGGTCTACATCTGCGGTCAGAACGGCGTATTACTCAAGGGCAGGCACGGCAAGTGGGAGAAACTCGACCTTGGAGTAAGCGAGGACTTCTGGGATGTGCACACCTTCAACGGTGTGACGTATGTTGCAACGCTTCAGACTCTCTACACGCTCAAGGGCAATTCGCTCACACCCGTGGACTTCGGAAGTGAGAAGCCAAACTCGTGCGGCAAACTCACATCTGCTGGTGGAACACTCTGGTCCATTGGAGAGGGTACTGTCTTCTCGTTTGATGGAAACAAGTGGGAGCTACAAGACTAAAAAAGCCGCCATTTCTGGCGGCCTTTAGATTCATGAGTGAGTGATTTACTTCTCTGCTGTCACAATCACGTTCACCGTCTGTGTTGCTTCACCGATCTTGAGAGAGACAGGGAAGTTACCAACGGACTTGATGTGATCACTGAGAACGATCTTGTCTGCAGAGATTTCGAAGCCAAGCTGCGTCTTCATAGCCTCGGCGATCTGCTCTTCGTTGATTCCAGCGTAGAGCTTGCCAGTCTTCGTGATCTTCTTCGTGAACTGCACAGTCTTACCAACGAGAGCGGCAGCTGCGTTTGCATGCATTTCGCGCTCCGTCTGCTTTTCTTCTGCACGCTTCTTGATCTGATCTGCATAGCGCTTGCGCACCGTTGGAGTTGCCACGAGAGCCTTCCTCATTGGGAGGAGGTGGTTCAAGGCAAAGCCATCACCTACGACCAGAAGGTCGTTTTGCTTACCAATGCCGGGGATGTCTTGGAGGAGGAGAATTTCCATAGTATTTGCTCGACTTGCGAGCCAAGGTAGTCTACGCGACCAAACCCAGAAGGTCAATCGTCGTAGAGGGCGGATAATCATCAGCAAAGACGCTGAATACGCCGTAATCTTACGTACAGGGGATTAAGAGGTGGTTAAGGTCCTAAAGTGGGGTCCAGAGCCACAATTACAGACCAAACAACCACGGCAGGAACGAGAGCCAGCTCTTGCCCTCTGGGAAAATGCGCTGCTGTTTCACATACCACTTGGGGAGGGTCAAGAAACGATCACTGTGGAGCGACAGGTTACCCAGGTGCAAACCGAGGATGTCCTGCTTGTGTGCGAACACGTACGTGGGCGAGTAGAGGAAGATGGCCGGCACATCGACCTTCATCACGTCGCTCAATTCCTTGAGTGCCTTTTGACGTTCCTTTTCGTCTGTTGTTCTGCGGATGGTTTCGAGGAGGGTATCGGCTTTGAAGGATGCGTACTGCGAAAGGTTGTAGGCATCACTGCGAAGGTCCGTGACTTTACCCGTGATCTTCTGCACGCCGGAGCTGTGCCAGTACGGGAAGGCATCGAGGTTATCGAGAAGAGACTCACCAAAGAGCAGCACGTCGTAATCACGCTTGAGAAGACGATCTTGGAAGTCTTCGCGAGACTTGGGAATTTCGACACGCACGCTTACTCCGAGTTTGCCCCACTGCTCGGCAATGTTATTGGCGACAGTCTTGTACGACGTTGGCGAAGGGCTCGTGAGGAGCACCAAGTTGAGCGGTTCACCACGATCATTCTTGCGCACGCCTACGGGATCGTTGGCACGGCGCACGCGCAACCTGCCTTCGTCCACAAACAAGTTCTGTGCGGTAATGCGCTTATCTGCCGGGAGCTTCGTCGGCTCGTCACGCGACACCACAAAGCGTTCGACCAAGCTGATCTCGGCTGCGGCACGGCTGTAGTCCTCAAGCGACAGAGCGCGGTACACGTAGAACGAATCGAGCGTCTTGCCCTTGTCGTCGGTAAGGCGGAGCAAGTTCTCACCCATCTTGAGCGTGCCGGAACCTGTGGTGGGAATTCGTGTAAGCCAGCCACCGGTCATGGTGGGGACTTTCTCGAGAGGATGACCATTCACGTTGTAGCCAGGTTTGACCTCGGTGAGTGCGCCTGTGAGCGTGAGCACGCCGCCTGTTTGCACATACACAATGCTATTGGCGCGTAATCCTCCAATGCGGTTGGCCTCGCGACGCTCCAAGAGTTTCTGCAGACGGATTTTTTCGGGCAAGCTCCAGCGACTGGCGAAGAGGGCACCTTGTGCAGCCTCGGGATCGAACTTGTAGCGCCAGTCTTTGTCGTCAATTTCCAAGAGGGGAGTATCGACAATGGTTGTTTCGAAGACTTCGTGTGCGACTTCTTCTTTGTTGGTTCCCAGCTGCAAACCCAGACGCAGTTTTTCGTCCTGCAAGGCGCGGCGGTTTAAGTTAAAGAACAGCGCCACATACTGCGGAAGCGTGTATTCCACTGCTTTAAAACGCTTGGGGAGCACAGGCTCGCCACTACTACTCAGTGGCACCAAGCGCACGCCCTGGAGTGACTGGAAGTCGGACGCCAAGGTGGAGTAGTCGGGGAAGATGCGGAAGACGACGCGCTCCAAAAGAGACTCCGGAGGAATCGGGCGATTCCAACGTTCGAGTGTGACTTCGCTGCTCAATTCTGTATCGGCAATGGTACGAAGGCGATACGGACCGGCGCCAACGGGCTTGAAACCGAAGTCGGTCATTTGATCGAGCTTGTTTACCGGGATTCCTTCAAACGCATCTTTGGGGAGTAATCCCAACGTGAGGTTACTGGGGAAGAAGCTGTACGGTTCTTCGAGTTCAAACTTCACCGTCCTCGCATCCACTTTGGAGATCGTCACACGGCGGAAGTTTTGCTGCAGCAGAGGATTGGGGAATCCCGGCTGCTGAATGGTCTGGAAGGTGAACACCACATCATCCGCGGTCACCTCGTGGCGCTTTTTTTCGGTGGAGTCGTGCCACTCCAAACCATCTTTTAGTTTGAGTGTGTACGTGCGTGCATCGTTACTTGCCTGCATGGTGGCGAGATCTTCTTCGATCTTCTTCGTCTCGGGGTTGTACCGAAGGAGTCCGCTGAACACGAGCGACACAATGTCGCGGTTCACGTCGTTTTGGACCGTAAACCAAGGATTGAGCGGTTGGAGCTGACCTACAGAACCTTCGATGTAGGTACCACCTTCACGTGCGGTCAGGAGCGTATTCTGCAAATAGAACTGCGATACCAATCCGGCAAACCCAATGAGCACGCCAAGCGTGCACACAGCAAGGACCATCCGTTCGGTACGGCTCATGGATGAAAGAAGCTGCCGAATGCGCTTGAATGACATCTGGGTAAGTTTAGGGGAATGCGAGGTCAGGAACAAACACTACAACAACACAAAAACGGGTACGGCAAAAAGAAAACGATCCTCTTAGCTGATTAGTAGCCTCGTGCGATCAAGTCGATGATCGAGAGTGCGAAGAACGCAACAGACAACCAGATCGTAAGCTTGAAGATCACCTTCTCGGCACCGCGACGCTGTACGTACAGAGAGCCACCACCACCGAAGGTAGCGGATAACCCAGAGACCCTGTGCTGCACAAGAATGCAGATGATCAGGAGAACCGAGACAGCGATAAGGATGGCAGTGACGATAGTGGACATGTGGGGAGTATATAGTGGAAAATGAAGAGTGAAAAGTGAATACTTTAAGCTAAAATCAAGTCACGGGCGCCTAGCTCAGTTGGTTAGAGCGACGAGCTTACACCTCGTAGGTCGCGGGTTCGAATCCCTCGGCGCCCACCATCCAGGAATAAAAAAACCGCCCAATCGGGCGGTTTTTAGAATCAGAGTTGGAGATTAGTTCAGCGACTGCAGAATGTCCTGCATGAGCTGCAGAATCATGGAGAAGTTGAGCTCAAACGGAATGCCCAAAATCTTACTGAGCCACGACACGGCGAAGAACGCGATGAACGTGACGAAGAGTCCAATGATCGCAAAGCGAATCGTGTGGACGGCCTTCTTGATCTTGTCTTCGTTACCGGCAGAGAGAATAAACGTGATTCCACCAATGATGATGAAAATCAGACAGAGGAACGAAGCCACAATCAGTGCGAGTGCGATAAACGTCGCAACGATCTGAATGGGGCTGCCGCTCTCGAGGAGTTGCTGCAACATGAAGGGATGGGGAAAAGAGGGGAGAAGAAAATCAAGCCATGCCAGGCTCGATGATTTTGAGGTTCACACGCTGAGAAGCATTGCCTCCCAGGATGCGAAGAAGAGTACGAAGTGCTTTGACGGTCTGACCGCCCTTACCGATGAGCTTACCCATGTCGCGCTCACTCACTTTGACGGTGATGAGCACGCCCAATTCATCAATGCGTCCATCGACGCTGAGCTCTTCTTTATCTTCGACCAAATTCTCGAGCACGTACTTGATGAAGCTCAACCCTGTGATTTCCTGAGCGGTATCGGACATCGGCTCACAGTGTAGACCCCACAAAGAGAAGTTCCAAGTGCCAAGAATCAGGTTCCAAGGTACGTAAAAATCACTTGGCACTTGGTACGTGGACCTTGGTACTTACGCAGCTGGTGCTTCTGCTGCAGGTGCCTCGGCTGGAGCCTCAGCTACTGGAGCTTCTGGTGCTGCTTCAGCAACTGGAGCTGGAGCGGCTGCTGGTGCAGGAGCTGCTTCTGGTGGAGGAGCCTTCTTGCTTACCTGCTTCTTGTAGCGCTCGATGAACTTATCCATGTCTTTGAGTCCTGCCTTCTTCAAGAGACGTGCAACCGTATCGCTTGGGATAGCACCCTTCTTGATCCATGCGTTGATGCTTTCGTCGTTGTGCTCGAACACGGGGTTCTCGCGAGCAGGGAGGTAGTGTCCCACGATCTCGAGGAACTTACCCTTCACTGGGCGTGCCTTCTCTGCCACTACCAGACGGTAGGTCGGAGTGTTTTCGCGGCCGGTGCGCTGTAAGCGAATGACGAGCATAAAATGTGCCTTCCAGAACGGAGAGCTAGGAGAGTGTAATGAACGCACATTGTCGCCGCAAGGCCAAATCCAGGGTCTTCTTTAGGCTCGGATGAGGCGGATTTCGGTCACCAAACGGCCGTCCAGTTCCTTCTCCAATAGCACCAAAAGCTCCGGAATCTTCAATTGGCATTCCTGAGCAGCAATCGGATGTGCTGCCTCAATGATCAGGGTTCCCTGCTTGCAAGACTTGGCTTTGAGCAGGGGAGCGACGTTCGGCAGGATCGCGAGCATCACACGGTCTGCCGCGTACGTTGCCTGCGCAGCTCGGGCCTCTCGTTCGAGTCCGCGCCTGTGTAGCACCTTACTAAGAACAGAGTGGATGGAGTCCATGATTACGACAGGAGGAGATTGAGTGTTTCGCTTGCGACACGCGACCACGATTTCTGTGGAACAGCACCTGAGCGTACAGGAGGATGCTGTAATGCGAAGGAAAATGCCGAAAGAGTTGGTTCGACCAACTGAGCAGAAGGTGGAGCGATTTCGCTCACAGCCGATCCTCGGATGGCAATGACGGGACAGCCACATGCCGCTGCTTCGGCAATGGGGAGACCGAATCCTTCGTACAGAGAAGGGGAGACGAGTGCCTGTGCGAGAGAGTAGAGGAGTGCGAGGTCTTCGTCGGGCACACCACTCAGAACTTTCGTGCGACCGGGGAGTGTGTGACGTTCCAATTCTTTTCCACCACTCACGAGCACGAGCATAGCTTCGGTGTCGGGCAGAGCAGAAAAGGCATCGAACAAGAGACCGAGATTCTTATGTTCCTTGGCGTTTCCTACATACAAGAAGAATGGCTGTGTGATGCTGTAGCGCTCAAGCACAGGAGCAGCCTCGGTGACATCGTACGGATGGAAGACATCGGGCACGCCTTCTGGGATCACCGTCGTCTTTTGCGTGAGTCGTGCTCCGTACACAGTACTCAATTCGGATTCGGTAAAGTGACTCACGGCAATAATCTTCTTCGCGTTTTTTACGGCGTGTCGGAAGAGAGTATTGTATGCGAGTCGCTTGAGGAACGATGCATTGTTGGGGAAGCGATGCAAAATGAGATCGTGAATCGTGACGACGAACGGCACCGGACAGAACATGGGCACATTGAAGTGCGGACTCCAGAGAAGATTGATCTTCGAGGACCAGAGGATCCACGGGAACACCACTTGCTCTGCCAACGAGTAGTGAGTGAAGTTACAACGAATCAGTTTCACGTGATCTTTAATGGCATGAAGCCAGAGTGCGTGTGGATCTCGCACGAAGAGTGTGAACTGCACGCCCTCCGGTTTTTGACTGACGATCTGCTGCACAAGTTCGCGAGTGTAACGGCCAAGGCCGGTACCTGTGTCTGCAAACCGCGCATCGATTCCGAGTGTGATCACTTGGCAAGGGGAGGGGAGGACCCCATGATACCTGGGTATGACAATAAACGATGCCATCAATGGATCGGCCATAGCGCGCAGTGAAGCGGAAATCCTGGTAGCCAAAGCTTTACAGGTGGATCGATCCGCCGTGCTCGCACACCCCGAACGCGTTCTGACAGCTGAAGAGGCTCAAGCCATCACGACCATGATCACACGAAGAAGAAGTGGGGAGCCCATGGGTTATGTGCTTGGCGAAGTGGAATTTTACGGACGTATGTTTAAGACAGATGCACGGGCATTGATTCCTCGAAGTCCGACGGAATCATTAGTGGAGTTAGCGATCGCGTTCCTTAAAGATCCACGAGAAGAACAGAAACTGATCGACACCGGCATCACGGGATGGAGTCATGTACTTCGACCGGAGTTGCAGATCCAAACAATTGTCGACATTGGAACGGGAGCAGGATGTGTGGCGGTCACACTCGCACTTGAATTACCTGAGATGAACATCATCGGGACAGACATCAGTGCTGATGCGCTGAGTCTCGCGAAAGAAAATGCAGAGCTCCTCAAAGCAAAAGTGGATTGGCGACAGGGGAATGCGTTTGAACCGGTGGTGGATCTCGCAGAACCGTTCTTGCTCGTCAGTAATCCACCGTACATTCCGCAGGAGAGATCTCTCGCGAAAGAAGTGTCTGGCTTTGAACCACACGTCGCACTGTTTGGTGGATCAGACGGAATGGAGGTAACGAAGAGGATTCTCGAAGCAGCAGCACATCATCCGCAGTGCGCAGGGTGGATTTTGGAGTCAGAGGAAGCCCAAATCTCGACCCTAGCACAGGAATATAGTTGACCGTAGTTGTGCGACAGAGGTATCACCAAGATATGCAGAAGAGTGAGAAGACACTCAACGTCGCTCTCATTTATCCGCCCGAGGCAGGGATGGCTGCGATGTTGAGCCAAGCAGAAGGACGTTTTGACGTACATACCGATGCATGGTTACGCGGTAAGACCTACCGAGAGATACTCGCTTTTACATATGGCCAGCTGCAATCACACGCAGCTAAAGAATCTCTACGAACCAGGGCAACTGCGGTAGAGACTTTTGATCATGATGAAAAACCGATGTATCCCATTATGGCTCCAAAGCGCGAGCAAGACATTCGCACGGCAGATATTGTCGTAGCTGTGGACCCGGGGATTCGGATGTCGGGGTATTTACTCGAAACATTGAACCAAGGCTCACTAAACAGAGCAGTGATTGCATGGACGATAAAAGAACAACACGAGATCATGAAAAAGTTATTATCTCTGCGCCAGACACCTCTGTTACGCACCAATGATGAAGAAACTACACGAGAAGGAATCCCAAAAGTGTACCCCGGCTGGACGAGTCTTGAAGAAGGAGAGGACGATTGGAAAATCAGTTTGTTTGGACCAACCAAAAATGCGGTGCGGTTTCCTTTCGTAGAAGGAGAAAAGCATGACGTTAAGGCACACTTCGCGTTTCAAACAGAAATCGATAGTGATCTCTGTTCTTCATCCGCACGTGTATTGTTTGTCGAGCGTGAAACCGACGACAAAGAACTACAAGAAACAAGAGACTACGTTGCACAAAAAATCAAAGAATTGGGACTCGAATAATCTCATAAGTCACCCCAGTGCAGTTTGTCTCGTAATGTTCCCAGGAACGTATCGTGCTTGCGACGGAGGAAACTAATCGCCTTCTTGCTCGTGTGTGCAATCACGTGATCACTGTTTTCGAGCTTCACCGACGTCTGACCATCAAGCGTGAGGATCACGTTGAGATCTGCGTACTTCGTCGGACGATCCATCACTTCCACCTCCAGTACAGAGGATGCCGGGAGTACGAGAGGTTTTTGCGAGAAGCTGTGACTATTTATAGGAGTGAGGATCAACGCTGTTTCGCGCGGATGCACAATCGGGCCGCCTGCGGCGAGGGAATAGGCCGTAGATCCTGTGGGTGTAGCCACAATCAG
>CAYRXE010000014.1:9871-11662 GCA_964428205.1 uncultured Candidatus Peribacteria bacterium | reverse complement strand
GGCCGCCTGCGGCGAGGGAATAGGCCGTAGATCCTGTGGGTGTAGCCACAATCAGACCATCACTGCGGTAGGTCGTGAGTGGCTGGCCATCGACCGTTGTTTGCAAATGGACGAGTCGCGCGATGCTGCCCTGCGCAATCACGGCTTCGTTGAGCACATCTTGGCTCGAAATAATTTTTCCTTCGCGTTTGATGGATACGGTGAGGAGCGAACGCGCATCGAGCACGCCTTCGCCATGGAGGAGTGCAGGCAGTGCAGCCTCTGCTTCATCGAGAGAAAGTTCCGTCAAAAATCCCAAGTCTCCACGATTGATGGAAAGAATCGGCACACCGAGTGCGCCATGTTCACGCACCACACGAAGAATGGTTCCATCTCCACCGAGGACAATCAAAAGATCTAACTGCGCATGATCCGAAAGAATCGCACGGTCTTTCGTTGCACATCGATCATCGGTAAAGACCTCGCACTTATGTGCATCGAGCATGCGAAGAACCATCTGCACGGATTCATCACGATGGTCGAGCTCAGACTTTACGGTCAGGCCGATGCGCTTAAAGGTGTTCATGCCTGCAGTATACCTCTAGAGAGAGTTCGTCCCTTCTAAAAAGAGAGCAACTGTTCGTTCCCAGGTGAATTTGGCAGCCTGCTTCGGGCCCTCTGTCGAAAGGTGCTTACGGAGCTTGGCATCCGAGAGGACCTTGAGGAGCCCTGCGGCAATGGACTCCACACTCTCGGGTTCGACCATCACGGCTGCATCACCGGCAACTTCGTACAGGCTTCCGCGGTTAGACGTGACGAGCGGAACGCCAAGCGTGAGTGCATCCAAAATCTGCATGCCGAATCCTTCGTACAGAGAAGGAAGTGCAAACACATGACACGTCGCGAGCAGATGCGCGTAGTCCTCGTCCGAAATATGTCCGCGCCACTCCACGCCATCGGTCTTCTTCACAAGATTCACAATAGGTTGATCTTTCCAACCGCGGCCACCACAGAGGAGCAAGCGATGCGCCGAGCGCACATCGTCGGGGAGCGAAGCATACGCACGGATGAGACGCTCCTGATTTTTGCGAGGACACAATGTCGCAACACAGAGGATTGTCATGTTGTCGGATGCATGCATGCCAGACATCCCTGCCATGGGACCCGCGAAGATAGGAACCACAGCACGAGGTTCCAGCTTCGGGTAGCGCAAAAGGAGGTCTTGCTTCGTGGTTTCGCTGATGGTGAAAATCAAGCGCGCATTACGAGCTGCGCGACCAAGCGTGAGCCATTCCAAGAGTGTCGCCTTGCGATCGTGCGGTTCACCGCGAAACGCAATGAGGTCGTGCACGACCATGACCATCGGGATCAAACGACCAACTAAGTACGGAACGAGAAAGCTCGTCGTACCAACATAGATACCCGTGAGCTCTTTCTTTTTGATCGCCGAGGCAACACGCCAGTGCCAAAAAATCCCGCGATCAAAACGGCGCACGGTCACATTGGGACCCATGACCCAATCGGTGTAGTGATGGTCCGCTACGAGGAGGGTAATTTCACGTTCTTTGTCGCGTGCTAATTCCTTGATGAAGCCACGCGTCCACTGGCCCTTGCCGCTACGAGCGGTTCCACAAGCTTCGCGTGCATCAATTAAGAGTTGCATAGTTTCTAGTTACTAATTGCTAGTTTGACACGAGCAAGAGTACTTCCAAAACTAGAAACTAGAAACTCGCAATTAGTAACTTCGCCTGTCCTCGTCTGCTATACTTCGTTCTCATGGCAAACCGCATCATCCAAAGCATCAAAACACTC
>CAYRXE010000014.1:8342-9771 GCA_964428205.1 uncultured Candidatus Peribacteria bacterium | reverse complement strand
TCTGCTATACTTCGTTCTCATGGCAAACCGCATCATCCAAAGCATCAAAACACTCGACCTGGAGGAGCGCATCCTCAATGGTGCTGTGTGCGTTGCCATCCTTGGGCTCTTTATGCCATGGATTACAGGAGAATGGCTTGGTACAGAGGAAGCATCTTCCTACACGGGCTTTGGATTCTTCACCGCTTTTCTCGGATTTTGCGTCTTTTTGCTCCTGGCAGTCACCCTCGCACTCACCTTGGTCCCCGCTCTTGGCGGACCCGTGCTTGTGCGTAAGCGCCACCGCGACTTGGTGCGTTTGATCCTCTGCAGCCAAGCCGGTGTCCTTACTCTTGCAGCGCTCTCGGTGCTCACGCGCATTACCTTTGAGTTCTCACGTATGGAGATTCGCTTTGGCATCTATGTGACGATCATCGGTAGCATTGTCGCGGCTCTCTACGCATTCCTCCGATTCCAGGAGTTCCGCCGCGAAATGGCACAGGGCTTCTTCCGTCATCCAGAAGATCACGCTGCTCCTCCAGAAAAAAAGGAAGACAGAGCTCCGCCACCACCTCCGCCACCACCTCCAGCTCCCGAAGCTGAGGAACATCGCCTCTACCCCTAAGCTATGAACGCACCCACTCCTAAAGACGCTCCGTTCACGCCACTGACAAAAGAAGTCTATGACGACACGGATTTGGTGTACGTGGATGTTGAGGGAAAGAAAGTGGTAGGTCTTGTGGAGTGGATGCCGAACGAGAAGCCAAAGAAACTCGCGATGCCAGAGCGCGTCGAGAAAGAAGGGGATCGCCCACGTCGCGGACCACGCGAAACGCGCTACTACCCATGGGGCACGTACCGCAGCATGAAGCGTGTGTATCAGCTCGAGGGCAAAATCCGCAAAACGGACAACAGCGCCACGCTCGACGAAGTCCTGCCCAAGGCATTGGAGCAGGCGTTTTGGGAGTAGTTAGCTTTTGAGGTGTTCGACCACGCGTTCCACTTGTTTTGTGGATCCAATAATAATGGGCGTGCGTTGATCAATACTCGTAATTTTTTTGTCGAGGATTGGTCCTGTTCCATCACTCGCGCTGCCACCTGCTTGGTCCGCCAAGTAGGCGAATGGTCCGCACTCAAACACGAGACGCAGTTTGCCTTCGGGATACTTGGATCCGCCAATATTCGTAAACACTCCCTGACCTTTGCTCAGGACATGATGGACATCCGAAGCCATACAGCCGGAGTAGCGGAGGGTCAGCTTGTCGTTAATCCAATGATCGAGTGCTGCTTTGTAACCTGGGGTATCAAGAACGGCAGCGAGGTTCCCGGGGCTAAAGACTTTCCCTTCGTCGGCAATGCCAAGGTTCTCGCGTACGAGCATGTACTCTTCGACTTCGTTGAGCAGGAACTCATGCACGCCATTGCCTGCGGAGTAGATGAGAATCGTGCG
>CAYRXE010000014.1:0-8242 GCA_964428205.1 uncultured Candidatus Peribacteria bacterium | reverse complement strand
CTCCGGAGAGTCCTGTCTCGGTCGTGCGAATGGCGTACTCAATTTTTTTGGAAGCGTTCGCAATCGAAAGGATGAGATGACGAAGATCATCAGAAACCTTGGCGTGCTCGGCCAGGTGCTGGCTCAAGGTCACGCGCTTGGCGGCTGCGGGCATCTCAGACATTTCAGTTTATAGGAAGGAGGCGAGTTGTTGTGTCATCTCCGTCACACGCATAGCGTAGCCCCACTCGTTGTCATACCAGCTGAGGAGCTGAAGAGCCGTTCCATCAACGACTTTTGTAGAGGGAGCATCGACAATGGAAGAGCGAGGGTCCGTCTGGAAGTCGATCGACACACACTGCTCATACGACACTCCCAAGACATCTTTCATGTTTGCCATCTTGGCTGCAGCCTCGAGCGCGGCGTGTACTTCCTTCTCATCTTTTGCTGCCTTCTTAAGAGAGAAGGCCATGTATGCGCAACTGACGGTTGGGACCGGAACGCGGAATGCCATACCATCGATTTTGCCTTTGAGATGCGGAAAAATAGCTGCACAGGCTTTCACGGCACCCGTCTTTGTAGGGATCACCGACATCGTGGCAGCACGAGAGCGGCGAAGTTCACCGGATTCCTGAGGTTTGTTATCGAGAAGATTCTGCGAAGCGGTAAATGCGTGTACGGAGCCCACGAGCAAGTGTTCGATGCCATAGGTCTCGTCCATGATTTTGATCACGGGAGCAATGCAGTTTGTGGTGCAGCTCGCATTGCTGATGATGTGCATGTCTTTGGTCATCGTGTCGTCATTCACACCTTTTACAAACGTTGGGACGTCGTCCTTCATGGGTGCCGTGACAATCACTTTCTTTGCTCCACCGCGAATGTGCCCTTCGACTTCTTCGCGAAGGTCAAAGGCTCCGGTGGATTCGACAACGATATCCACACCAAGATCCTTCCATGGGCACTTAGCCGGATCACGCTCTTTGACGACCGTCACACGCTTGCCGTTTACATTGAAGTGATCACCATCGACCACGACATCGGCATCGAAGCGGCCATGCAAAGAATCGTACTTGAGCAAATAAGCGCGAGTCTCGGCGTCGGAACTTGCGTTTACACCTACGACTTCGACATCTTTGCCAAAACGTTCCACAAACTGGCGATGGACATTGCGACCGATGCGTCCATAGCCGTTGATAGCAACCTTAAGCATGCGGCCAGGACTATAGCGCAGGGGCTTCCAGAACGGAAGGAGTTGTATCGGGGATTTTGGCTTCTTTCATGCCACCGAGACCAATGATCACACCGAGGACCGCTGCCATGGCTCCTACGATCCAGAGCCTCATGGTGACTTTACTCTCACCCCATTCGAGTGCCTCGAAGTGATGGTGAATAGGCGCAGCCTTAAAGACTTTTTTACCGCCACGGAACTTCTTGCTCGTGAGCTGGATGATCACAGAAAGCATTTCGATCACGAACACAAAGCCAAGAAGCGGCAGCAGTAATACTTGATCGGTCATAAACGCTATGACCGCGAGCGCCCCGCCAAGGGCAAGTGCACCGGTATCACCCATGAAGAAGAGTGCTGGCGGCACGTTGTGCCACAGGAACGCCGCAATAGCGCCGACCGTGACAGCACACAAACCTGCAAGTACGTGCAATCCCTGGAGATACGCAAGAACGCCGAACCCACCAAAGGCGATGACGAGGAGACCGCCAGCAAGGCCGTCCAACCCATCCGTGACGTTCACGGCATTGACCGTGCCAATGAGCACGAACATGAAAATGGGGATGTACCAAAGACCCAAATGGAAATCGCCGTAGAAGGGAACGTTGATGGAGTCATACCCGAGCTTTCCGTAGAACCAGAGTGCACCAATGAGCGAGATGAAGAAGAACGACGTGAGTTTTGGCCACACACCAAGGCCTTTCTTTTTTCCTTGAGACAACACCAAACGCTGGAAGAGCAGAGTGGCACTCGTGCGCATGAGGAGAACAATCGCGAGGAAGATCGCGATGACGGCCACGAGCGTGATCTTGCCCGTGTTCGAAAGCTGGAAGGTGAAGCCTCCGGAGAGGAAGAGTCCGAGCACAGCAAGGAGAGCCAAAAATCCACCAAGGAGCGACAAGCGTTTGATGGTCGGCATGGCATCGTTCGTTTTTTCGGGGCTGCCACTCACGATATTGAGGTAGTCATCGAGGGCGCCAAGGAGACCCATGGTAAAGAGCACAAACAGCGGCACGTACACTTGTCCGCGCTGCAGGAGGGAGTTCTCGACAAGACCCATGTACGAAAGCACGCGCGAAAAGAGAACGGCAAGAATGATCGATCCCCAAATGAGTAACCCTCCCATGGTGGGCGTACCGAACTTCTTCTCGTGATACTGGCGGAAGATCGAAGGATCTCGGCCATCTACTGTTTCCACACGCAGCTGCTTACCAAGGCTATTTCTACGTAGGAACGTAATGAACCACGGAGTCAGCGCTAACCCTAAGAAGAACGCGAACATCGCGTACCCCAAAATGGCTGCGAGACTGATTTCCGGACGGACCAAGAGAGGAGCAGTAGTCAGAGGATTCATAGGCCCTAAAGCCTACTCCAGGTTACTCATCATCTCCAGGTCTGGCTTTGCTGTGGGCTTTGTCCACATCGTAAAAGCGCATTTGTTCCTTTTTGAACATGAGCTCCACGCGACCGGTCGGACCGTTACGATGCTTGCGCACGTAGATGTCGGTAAGACCAGGACGATCACTATCTTCTTCGTAGTAATCTTCGCGATACATCATGAGCACCACGTCAGCATCTTGTTCAATGGAACCGGAGTCACGAAGGTCACTGAGCTGCGGAATATTTCCGGGACGGTTTTCGACCGCGCGAGAGAGCTGAGAAAGCGCGATGATCGGCACGCGAAGCTCACGACCAATCTGCTTGAGCGAACGAGAGATTTCGGAGATTTCTTGCACGCGATTACCCACGTAGTGGTCGTTACCCGTGCTCATGAGCTGCAAGTAGTCGATCACGATCAGATCCAAACCGTGTTCCATTTGCAGACGACGAGCTTTCGCACGAAGCTCTGGGAGAGACGATGCAACCGAGTCGTCGATGAAGATGTTTGCTTTGCTTAATTCGTCCATGATCGGACCCATGTTCTGGAAGTCAGAGTCGTCGAGCTTACCGCGCTGGAGCTTCCAGCTATCGACGCCAAGCATGGACGCAAACAAACGGTCCACGAGCTGCTCCTTACTCATTTCGAGGGAGAAGATGCCAACAGACTTGCGGTGACGAATGGCAGCGTTTTGCGCAATACCAAGAGCAAGAGCGGTCTTACCCATGGACGGGCGACCAGCGAGGACGATCAAGTCGCTTGGCTGGAAACCAGAAAGCTTTTGATCCAAGCCAGCGTAGCCACTGGGGACTCCCTTTACGGTCGTGTCGTCCTTGGATTCGTGCATTTCGGCGAACTTTTCGTAACGAGCATCGAGGACTTCGCGGATGTGAATGAATTTCTCTTTGATGAATGTGTTCGTAATTTCGAAGACTGTCTTCTCCACCTGATCGAGCAATTCTCCAACAGGCTTACCCACTTCGTAGCCAAGTCCCGTGATTTTCTGACCTGCATCGATGACGCGACGATGGACTGCCTTCGTTTTAACAATCTGACCGTACTGGTAGACGTGCGAAGACGTAGGCACAGACGACGCGAGCTCAGCGAGGAATGCCGTACCACCCACCTGCTGCACGTGCTTACTATCCGAAAGCTTGCTTGAGACCGTCACGAAGTCGATCACCTCATGGCGCTCATGCAATTCCAAGACTGCTTGGTAGATGAGCCTGTGCACGGGATCGTAAAAATCCTCAGCTTTGAGGAGATCGCTCACTTTGATGATGGCTTCGGGGTCGAGGAGGATTGCTCCCAAGACAGTACGTTCAGCATCCGTGCTGTGTGGCTGTCCTTCGAGGAAGGCTTGGTTCGCCTGTGCAGTAGCGGGTGTTGGACTCATGAGTGGATGCAAAGTCTACGGTTAGTAGTCTCTCACGTCAGGCACAAAAGGTCTCGCGGAATATCCACAATCCCCGCTGACTCACACAATGTGAAGTCTGAACGGGGATGGAATGTGGAAAACTTGTGGAAAGAGGAAAGATCAATCTACCAGCGCTGCCGAGATGATTTCCTGACCAATTTTTTCGGAGATCTTAGGGTTCTGCATGAGGAACAAGCGTGCTGTCTCGCGGCCCTGGCCAAGTGTTTCCTCACCGTAGCGGAAGTAGGTACCGGACTTCTCGAGGACGCCATATTTGACACCGAGATCAAGAATCTCGCCCTCTTTGCTGATACCGGAGGCGTAGAGGATATCGAATTCTGCCTGGCGGAACGGTGGAGCGACCTTGTTTTTGACCACCTTCACGCGCGTGCGGTTACCAATGATGTCATTACCGTCACTTGGCGCATCCTCGGTTCCTTTGAGAGCTTTATCGAGCACCTTGTCGATGCGACGAACGTCCAAGCGCAGAGAAGCATAGAACTTGAGAGCGTTACCTCCCGTGGTGGTCTCTGGGTTACCGAACATGATGCCGATCTTCATGCGGATCTGGTTGATGAAGATCACGGAGCAGTTGGTCTTGGAGATAATGGACGTAAGTTTGCGGAGAGCCTGGCTCATCAAGCGAGCCTGTAGACCCATGTGACTGTCGCCCATCATGCCGTCGATTTCGGCCTGAGGAGTGAGTGCAGCAACAGAGTCGACGACAATAACGTCAATAGCTCCGCTGCGTACAAGTGTTTCGCAAATTTCGAGAGCCTGTTCACCGTTGTCTGGTTGCGAGACGAGGAGCTCGTCGATGTTCACACCAATCTTCTTTGCGTACTGCACATCCAAGGCATGCTCAGCGTCGATGAACGCAGCGCGACCGCCGGCTTTTTGCACCTGAGCGATGGAGTGGAGAGCCATGGTCGTCTTACCGGAACTTTCTGGTCCGTAGATTTCGATGATGCGTCCCTTTGGAACTCCGCCACCAAGGGCGATATCCAAACCGAGTGAGCCAGAAGAGAAACGCTCAATCTGAGAATTCACCTGATCACTCATGCTCATAATGGCTCCGTCACCGTATTTCTTTTTGATCTGACTGAGTGCGTTCTTGATAGCATCAATGCGAACGTTATCCGCAGCATCTTGCTTGGGAGCTTTCTGTTTCGTGGTATTGGTTGTGACGGGATCCATAACAGTGGAAGTAGAGGAAGAAGTCTTAGCCATAGTAGAAGGTGAGAAGGAAAGTGGGGAGTGGATCGGTCACAAGTAATAGTGAACGAATGTGCACCCAGAGTAGATCAGGAAAACACTGGGTCAATTTCTTGCTCTTGCGCCTGCGGAAAAATGTTGGTGTTTGATCGTACACCCATCAGAATTACTCGTTCTTGCCTGCCCAAGAACCTACAGCCTCGCGCACTTCCCGATGTTCAAATCACGATCCGTGATTTCGCAGTACAAGCCAGGAGGACACAGCACTCCCGCTTCGCCACCACACGGGGAACCGACTCCAACACCGCTCGAAGAAGGTGAGCTTGGCGTGCCGTACGTGCTGCGGCTTGTGGACGATGCAGAGGAATCAGACAAGAACCCAAGGCGGATGGAGCGGATGATGCGCTCGAAGCTCTCCATGGCCGTGGCATCGTCACCCAAGGCGCCGAGATCGAACGTGAAGGCCATGAGGCGCTTATGCTGAGCAATGTCGGTCGTGGAACCACGATCAACGCCGAGGAGCACCACTCCACCATCACCGGACACAAACGCGCGACGACCTTCGACCGTGCGCTTATCACCGGACTGGAACTGTGTTTCAAGTAAAGGCGTGAGGTGAATGCTTAAGACAGGATGCTCAGCATCAGAGGATGTAAAGTCGGCACCACTGGCAGTCTTTGTGACCTTCCACTCTTTGGGCGTTTCGATTTCGAGACCAAGCCCCGTGATGATCCACTTCTTCCACTCAGGCTGGTTGCCTTTGGCAGCCGTGACCACGAGCACCGGGAGATCGCTCAGGCGAATGTTGCGTTCGTACGTACCTTGCAACTCAACCGTCTGCCCTTCGAACGAGCGCAAGTTCACGGTGCTGCTTTCGGCAAAGGCGAAGAGCGTGCCGCCCGTCATGAGCATGTGCGTGCCACGGCGATCGAGCGAAATGGGAGCTGTCGTGATGACCGCATGCACGACCTGAGGCCCTGTGGGGATGGTCATGGTGCGCTGCCAGCCGCCCGTGAGCGAAAAGCCGATAGCAATAAGCAGTACGGCACCAACGGCCCCGAGCGCGATCTTGTGTTGTTTCGTGAGGTTTTCGAACATGCCGAGGCAGTGTACACCACGAAAGATGGCAAGGCAGAGGGAAAGGCAAAGAAAAACGCCAGCCCCGATACCGAGGGGGCTGGCAGGATTTCGCTCCAATTACCAATGACGAACAAGTCGCCTCGACCGTTTTTCCCGCGCGATGCCAGGTACTGGCGCGACTTTAATTGTCGCAAGCAGACTCTGCGTGTCGTGCAAGAGCTTGTCGGCCCATGCAGTGTAGTCAGCCCACCAACCCGGATTCGGATCTTTCGGCCGCTTATTTGACTGCTCCCAAATAGGAAGCTGTTTCCAAGCGAGCATGAGAGCGCGCTGTCGACTAGCTTCGGAGGGGAGACAATTGTTGTCTTCCGAGTACAACGCCAAATCAGCGAGGACATCAATCACTGGCTGAGGGCGCTCCATAAAAGCTGCGTAGTCAGACAGTTCGCCGTACTTCACTCGTGGAAGAAAAATTGCATGAACTGCCGACTTGGGAACAAGCGAGATATCATCGCCCTTTCGAGCAAGATACTCACCACTCTGGCAATGCGTTTGGATACGCTCGCCAGGCAGCACGATCAAACAAAAATTCTGAGCAACGATATGAGGAGTTAACTCCTTCGGATTGCCGCGATACCACTTCAGAACCATTTTGAGGCCCTTATGAAAAAGGAGGAGAGGTGACAAGGAACGAAATGTGCGACGATCCTAGAACTGTTTTTTGTTTTGTCCATCATCGAAAACGCGGGCTTGCGCCCGCGTGATCAAAATCAGAGTTAGGTGGATTATTTCTTACTTGGCTCAAACGCGTACACAGCGCGACCCACACGGACGAAGTACGGCATCTTCTGGAGGTTGAGGGAGATCGTTCCCACTTTGACGGTGCGCTGCTTGCCCACTTCGCTGATGATCTCTTTCTTGGAGAGGGGACCCTTTTCCTTAAGGATCTTCTCGATAACATCGGCAACCGTGCCTGGCTCGTAACCCCATTCCTTGAGGGCGTAGAGACCACGACCAACGAGGACGAACTGTGGATAGCGGATGAGTTCGTTGTGCACTGCCTGGACGGTGACGTTCTTGTGGTCGAAGCGAGCTTCGCGGATCTTGTTGGCAATCTCCATGAAGTGGAGAGGCTGACCCGTCTTCTTGAGGATAATCTCGACTTTGTCGCGGATGGAACGAGGACGAACGAAGCGCCACTCGGTAAGACCCCAACCTTCGTCGATTTCGCGGAGACGCTCGTCGACTTTGAGGCAGCTCTGGATGAGTTCGCGGGAAGGAATGCGATCCTTGAACAGGTTCATAGCCTGAATAGCAGAGACGAGTTCGTCCTGCTTCATACACGTCTTGCGCTTGCGGAGGATCTTGACCACGTTATCGATGATCAGAGAGACATCGTCAGCAGAAAGGGACGCAAGCCTCCAGAAGGGGACAAACGTCTGGCTGCGGCCGGTGCAGCTCATCTCGGCATCGATGGAGAAAGAGAGGCGAAGGACAGAACCGTCTACGGATGTCGCGTTCTGAATACGCTTAAGCACTGCAGAGATAAGATCTTCTTCACGCATGATGCCTCCGTGCACGCGCAGGAGGGACTTGGCGACTTC
The DNA here is from genome assembly GCA_964428205.1 of uncultured Candidatus Peribacteria bacterium. Lineage (GTDB taxonomy): Bacteria > Patescibacteriota > Gracilibacteria > Peribacterales > Peribacteraceae > CAYRXE01. Next base: position 344 of record CAYRXE010000014.1, on the reverse strand, counting down.
ATTGACCTCATCAAGACGCGTCGTACGTACGGTGCGGCGGAGCTTGCTGAGAGCAATACTTTCGATCTGACGAATGCGCTCGCGCGTAACCTTAAATTGTTTACCAATCTTCTCCAGCGTCTGCTTGGGCTGACCCATGAGAGCGAAACGCTTCTTCACGACGGTGACTTCCTTTTCGGTCAACACCATAAACAGTGTTGAGAGCAACTCTTGCAGATTTACTGAGAGAGGCGCACTTCCCGTTGGAGATTGTGCCGAGGAGGAGGCGGAGAGCGTCGTAGGCATGTGAGGACCTGGGGGAAGAACAACCCTCGTTCTACCAGAACGTTGACAGAAACAAAAGT
>CAYRXE010000013.1:16024-21085 GCA_964428205.1 uncultured Candidatus Peribacteria bacterium | reverse complement strand
TCGTCCCCGACAATGCGCACGGAGGCGAAGTCGACTGGGACGCGCTTTCCACACTGCGGACAACGCATCTGGCGCTCGATGCGCTGGATGATCTGGGCAAGGGTGTGGGGATCAAGCTGCATTGGTCGCTAATCTACCACTCGGCGAGCAGCACACAAGAAAAAGACCTGATTTTGCTCAGGGGTTTTCGGATACACTGAGCCCATGGCAAAGAAGAAGCGCACATCACCGCTCCCCTCCCTTGGCCCAGCGTTCTTGGGGCTCGGAACAGTGCTTGCGATTGTGTTCCTTGGACTCGCAACCGTGCGCGTGCGCATCCCGGGAAACGAGGATATTCGCATTCCGCTGTATACCCAGGGCAAAGCACAAATGGTCTTTAGTATTAGCAGAGGAGGCACGCCTGGGATTTTGGAAGTACAGATGAAGAGCGGCACCGGCGTACAGATGACGCTTCCTTCGTCATGGACGTTACGAGAAGTCCGCGGGATGGATTTGAGCGGCGTGAAGTCCGAAGCTCCTACCCTCGGCGGTCGCACGTGGAGTATTACCGGGAAAGGCATCGCATCATTTTGGATGACGAGCCAGTCGCGGTCGTTTCAACTGCGAAACACGGGAGGCAACCCACTCGCCATCACCGTCAAACAAATTTTCGTACGTGAGAATCGCGTCGACACACAAGAGTACCTCGTGACTGATCGACCGGTGCAGGTGTGGTGATTACGCTTTAAATAATTTCTTGCGGCGCATCCACGCCCAACCTGCAGCTGCGCCGAACGCCATGATGCCAAGAGCAGCGGGACCTGTTTGTCCGGCAGGAGGATTACTCGTCGCAATCTGCGTGAGAGACGTTTGCACGGTGCCGGTGCGTGGATCGATGAACTGACCGGGAAGCAGAGGGAGATCAATGGAAGCGGATTCTCCGGGATTAAGACTTGGCGGATCAAACTCATTGCCTGCTCCCGTGGTACGAACGATGCTGCATTCCGTGGTACAGATAGAGACAGTTTTGCCGTTCAGTAAGCCATCATCGCACTGTTCGCCCAGCTCCACTTTACCGTTGCCACAGAAGGTGACTGGAGCAGCTTGCGCCAGGATGATCTGACAAGTCTTCGAGCAAGGATTTCCTGGTGCGCCGTTGGCTGCGCCATCGTCACATTGTTCGTGCTGGAGATCGTAGTTGACCGTGCGACCCTGGAAGACCGCGAAGTTATTGACGACTCCATCTCCGCACTTCGCCCACACACAACTCATGGACCACGAGACTTCGAAGGACTTTTTGCAAGCAGGATCATCTTCGCTGCACGCACACGTGGCACCCATGTTTCCCGGAGATTTATTGCGATTGCCTTCGTCGCATGTTTCACCGGGATCGAGTTGCCCGTCTCCACAACGACGCATGATGCAGCGACCATTCGTACAACGTTGATTCGCTGCGCAGTCGCTATCACTCGTACACATGCGTGTGCAACGTCCTTGCGTACACACAGCACTCGCGCACTGCATGTTATCGGTACAGGGTTCATCGAAGCCGCGAGCGCAGGTATTGCTGCAAGTGTCGGTATTCACCGTGTTGCCATCATCACAGGTCTCAGAACCCGAGGTGACTCCATCGCCGCAGAAAGGAACGGCAGGAACGGATGATCCGGCTGAAGAGAATGCGGTGCTCGAAGCAGAAGACTGATTGGTGCCTCTGCTCGAAGAACTAGAACGCACAGAGGACCGAGATGAGGAAGACACTTGTGATGAGACGGAGGAACCGAATGATCCCGTGGAACTCGCTGTACTTGCTGACGAAGACGCGGATCCGCCTGACGTCGACGATGAGGATCCTCCAAGAGTGGAAGAGGAAGAGCCAAATCCACGAGACGAGGAACTCCTATTCCCTCCTATACATACGAAGCAGTTTGGAGGATTCAGCCGATCCGGTTGGCACTGCTGTGCAGGAATAAGGGATGCACAAGCATCATCACCACCGAGCAAACATTCAAATCCGCTGCACGGATAGTAGCCATCGGACGAAGAGGATGAGCCGGTTCCAAAACTCGAGAACGCACTCGAAAACCCTCCGGTACTTGATGAAGAAGAGCTGCTCGAAGAACTCACGCTACTGCTCTGTGAAGCAGCACTCGATTGCGATCCACTGCTTCCTTGTACTGAGGAAGAAGAGGAACTGGAAGAAGAACTACGCGACGAAGCAGACGAACCGGGGAAAGGCGGAGGAGGCACCGGAGCGGGAGCGGGTGCAGGCACAGGTGCTGGTGCTGGAGCCGGTGCGGGAGCTGGCGCTGGTGCCGGAGGGCCTGCATGTGGCGCGGGTGCAGGGGCTGGAGCTGGGGCAGGCGCGGGTGCTGGTGCAGGGGCAGGAGCTGGCGGAACAGGAGCGGGGTCAGGCGCGGGAGCCGGACCGGTCACGGGAGCTGGCGCGGGAGCAGGAGGAGCAACCGGACCCGGGGGAATGAGACACTGATCGCAGCTTGAACCGCAGTTATAGGCTTCTGCAGGACACTTACACAACGTGGGAATCACCTCTCCCGAAGGGAAGCAGCAGTTCACTTTTCCAATCACGCATGTGCAGCAGTTTCCATATTGTTCGCACCCTGTGTGCCCGGCTTCACAACCCATGCCGGCTCCACAGGTTTCCATGCACTTATCACACGTTTCAAGCGGCCTGCCGCTGGGGTCGTCTCCTTTGCACGCAATATTCGCGAGTGGCGGTTGAATCTTGGGTGAAGACTGCTCGTTCAATAACGTCCCCACTACAAACATAATTGCAAATGCAGAAATTGCCGTTGCCAGAACAAATGCGCGACGCATTAACGGTTACTGTAGCGGCGCCTCCGTCGTTCTAACAGTGACGTTTTGTGCCATTCCTAGCGCAGATTAATTTGCACGTTGCGCCTTCTTCCTGCGCAACCAAGCCCATCCAGCGCTGGCTCCTGCTGCCATAGCTGCAAGAGCTGCAGGACCTGTTTGACCAACAGGAGGATTGTTCGTGGCAATCGTCGTGAGCGAACTCTCCACCTGACCGGTGAGCGGGTTGACGAACTGGCCTGGCAAAAGCGGGAGATCGATCGTCGTTGCAACGGTATCGGACGGTGAATCGTACGTGGAGCGGCGACACTGTGCGTCGCACGTCGTCACGTCCAAGTGACCATTGAGCGCACCGTCATCACACTGCTCACCCGAGTCGAGCACGCGGTCGCCACAGCGAGGCACCAAACAATCTGTGCGGCAGCGGTCCGGCAACACGTCGTTATTCAAGTTGCCCATGTCGCACTGCTCACCGTACTCGCTGTTCACAATGCCGTTTCCACAGAACATCAGATTGCGCGAACTGCTGCTACCAAACGATGCATTCGGAATGCCTTCAATTCCGCCAATACCACCGATGGTTCCCTGGCCACCGCCCACCGTACCGGCCTCACCTCCTTGCATACCTCCTTCGGCACCACCAACTGTTCCACCGACGTTGCCGCCGACGTTGCCGCCTACGGTGCCACCGATGTCGTTGTACGGTGTACTGGAATTAAACCCGTAACTGGAGTCCGACGAGCTGGAACTGTTGCGTGCGATACAGTCAAAACAAGCGGGCTTGTTATCGAAGTTGAGTACACAAGTCCTATTTGTCTGTGCACAGTACGAACCTCCGCCCAAAATACATTCCAATCCGGTACAGCCATTACGCGGCGATGAAGCGGAAGAAGAAGATCCCCGTGAGCTAATCGAACTTCTGCTGGAAGACGTGCTCGACTGGAAACCCTGTGAACTGGTGGAGCTGCGCGAGCTCGAGGAGCCGCCGGAACCGGAAGAACTTGTAGATGAACCGCTTGATCCTCTCGACGAAGACGAGCTTGAGGAAGGACAGAACGTAGGATCGGGCGTGCATTCAAATGTCTGGGAGTTGTAGACGCAAGGACCCAAACGCAAACAGGTGTCGCGGCTGCACGTTACGTACAAACCGCAGTACGCACAGTTCTGACAACTGAGCGTTGGTGTGGAAGAAGACGACGACGAAGACCTGTTAGAACCCGTGGAACTCGTTGTCGAAGACGTGCTCGATGTACTCGATGAGGATCCACAGCGCTGTGGATTGGGGGAGCACACCTTTGTCTCTGGATCGAAGAGACAGAACTGATTTGGGCCACCACCCATCGCATCACACACCTGCTGATTACAGAAATCTCCCTGGCAGAACTGACAATTCTGGCACGAGCCACCGCTACCGCCACTGCTCGAGCTACTCGAACTGGAAGACTGCGAACTCGTAGACGTAGAAGACATGGAAGAGCTGCTTCCTGGAGGCCCTCCGGAGCTAGAGCTGGAAGAAGAGACGGAAGAAGACGATCCTCCACTACTGCGAGAACTGGAACTACCTGGAGCAGGAGCCACGGGTCCTGGGCCGCCAATCGTACCGTTTGTGCCGTTCACACCTCCGTCGCCATTTGTTCCATTTGTACCTGTGCCATTGGTACCACTGGTGCCAGAACCTCCTGTTGTTCCTGTAGATCCACCTGGGGATCCACCCGAACCGCCTAGATCACCACCGGCTCCACCCGTGCTTTGGAAGCCGCCTCCAAATCCACCAAACGGCATCATGCCACCTCCGCCGTTAGGCGGGCGACCGACGTTCACTCCTCCGGCATTTTGACCTCCATCGATTTTACAGAGATTGCCTGCACATTTATTGGCATCGTCCGCACACTTCTTCACGGCGTTCGTATAATTTGTCTCACATTTCTTTGTTTCGTCGGGCACACACTTATTCATGCAAGAGTCGTACTCTGCCCCCGTTTTGCCTTTACAAGTTTCGTCGACACACTTTTTAGTCACACCATCAAGACATTTTTTCTTGTCCTCATCAGCTTTTTTCATGCACTTTTCGTGCTTTTCTTTGCAAGAACATTTTTTAGGATCGTTCTTACATGCTTCGGGGTCTTCTTTATCACGTCCATCTCTACACTTTTGAGGGTCTGGCATTTTGTCGCAACAGTCTGCGAAGTTACAAGCCTTGCCACATTTATCATTCGATTTGCAGCCTTCAGGAGGCGGATCTCCTGGTTT
>CAYRXE010000013.1:14407-15924 GCA_964428205.1 uncultured Candidatus Peribacteria bacterium | reverse complement strand
CGCCGGATGAGCGAGGAAGAAGGCATCTTGCAGCGAAGTCTACGCTTACCAAAGCCGTTCCAACACCTGGGGAGTACGAGTGGTGTTGACTCTGATTCTGTTTATCGTGAATTTCATGTTTGTGTATTTCGCTTCACGATTCAGTTTTAGATGTAGCCTTCGATGTGAACGCGCTCTTTGGCTATGCCCCACGGCCCAATCGCGAGTGCCTTTACTTCTTTTGTCATATCGGGATTTCCGCATGCATATAACAAAAAGTCTGACATATTTTTTTGTACAATAGAGAACACCTGAGGAATGGCTTGCTGAACCCGTCCCGTGAGCCCCTGCCATCCGTCTTTTGGCTGAGTGAGAGAGAGATGTAAACGGAACTGCGGATGCTTGGCTGCGAGATCGCGGAAGTCATCGAGCCAGAAAAAATCTTCTTCGTTGCGTACGACAAACAGGAGATCGATTGATCGTGGATCCCCTGTCTTGAGCGCTTCGAAAGCCATGCTGCGAAACGGCGCAACTCCTGCACCCGTGCACGCGAGCAACACATTCGAAGACTCATCGTCTTTGAGTGTAAAAAATCCAAACGGTCCTTTGAACGTCATGGTCGTACCGACACGTAACTCCTTCTCGACGTACGTACTCATGCGACCTCCCGGCATGAGCTTGATGACGAAGAGCAGCTCTTCATCCGAAGGAGCAGATGAAATGGAGTATGCACGTGGCTGAACGTCTGTTGGATGACTGAGGAGTGGAACATCAAACAGGACAAACTGCCCTGCGTTGTAAGTGAAGTTTTCTGGCTTCGGGAAGCCAAATTCAAAGACTCCTGGGGCAAGGAGATTCTTCTTCGTACAGACGACAGTGTAAGAGGGGGTGACCACGGAGGAATGATGAAGGATGAAGGATGAACAATACAAGAAATTTTACGCAATTCATCACTCATCTCTCATCCTTCATTTTTGCGCCTTCATCACCTTCACAAATTCATCGAAGAGATAGTTCGCATCTTCGGGACCCGGTGTTGCTTCTGGGTGAAATTGCACCGAGAAAAATTTTCCAGACGTGTGACGCACGCCTTCGACGGTTTCGTCGTTGCCGTTTTTCCACCACACCTCCCAGTCCTTAGGGAGCTTCGTACCATCAACGGCAAAGCCATGGTTCTGCGACGTGATGATGCAACGATCTGTCTGCTTGCCGTCGAGCCATTCCACACATGGCTGGTTGGCACCGCGGTGACCGTACTTGAGTTTGTAGGTATCACCACCAAGCGCGAGTGCGAGAAGCTGGTTACCTAAACAAATGCCAAAGGTCGGGATCTGTTTGTCGACCGCGAACTTCATGCTCTTAATGGTCGGGATGCACTGCTTTGGATCCCCAGGACCGTTACTGCAAAACACGCCATCGTAATGATCTTTGTGAGCTGACAAATCGTAATCCCACGGTACACGTACAACCGTGAGTCCCCTCTTTAATAAGGAGCGCAAAATATTGCGCTTCATGCCGCAGTCGAAAGCCACGATCGT
>CAYRXE010000013.1:0-14307 GCA_964428205.1 uncultured Candidatus Peribacteria bacterium | reverse complement strand
GTGATGACTAAAGTCTTCACTCGCTTGATTCACAATCACACCACGCACGTGGATGGATTCACTCTCGAGGTTCTTGGAAAATCCCCACTCGTTTAATTCCTCTGCTGGCACTCCGTAGTTCCCAATCAGCGGGAATGTGAAGGTGAGAATCTGCCCGCGGTAACTGGGATCCGTGAGACTTTCGGGGTAGCCAACCATGCCCGTGTTGAAGACGACTTCACCTTCTGACGAAACAGGGGCGCCGAAGGATGCTCCTTCAAACGTCGTCCCGTCGCTTAGTAAAAGGTGAGGCATGAATGCGGGTCCGAGGGATGCTAGAAGAAGTGTCGCCTTTGCTCAAGTAAAGCGTCTCCCAGAGCCTTTTGTGGGAATTGACAAAATTGATTATTTACTTATAATACCAGTCTTGCCCTTTTACATCGATTCCTCACAACCCCCTCTTTATACACGTCTATAAGAAGAGGGCTGTGAGGATCAATGGTTGATCTAAGCAGCGAAAACATGTTTTCGGGTCCGCAAGACCCACATCAAGGAGTCTGTGTCATGTTCAAGCGAACTCTGTTCGCCACCCTGGCCGCAATGGTCGTGTGCATCAATGTCGCTGGGGCTCAAACCCCAAGCAAACCTGTCGAGCCGGGAACGGTAAAGCAGGACGCGCAGAAGCCCGTGGTCATCACCATCAAGGAAGACACTGTCCTCATCGACGACGTGCCCCTTGGAGGAGATCCTTGGTTTCCCGATGGAACTCTGTTCCTCGACGACACCATGGTGGACGGCGAGATGATCGGCAAGAACGAGATGCTCAAGGGCGGCGGCACGGCCAAGAAGTTGGCAAAGTTGCCCAAGGGCATGAAGTTGTTACCGGGAACAAAGCTCACGCTTCCACCCGGCGGCAAACTCCCCGAACCTCCTGTTGTCCCCGAACCGAAGCGCGTCCAAATTGGAAAGCGAGCGGTGATGGAAGACAAATTCGACAGCGACCCAAAACTTCAGAACGCAGCCCTCAAGTACTCGCTATCGAAAATAGCGGAACTCGAAGGCCGTGTTAGCAAGGTCGAAAAGGAAATTGTCGAGATCAAGAAGAAGCTGACCCCAGAGGAAAAAGCTCAACGACTTCGAAAGAAGCCGACGGGCGAATATCACTGGGACACAAGCGCATGCGTCTCGCGAGTCACGGTGAACGGCGTTTGGCATGACCTTGGGTCTCCAACGCAGCACCCCAACGGCTCATACTACTACGCAATTCTCGCCAACTAGCCGCATCAACCATGATCAAACAGTACGACCTCTGTGCTCTCACGAGCATGGAGGTTTTTCTTATTTCATCAATCGTGCGTAGTACCCCTTGGGTACGTACTTCTTCAGCTCCGCAACGAACTCTTTATTGCTTGGCAAACCCTTTGCAGCAAGCTGACTTCCAAGTTCGATATCATCACCTTCATCGAGGGCACCAAAGATTTCTTTAAATTCTCCATCCAAGACTTCTGTAAGCGCTGCCTTTTCGGATTCCTTATTGCCAGACTCCTGAGCCTTTGCGAGCGACGCAATCTGCTTGCGGATTTTACTGACAGGTTCATCTGCAGATTTTTCTGATCCTTTTGAAGGTCCATCCAACTTTGTTTTTGCTGCAGCCTGCTTGTTGATCACCGATTCCACAGCCGTAGTCAAACGACCGTACAACTGCACTCCATACTGCATGCGAGACACATCAAATGCTTTCATGCTCTTCAAGAGCTCGCGCGTCTGCTCTATATCCACTGCAGAGAATTCACCAGAACGAGAAACGTCTTTCATGAATTCAGTCTCAATTTCGCGAACGCGGTCCCAGTTGATGACATTCGGAGACTGTCTATCCATAGCATCAATGGTGCGCTGACCATTGGCGGCCTGACTAAGTAAACCCTGCAACTCAAATGTGAGTTTGTTCATGTGAGCTAGCGACGGGTGCTGACCGACTTCTGGAGTAGATTCGGCAGGAGCAGCCACATTGAGCGAGCGACTCTTCTTGCGCATGCTCTTGGGAAGAGTTCTTTCGTTAGCTACTTCCTTGGCGGTAAGACCTTGGAGCACCTCTGGGCTGACTGCGGACTTATCGATTTTGTCCCAGCGATTCGTGTCTGCGTTCCACAGGAAGAAATTCTTCATGGAAGGATCTACCGAGTACACCACATCATCTTCTGCGCTGGACTCGTAGTAGTAACCAAACTTTTTACCTTCGGAGTCCTGCACGGCATTCGTGAGGTTAAAGTTCCACCTGTTTTTCGCATAGTTCTTCACTTCGGAAACCTTCACAGATTCCACCTGCTTCTGACGAGCGCGATCGACCTGAGTGTCGAGGTAGAAAGGTGTGCCAGTGCCTGTCTTTTGAATGACGTATTCGTCGTTATTTGTAAAGTGCAGGGTGAGACCACTCGTGTAATCTTTGCCGTAATTCGTGGTGCCTTTTTCGGTACCAACCCAAATACCATACTGCTTCGCCATGGATTCGGCATTGTCGCCATACCACTGACCAGTGGCAGGAAGATAAATGAGACGATACGCAAAACCGTTTTCTTTGTTCTTCGGCCAAATCATGATTGCTGAAGTGCGACTCTCAGCATCATTGCGATCGAGGGGCACATTTACCGTGTAGCGATCTTTGCGATACATGACTTCCTTCAAGCGATCTCCGCTCTTGGTAGCTTCCATGCGCTTGAGCAATGTGCGCTTTTCTTCAATACGATTACGTGGATTCGAAATTTCAGATTTTTCTTTCCATACTTCCTTCCAGCTATCTGCATCTGGTGCATACATGGGAGACTGAATGAGTGAGTCAAACGCGTCATCAAGTTCTTTCTCCATTTTTCCTGCACTCGTCTTTTTCTCGATCTCAGCATCACCGCCTTCTGCAGGTGGAGGTGTCGTATCCACATTCGCGAGGTACGAATTTGGGCGCTTTGGGATCGTGTTTACGGTGCGAGGAGCGGCAATAGCATCTTCGTAATGCACATTCTTCATTCCTTTGCCCCCAGCCTGGAGCTCCTTTCTGTTCATTTCTGTAAGGAGTGTATCGAAGCTTTTAAGCAATTCTTGCTTGTCCAATACGGTGACATCGGGATCATCCCAAATACGAATGATGATGCCGAATTTACTCTTCAGCTCCGTAATGTCTTCCTGACTCACGCCAAGCTTAAAGCAATCATTCAAATAACGAGGATCATTGAAGCGCGGTGAATCCAGCAAGAGTTGCACGTACCTCTTTTCCATCTGTTTCTCTTGATCTGCAAACGACTGGGGAACTTCTTGGCCGCCCAAAGACGACCTGAGGTTGTTCATGAGCCTGCGGATGTCTGCCAACGCGACCTCTTTGTCTTTATTGGAAATCCTGCTGCGAGTGATGGTGTACTTATTGATCTGCAAGAAACTTCCCATTTGGTCATACATCTGTCTCTGCGCTGGAGTGAAACGATGCGAGCGAAGGCTATCGTGATACCTCACAAGATCGCGGTACTCGAGCATGTAGCGATAATTCGGATCCTGCGCGAGTCCCATGCGATCGGTATCTGCCGTACCCTCTTTGCGACCGGCGATTTCGGCCTTCACTCCGGCCTGCAATTCGTAACGGCGTTTTACTCTCTGCATTGCGCGATAGTGGTCGAGGTTTTGATCATCTCCCGTCTGACGAGCTTTGCTGCGGTCGATACTATCTTGCATATCTGTCCTGCTCGTTCCTTGCTCGTAAAAGGAGCCACCAATGTCGTAATCGCGCAGTGCGTAGAACATTTTGCGCTGATCGACGACTCTCAAACCATCGCTGGTACGAGCTCCACCCATCTGTTCAAGTTTTTCCTCGAGGGAAACTCCCGGCTTACCGGAGAACTGCATGACACAAATTTGCATGCGAGCGTTCGCAGCCTTGTTCCAATCGGGTGAACCGACAGGTGCATTGCGAAGCACGCGAAGATCGCGTTCGAGAGATTCCACAGACACAGCCTGTTCCGGAACGGAACGACTCGGCTGAGACGGAACTACCTTTGCTGGAGCCGGCTGAAGCTTGCGCATCACGGCATCCTTTTCGGAACGCCTGGTAATCCAGTTTGCTTTGTAGAGGACATTCACGAGCGCCTCTGCATCTGTGGCATGCACCACACTCTTTTCTGGGTACTCTTGGAGTTTTTGATTAATCGCATTTTTGAATGCATCAAACGTGCCAGCAGGATCATTCATGAACTGATCGAATTTTTCCTGCAACGTCTTGAGCATGTCTGTGCGCTTGGCATCGAGGTGCTTTTCAATATCCAAACGCGTGTCCTGCACTTCTGGCTTCTTCTCTTCTGGTTTCGTAGCAGGCTTCTCTTCTTTGGTATCTGGCTTCTTAGGCTCTTCTTTTGTATCTGTCTTCTTATCTGCTGGCTTAGCAGCAGGCTTGTCCATTGCAGCCTTCATCTCATCACCAGTAATCCACTTTGCCTCAACGAGCATCATGAGAACTTGCTCTTTCGTTGCATTTTTGAGGCTAGGGTTTTCTATTTCGATGTCTGCCGAAAGAGCTTGAAGGAATTTTTGCAGTTGACCACTTGGATCCTGAAGAAAAGCATCACGGAAGGTTTGTAGACGCGTGAGCAAATCGTCCTTATTCGTCTCCATGTACTTAATCACATCGATAAACACAATCTTCCCTTCTGACTCTTTCTTCCATTCTGCTTTTTCGATAAGTGTTTTGATGTAATCAGGCTTAAGCATTTCCATCTGAATCTTTGCTTGTTTGCCATCAATCTTTACTCCTTCTGCCGCCAAAAACATGTTGGTCTGCAAACGGAAGAGCTTCATGTGGCTCATCTGCTTTTCTCCATTGCGCATAGCCTCATGCGCCTGTGCCTTAATCTGCTCAATCTGCTTGAGTTTTTCTGGACTATCCTTGAGTTCATTTTTCTTATTACGCATTTCTGCACCAATTTTTCCTGCCTGATCCCCAATCTCATCATTCAGCAAGCGGCGCTCACCGGTAAGTGAGAAGCGAAGTGCCTGCGGACGGAAGAAACGAGAGAACATAGTTAGGCTTTGGATGCGGTAACAAGAGAATTACGTGCAGCAACAATGTCGGCCTCCCACTGCTTCATGAGTGCGGTAAAGCGCTCTTCGTACAATGCGAGTGCACGTTGATAACGCTGCTGACGTGCGTTCCATTCCTGTGGAGTTTCGTTTGGATACAGCTCACTCAATCGCGAAAGCTTCTCTGTCATAAGATCGGGTTCAATCTGAGCCATGAGGAGGTTGTAAATTTCCTCCATCTCGGGGCTTTGGACGACATTTGGGTCGGACATGATGTGGGTGTGGATTTCCAACCATTATACCACGTTTTTTGGCTTTCCTGAAGGGCCATTTGCGCCTCAAGAAGTAGAGGGAATTATTGCCTAAATTGTTATATTATCGTATAATAAACAATAGTTCTTTGAATCCATCAATGCCCCACGAAACGCACTTCCTCGCTGTTGAGGGGGTGCAAACGTGGGGGAAACCACAAAAACCTTAGTGGAGTAACGACATGTTCCGCGCACTGCTCGCCGTGGCCTTCTGTTTCCTCGTCGCCAGCAATGGCTACACGCAAGAAAAGGAAGCGCCCATCGACTACAAGATCACCTTGGTAACAAGCGTGATCAACAAAGCCGCTGACGGCTCCAAAACCGTCACGCCCTTCTCCCTCTCTGGCGACCCTCGGTCGCCTGAGTACCAGAAGATCAAGAAGTCTGAGGAGGACAAACTCCAACAACTTCAGGCAGAGGTCTCGCGCTCGTCTCGTAAGTCAACGGTGTGGCCACAAACCACAACGGTGATCTACCGAGAAGCGCCGACCTACATGCGCATGGACAACTGCAATCGATGCAACGATTCGTGTTCACGTGGTTGCTCATCTTCGTGCAGGTCTTCCTGTTCGCGAGGGTGTTCAACTTCCTGCAGCACATCGTGCTCGCGCTGTTCGTCCTCGTGCAGTTCCTGCTCTCGATCTGTGTCTTCGTGTTCCAGCTGCTCTAGTGGCACAGGCGTTCCCGCCCAAGGCTTCTTCTGCAACTGCCCAGATCACATCGCGCGCTGCGAAGCGCGCGGGGTGAATTGGCGCACGACTCCCTGCACCTGCCCCTACGGCAGCATGCCGGGCGAAGGCGGCAGCTCCGGGAGCTGTTGCAACTCCCGCTAACAACCTAGCTCTGGGTAACCCCAGAGCAAACCGTGGTATTCCCCCACGGTTCTTTTGTGTAAGGAAATATTGACTTTTATTGTTAAATATTGTATTTTGCTTATTAGCTGCTGTTCATTCAAATCACAGCTTCCTTGGGAGTGTTTCCCTGGGATTTACGACTCTGTCCCTATCTCAACCGCTTCTCGAAAGGAGCCTTTGTCATGTCTAGTACAGCCCCTGCACCCGCAACAACCGTTACTGTCAGTACGGCACCTACTGCGCCAGCAGCAACACCACCCCCTCCTGCTCCACATGCAGTGGGTGACGCTCCTGCTCACTCAAACGGAAGCAGCAATGAGCATCTCCGCAAGGAGCTAACGAAGTTGTGCTGGTGGATGCTTGGCGCATACCTACTAATCATATGTATGCAACTCGCTTGGAATTGTGGGTACAAGAAAGTGAACGTGCTCGATATGAACGGAATGTCATTGGTTATGAATGCTGTATGCGTCCTTCTCATCGGAGCCGGATACATGTTCATTCAGAAAAGCGATAGTCCACATGACACGCGGCCAGACTTTTTTGGCTTCGTCGGACTCGCAATGATCATCATCGGAGGTGTGTTCTTTGCTTTTCTATACTTGCCTACGAGCTTCCAAGAGGAGTTCGTCCACGCAGGATCTATGTTCAGAGAAAAGCCATTGGAATCGCCTCAGATTGCCGTGTCACCAACAGGACTCGAACTGGAGGTGCCAAAGGACACGATCGTAAAAGAATGGTTCATAACTCTGCGCTTACCCGCGGATCAAGAACCAAAAAGTGCAAACAAAAAAAGCGTCACCATACCTACGGACGCGAAAAAGGGAGAGGTGTTCTACACCACTCCCGCTGACGAAAAGAGGACGAGTAAGGCGAATTCATTCGCCCGTCCCTAATTCGAACAGCAGCTGAAGCTAAGCCTCACGCACAAGTTGCGTGAGGTTTTTTTATTTTGCGGGTTTTGTTGGACCACCGGACGAAGAATCTGGAGTAGTGGCTTTTTGCTGAGTATCACTTGGCTTTTTTGGAAGACTGTCGGTCTTGTTTCCAGATTTCTTAGGTACTTCTCCACCCTGAGCAGGAACCTGAGGATTATCTCTGTCAACAGAACCAGCTTTCGTAGGCTTGGAACCTGAATCTCCATCGGGACCTGTTGGGTTACTACCCTTATCAACAAACGGCCTTATAGGCTTAGTACCAGAAGAAGTCTTGTCAGCTACATATATGGTCACCTGAGTCTCAATAAATTTGTGCAACTGGCGTGTATCGCTGTAGCCCTCGGTTTTCCCGCGAACAACCAAGTTCTCGTACGAGCGAGCGAGCTGAGCATTCTGTGGCTTTGCCAATTCATCCATCCACTTCATGCTGTCATCAAGACGTGCCATGCGATCAGAGACCGCCTTCACTTCTGCATCCCCCGGATGATTCGAGCGATACAACGCAAAGAACATGTACCCAACGGCACGAGTCATGGCACGGCAGTGATCCTGATTTTTGAAATACGGAGGAATGTTCTTCTGGCTTCCGTAGAGAAGCTTAAGGTCCAAATTCCAACCAGTCTTCGTAATGCTAAATGCATTCGAAAGCTCTGAGAGAGTCTTTCCACTGAGTGTCATCAAGACCTCTGCTTCCTCTTCTATGTTGTGCAAGTCTTCACCCTCGGCAAAGCGCACCATGGCTTCAGCCATTTCTTCGGGAGTTTTTTCGTGATCCCAACCAAGAGCATTGCGTGCCTTGTGGTTTTTCCCTCTAAGGTAATCAGCACCTTCTTTAATCTTTTGTGCACCCGCACCCAAAGGATCCTGCACGTTACCGATGTACTTAAAACCGAGATACACCAGCAAACCTCCAACGGCGAGTTTTGTGTGCTTGATAGCGACATAGCCAATAACGGCAATGAGTGCGAGCTTCTCCCATCCTTCCATTCTGTCCAAAATATTTGCAGCTTCTTTCGCGTTGATTTTTGCTGCTTCGGCCGAACGTCTGTCCCGCACACCAATGATGGCACGCTCGCGATCTTCGTTGCGGAACGTGAGCTTTGTATTGATGGTATCGAGAACTTCTGGTGGGAACACACCGAGGTTCTTGGCTCCATTGAACAATGTGAGCGCCTTTGGGTCGCGGAGAGCTTTTTCGGCTTCTCGCTGCACCAACGCAGGATTGTTCTTATAACGCTTTTCCAAACTTTCGAACGCAATGTCTTGTGCAGATTTATCAGGATCATTCTGAGGAGGCGTTCCTGTGAGCATCGTCTGCATGGCATCGGCAATTTTGTCGCGGTTTGCGACGAGTGGCCCCATTCTCTTTTTATCATCTCGCACATCGTCTCCAAAGACCGTGTGATGCTCTGCTTGGACATCTTTATGAATAAAAGAATCGACGTAGAGCTTGTACAACTCCAACCTCTCCTGCTTCTCCAACGTCATAAGAAGAAGAGTCGGGGTATGCATTACCTTCTGATTTGAGTTGTAAAAATCCTGAGACGTAGCATCTAAGAGAAGTTCCTGGCTCTTAAATGCACGAATCCATTCCTGATGATTTGTGAGTGCTTCCAGGTGATCGGTAGCAAGTTTGTCTGGAGCAATTTTGCTCACTGCAATTGCGACCAAATCCACAACTGGAGCAGGCGCCGACAGCATGAATTCCTGTAGGCTGCTAAGCATTTGGATCTTTGTCTCTTCTTCAATACTTGGATTTAAGGAGATCTTTCTCCAGAGTGCTTGCACGTGTTTCGGCATGTTCAGCAGCGCAGCATCAGTCCACGGACCAATAACTGACTTTGCATTGGCATACTTTTCGGCAGACCAGCCGCCAAAATCAGCGGCACGATCTTTGGTCCAAGACCAAGCCTTCGTGACTTTTTCTTTTGCAGCATCAAGCATCGACTCATCAGGAGTTGGCAGCTCCTCAGGCGTGTAGTGGCACAATCTCGCTTCTTTGAAGGAGAATGTGCGAGCCGAAGAGCGGAATAAATGAGGAATCATGTGTGTGCTTAATGGTGACCGCCGCCATGGGCGTCATGTCCGTGACTATCTGCCGCTGCATGACCTGCATCTTTTTTCCCTGCAATCATTTTATGAATTGTCGAAAATGCCACTGCGCCCACTAGTCCAAGGGGCAATCCTAAAGGAATGCCTCCTCCAACAGCGGTGCCAAGACCGGCACCTGCCAAAGCGGTGTACTTATGCTCAGGAATAGAAGTCAGTGCGTACTTCACTGAGCTGGCACTCAACTGGACTCCCCTGCTTGGCCACGTAAGCGGATTCCATCGAGAGCCTTTTCCTTTTATGAAGTTGTCGATAACTCGTACATTAATAAATTTGCTGACCATAAATCCTTTTTCAAACATGAGGGCTTCTTGAGCTTCGCTTCTCCAATCTGACCATCCCTTGTACCACTTCTGCCTCTCTTTTGTTCTTTTTTCTCTCTCCTCATGCTCATGATGTTCGTCATGATCCTCATGGTGCTTTTTAACTTTATCCGGATTTTGAACGCGTAGTTCAGCTGCAATCTTTCTTGCCTCAGCAGCTTCCTGAACTTTCTTTTTTGCTTCAGTGATCCTGCTTTTGTGAACTTCTGTCACAGTTACTCCTGGCGCCAAAGCCGCATTTTCGGCGTCAGTGAGGTTTTGCCTTAAGACTTTTTGAGCATGTCCCAATTGCGTATCCAACGCTTTGTAATGCCTATTCGTCTTCTCGATCGGGTGTCCGGTAAGAGCTTCTCTTGTACGTGCGCGGATAGTTTTGGTCACTTCATCAATTGTAATGCCAGCAATAGTGTTGCCATCTTCGAGATGCGCACGCAAATGTCCCAAGGTATTCAGGATTTTCTCCTGCCCTGGATCTGCCGGTTTCTTCTCTTCTGGTTTGTGTGAGTGTCCTGACATAAATCTCTCTAGTATACCAAAAAAACGCACTTCAGACAATAAAGAGGCACGGAGCACGTGGAGACGACCTCAAACCCTCAAGAGCTTGAGTTTAAGGCCAAGGAATACCCCTCCAGCCAGCATTGCGCCCAGCAAAACCGTGTACCCCGCCAAGACACCTAGGAGAACAGGCAAGGAAATGCCCAGAGGTGAACTGGAAGGCAACGCTTCGACAATTGCAGGCTGATCTTCGAGGAGTGATGCATATAGCTGCTCATCACTGGTCATCTCGTCCTCCAAGTCCCCTTCTACGTACGACACGGGAGACGAAAAAACATTTTCGTAGACAGGCTTACTGTCGTATGAGTTCGTCGCCGCGAGAGTGCGCACGGAGGTGATCGAGATTGCGGGCTTCGAAGACTTCGAACTACTCGATCCAGATTTTTTCTTCGTCGACTTTTCCCACAGTCCGACCTCACGAGACTTTGCCTCATCTTGCATGGCGAGGTAGTCGTTTTTCTTTGTATACAAATGTTGTTCATCTACTTTCAAGAGACCTCGGCGGATCATCAGCTCTTGCACCGACTCTTTGTTCGGAAATACGGAAATATACGCAAGTGCACGCCCATACACATCTCGTTCATCTGTATCAAATTGTAGTTCTATATTTTTGTTTTCAATCAGGGCTCTTAGATAATTTTTAGATTCCATTCCTAGCGGCTGAATTCCTTTGGTTGGATGCACAGTTTCGGGTGCATCCACTCCCAGTAACCGCACATCTTCTTCATGTGGATCGGCACCATCCACGAGTGCTGTGAAGGTATCTCCATCAATCACCCGGATGACTTTTGCCGTTAATACAGAGCCAAATGACCCATAACGGTACACAGCGCCCTCCTTGGCTTTACCCCATTGCAGCCTACTTAGTGATTCCCCTGCTTCTGTCTGCAATTCAATGCCGGTATCGGTGTTCCCTAAGCTCACTCCTAGGAGCGATACGATGTACCTCTTACGTTCACGAGGTGCAAAGACTTCCTCCCCAAGTGCGCTGCTCTTTTTGGTACCACTCACAAATCTGAGTCCTCGTGTGGTGACCGTATCACCCGTCGTGTTCACGAGCTCTACCCACTCATGTCCTTTGTCGTCTCCACTAGGGTTTGGGAGTGCGGCCGAGATGATCACGGGTACACGGCCAGTCGCAGTGCTCACGATCTTGCTCAGAGTCGCTGCTGCGCTCGATGCACTCGCTGACTTATTCCAAACGGTTATATCGAGGGAGCGTGTCACTGTGGTACTACATGCATTCACTGCGGTGAGCGTGAGAGTGTACGACCCAGGTGTGCTGTAGGTGTGCCAACCAGGATCACAGGTCTGGGATTTTTGCATGTCTCCAAAGTCGACCGTGCATTGCGGAGTGCCACTAAAGCCTTCGACGGTTGTAAGGAGCACATTGAGCTTGGCTTTGCCGGTTCCCAGGGTAGATCCCGATTCCACGCCTATATCCGGGTTCCAGGTAGGGCTCAGATTGGGTTCTCCAGGCGTAACATAGCAATTGGGCTTCCATTGGCCATCATCAGCTCCACGCCCATAGGAGACGGACACCGGCAGCTTTGGGTACGTCACACGATCGCATTCGCTACCGTCCGAATCGCGTAGGATCACTGTGGCACCATTGTTGTTGAGCGAGAGTCCGAGCGTGCTTGTAGGAACAAGTGAGACGGAGTGTGCGGGCATCGTGAGATCGGGAATCACTTTCTTGGTGGAGCCCTCGAGTTCGAGCGTCCAACCTTGGAGTGCCCAAGAATCGTCTGTGGGATTCTGGAGTTCGATCCACTCGTGCTCGGCATCGGTCCCTTCTGGGTCCGGCATCAACTCTGATACAAAAATGTGTTCGGAGTTTGAGCAGTTCAATAAGGGCTGATCTCCAATTGATGAACTTGAATTAAATTGCGATGAAGACGACGAAGATGCCGGTGGAGCGCTCACTGATCCTGGCGTTCCGTAGATTGTCACTCCTTCATCCCAACCGAAAACCGCAGCTGAGGTTGTCCACGAGGATTTCTCGGAACCAGATGCTCGTAGGTGCAGACGCTCCATGCTCGCTTTGGCTCCTCCGCTTGGATTCGCACCCGCAAAAGGTTCACCCGCTCCGTCATCTGCTTGGTCTATAACAGCACCTGAAGTGTCTTTGAGACGCAGAAGAAGCTTGGAGTTAGGCAACGTCATTGTGTTTGAAATCGCGTGAGGTTCATTCGCGAGACGAGACTGACCAGATGCGTAGCGAGCAATCACCCAAGAAGCATCAGCGGGAAGCACTGAACCTGTCGCAAACTGAATGATGGTCACCTCAGTGCCGCTCGTATTGACCGACGTGAGCTTCCATCCAGAGAGATCCGTCTCTGTATCAAGACCGGTGATCTCCACCCACTCATCTTGGGTAGAAAGATCACTCCCCATCCACATCACCTCGCTGATGATGGCATGAGCAGACACGAGGTATGGGAATACCAGGAGAACCGTGATGGCACACAGAAAGCCGATGCGGAAGATGCTCAGTCGCATACCCACATGTCACCAGAACGACTGAGTGGATGAATCATGAATGATCAAGTCGGTGATGGATCATCGAGGAAGAACCACAGCGGCAAGCCATGAACGCTGTTCCGTCAACGCAAAGATCTGCCTCAAAAGATTAAGGGAATGATACGTAGGGCACTGTGCTCAGTATTTCGCTACCACAAGCCGCAAATCTGTTCTCGCCAAGGAGAGAACCGCACCTTATACTCACGCCAGTGACAAACTTCCCTTTGTTTCTCCCCCACCTCACTTCGATTCCCACCCTATGTTCGCTCGCACGCATTTGTTCGTAGGCTAGTCATCTCGTGAGTGTGGCAGATCACTTACTTTCTGCCCCCATGTCCCATGGAATACATCATCGTATTTTCCGCACTGCTCGCTGGAGCAGGGCTAGGTTTACTCACCGGCTGGTTTTGGTTTAGCCAAGGAAAGAAAATTTCGACTGCTCTGCAGAATCAGATCAACGAGCAGCAGCGCAACTTGGACAAGATGGAAAACCGTCTTGCCGAAGTGAAGAGCCAAATTAAGTCCGCAGAGAACGAGGCAAAAATTGCCGCGAAGGAAATTCTTGCTGATGCAAAAATGCAGGCAGCCGAAATGGAAGCCAAGATGGAAAAAGAACAAGGTCGCATGGAAGAAAAAGAAAAGACGCTCGACGAAAAAGTTCGCGAGGTCGAACGTCAGCGCACAAACTTGGTCCAGAAGGAACAAGACATCACGGCCTTGAAGACCGAGATGTCGGACGCTGCTGCCAAGCACCGCGAAGCATTGGAGAAGACCGCTAAGCTCTCTCAGGAAGAGGCAAAGAAGCAGCTTAAAGAGGAGCTCGAGAAGGAATTCGGCGACTTCTTCGCAGAGCAGATCAAGCTCAAGCGCGAAGATATGGAAAGCGAAGTGGAAGACAAAGCAAAGCTCTTGATGACCGAAGCCATGCAACGTTACGCATCTGAGGTCGCAAGTGAATCCACGGCAACGGTTGTGCCACTCCCAAGCGATGACGTGAAAGGAAAGATCATCGGTAAAGAAGGTCGCAACATCACGGCATTCGAAGCTGCAACCGGTGTCGACGTCATCATCGATGACACGCCAGGTGCCATTATTCTCTCGGGCTTTGATCTCGTGCGCCGCTACGTCGCCAAGCTCTCGATGGAAAAACTTGTGCAGGACGGACGCATTCAGCCTGCGAAGATCGAAGAGACGGTCGCAAAAGTAAAAGAGCAGGTCGGTAAGATGATGCTCGAGTTCGGTAAGCGCGCTGTCGAAGAACTTGGTATCACGGGTTACCCACAAGATCTGCTTAAGATTATTGGTCGTCTTCGCTTCCGCACCAGTTACGGTCAGAACGTGCTCAAGCACTCTGTCGAAATGGCACAGATGGGTCGCATGCTCGCAGAAGAAATTGGTGCTGATCCGATGATCACCATGGAAGGCTGCTTGCTCCACGATATTGGTAAGGCTCTCGACCACGAGGTTACGGGCACGCACGTCGAAATTGGTGTCGAAATCGCCAAGCGCTACAAGGTTCGCCCAGAAGTGATCCACTGTATTGCGGCTCACCACGAAGATATTCCGATCGCTTCTCCAGAGGCATTTATCGTTGCCGCAGTCGATGCCATCTCGGGCGCTCGCCCAGGTGCACGTCGCGAGAGCATCGAAGAGTACTTCAAGC
>CAYRXE010000012.1:0-21748 GCA_964428205.1 uncultured Candidatus Peribacteria bacterium | reverse complement strand
AAGAAATTCAAGCGGAAGATCGTATTCACCGTATTGATCCATCTCGCATGACACATGCAACAGTGAAGTATTACCGCATGATTAGTGCATACCCGCCAAAATTCTTAGAAGACACAAAAAAGAGATGGCTCGTTAAAGAAAATGGAAATTATGAGGAATTTGAGAGCAAGAAAGCAGCCGAACAGTACGCACTTGCGCATTCAGATGCTGATCATCAATTAAAAGCGGAGACTGCTTACGATCTCTTCTTTGCGCAAGGCACCTATGATCAAGTACACGAAAAAAATCTCGAAGTTCAACGCACCATGTTCAGGCTGATCAACGACGGTATTGCCGAAGAATCAATCCTTGAGGAAGATCAAATCTCCTTCAAAGGACTCTCAAACGGTGTAAACGGTAAAAAATAAATTAATTACACTTCGCCACCTGCATTGTCATCCATTTTTGCTGCCCTTCTTTGGTTCCCAAGAGGAAACGATACGTACCTTCGAGAGACGGTGTGAACGTGTACTTCTCTCCAGGCAGCACCCAATCCTGCACAAAGCTTCCTTCGCCATCCGGGTACCGCTGTTCGAGCACCACAAACGAGGCCTTGGCATCGAGTGTCATGACGCCACCCAGTTCCATCACCGTGGGCACGCCACGCGTGAGCAATGTGCGACGGAAGAGCCTACGTTGCATGTTGCCAAGCTGCGCACATGGACCAATGAGTGTGATGTCTCCCAGGCGATCGTAGCGCGCGTTGATCTTCCCCTGACTTCGCTCGGCAATCGTCGTGAATGCAGCAAGACTCAAGTCCATGTCGCGGCCTTCTACAAACGGACCACGATCGTTGATGCGCACGGTCACACTTTTATCATTCGCGACGTTCGTCACTTTCACGAGCGTGTTGTGCGGGAAGGTGCGATGCGCAGCAGTGAGTGCGTACATATCGAACGGCTCACCGAAGGCCGTGCCCTTGCCGTGAAATTTTTCGGAGTAAAAACTCGTCTCGTGTACTTCGTCTCGGAGCATCTGATCAAACTTGCGCAGGAGATCGCCGAATTCGGCTTCTGTAAGCGCTTTTTCGACTACTCGAAAATTTCCATCCTCGCCGCGTTTGAGGTAACTTCCGAGCGGATATTTTTCTAAAAATGGCTGCAGCGTTTCTTCGGTGATGTCATCGGGATCCGCAATGTTGCGAACACGGAACATCCACAAGAGTGCTTCGCGCATCATGAGCGGATCGTTGGGACGGAACTCTTCGGTGTCATCCAAAATTTGTCTGCGCTTTGCGTAGTTGATCTCCAGTGCACCGCGTTCGGTTGCGGGCATGTCGGTGTACCACCCTCCTCTACTTTCCACAGCCGGACGACGAATGCTTTCCCAAAGAGTCACGAACGCATCGCGACGTGAAATAGGCGCATCGGCAGCCTGCACAAAAACAGGCACGACGAGAGCGGCAATGACGAGGAAAATACGTTGGCGCACCAAACGATCATGGCAAAAAACTCCCCGGCAATCAATCAAGCTCCTCGACGTTTTAGCCAGCTAAAAAGTTCCCCGAGAGAACGTCTCACGGGCTTCGACTGAGGCATTTCTGCCGGTTCCTTTTTGGGGGGCTGACCGGTCAGTACGGTAAGGCGGTATGCGCTGGAAACCGTAAAAATGTGATACGAACCGTCTGGCTGCTTTACAATCCGCTGAACGAGTGATGTGCTATTCGCTGTAAGATCGTAACTCGTATCGACGAACACACGGTGACCAACCCTGATTTGTGCTGACCTACCCGGTTTGCCGGAGCAAAGCGTTCCATTGAAAGAGACCCTCTGAGCAACATCGGCACCAGTCTTGGGATCAAATTTTTGCAAATTGATATGCGTGCCTTCCGCAATCTCCGGAATACTCCGAACCTCTGAACCGCCTTCCTGTGGAGCTTCGTGGAGTTGCATACGAAAGTAGGAGTAAAAGGAATTATAGCACGTTCCAACCCTCTGCGCGAACGAGCAAGAAGGTGTCACGCTCAATGTCTTTGCGCATGCGTGCAAGTGTGGCCGGACCCGCAAATCCAGAACCCTTGTCGGTTGCCTTTGCGATGATGCCGGCTGAGATCTGGTACTTAATGAGTGCGTTTTCGGTCTCTATGCCAAAGCTTCCGCTCACGCTGGATCCACTGAGGAATCCGCGATCTGCAAGGAACTGCTGGAGCTTACGAACTTCTTTACCCTTGTCTCCTTCGGCCAAGAATTCCCCTACGAGAATCCCCTTTTCGTCTACAATATCGCGAATGCGTGCGACGAAGAGAATTTCTTCTGCCTTGGTGGCAACGACACGCTTGCTCCACTGTGCGCGAATAAGTCCGCGTGTTTTAGGTCCGAGCACACCGGCTACTGGATCACTCGCAGAAGCAATGAGCTTGTTTCGCTCTTGGAAGTGCACGACAGCCTTCTTGAATGCAGCGTCAGCTACAGGAGTGGTACGTCCTTTGTAGTAGCCAAGATAACGGAGTACACGCTTGAGGGTTGCGGTATCGGATGGGGTCAGCTCACCGGATTTGAGGAACGCGAGCGCATCTCCCTTTGCTTTTGCACGTGCCACAACCACAGCGAGGAACGCCGCCGTGCGTTCGTCGAGACTGACTTGATCGGCAATGATTCCATACTCCTGCTGGAAGCTCCTGAGTGCGACTTCGGTCGCATCACCAAAGTTTCCGTTTGGTGCGGCTTCCAAGTATCCAAGAAGTTTAAGGTTCTGCTGAAGCAGTTTTACAGACATTCCCTTATCGCCTTTTTCTGCACGGAGGGAAGAAAGCGAAGCCTCTGCGACTCTAAAGCTCTTGAGTGTGTCGAGCGGAGCCGTGAGCGATGCAAGATCCAAGTGTTCATCCGGCATGGCAGATCCTTTGGGATACACCGTGGCC
Source organism: uncultured Candidatus Peribacteria bacterium (assembly GCA_964428205.1). Lineage (GTDB taxonomy): Bacteria > Patescibacteriota > Gracilibacteria > Peribacterales > Peribacteraceae > CAYRXE01. Next base: position 18,849 of record CAYRXE010000012.1, on the reverse strand, counting down.
TTCACGCGACGCACGCCAAAGGCGAGAGCACGTGCGAGACCTTCTTCACCTTTCCCCACCCACAAATCCAAGCGATGGACTCCATTACCAAGAACGTTGATGGCACCACCACGATCATGCACGGCGACCGTACCAATTCCTGGGAGTGTAATGCGCGTACCAAAGGCGTACTCCTTGGGAGCAGCTGCCATACCTGGGTAGACCTCTGTGCCATCTGCACCATTTGTTCCTTCACCATTGAGCACCATGTCGGCGGCGTAACTTCCCTTCACATAGCAACACTGATCTGGCAGTGGAGAGTAGTAGGCGGTGATAATGAACTCCTGTTCATAGGGAGCTGCTTCAGCAACGACAAATGTTGGAACGAGCGAAGCGAGGAGAGATGCCATGAGAGTCACGGCAAGAGTGCGGTTATGCATGTATATGTGTGTAAGTGTTAGCTCTAAAAGTGTTGCTTCTATTCTAGCGTAAAAGGGCGAGTTCCTTGATTGACGGTTCACACCCAGATCTTGTGTAATAGGTGGAAGAATATTAAAGTATACAAATACAAGATTAGCCCTACTGTAAGCCAAAATAGTAGAGTACGAAAGATGATCAACTAACCACCAACATGCGCTCCACACGCATGCCAAACTTCCCCTCAAAGTACACACCTGGCTCGATGGTAATCACTTCATTCTTCAGTAACTTCACTTCAGGAGTCTTGGACGACAGCGTGACGCCTTCGTGGATATCCAAGCCGACTCCGTGACCCAAGGAATGAGTGAAGTACGGGTCCAATCCTTCTTCATCAAGCACGGCACGAGCCGCACGATCGAGCACGCGGTTGGAGACGCCTGGCTTGAGGAGTTTAAGTGCTGCTTTTTGTGCGTCGACGAGAGCGCCATGCACGCGCTCTTGGAGTTCAGTTGGGCGCGCGGTGAAGAATACTTCGGATGCATCGCTGCAGTAGCCGCGCACCTTTGCACCCAGATCAATTTGCACAACATGACCTTTCTTGAGCATGCGAGTTGTGGGTTTGTGATGCGGAATACTCGTGTTACTGCCAAAGCCCACGATGCTGTCGAATGCCATGCCTTCGGCGCCGAGTTCCAGTGCCCAAATGTTGAGCTTGTGACTCAACTCCAATTCCGAAAGTGGATGACGAAGTACGACAGGAATACGACGCAAGAGTTCGCGTGTGATGCGCTCTGCTTTGCGCATGGCTTGGAGTTCATCTGGCTCTTTGGTACGACGGAATTCGTGGAGCACTCCTTCGGTCGCAGTGAACTTGGTCTTGGGGAATTTTTTCTTCCAAGAACTGTGCCTCGCGAACGTCACATCCTCCGATTCAAAGCCACAGTGCTTGAGCTCCGCGAGCATCCCTGGGAGTTCCTTAGGATCACGCACGGTAACGCCACTGCGAACGTTCTTCTCTGCACTCTCTTTGTACCGAGAATCGACAAACAGGATGAATTTGCGTTGGGTGACGAGCATCCAGCCTGACGAAAGAGCCATTCCCGTGAGGTACCGAATGTTCGTGAGGTCAGTTACCAAAAAAGCTGAACAATCGGCTGCCGTAAGGAGTTTTTGCGGGGACGGACGCATGAGGATAAGTCTAGCACGAAGCCGTTTTGCGGTCTTCCGAAAAAGTGAGTTTTCTGCTATACTCAGGAGAAACATTCACACCAAATTTGTATGGTCAATCGTCTCATGATTGCGCTCTGCGCATTCGCTCTCGCACTCACCGTGAGCACTGTGACACACACGGCTCAGGTGACACTCGCCCAAGTCTATAACGGACCTGGCCTCGAAGCCGGTGTCGGAGCTGCCGCAGGAGTCCAAGGACCCCTTCGCGGTTCCATCGACCAGACAGTCGTCAATGTGATCAACACGATCCTCAACTACGTGGCTCTCGCAGCGGTCATCGCCATCATTGTTGCCGGTCTCTACATGATTCTCACGGGTGGAGCACAGGCAGACAAGGCCAAGACCATCATCATCTGGACCATTGTGGGTCTGATTGTGATTTTGCTTGCGAAGGTGATTGTGAACTTCGTCTACAGCCTCTTTGGCGCACAGAGTGGAAATGTGGGAATCAATGTGCTGGGTGGTACCAATCCTGTTCAAACAATTATTCAAATCGTAAACACGGTTCTTACGTACGTCGGTCTCGCAGCAGTGGTGGCAATTGTGATTGCCGGCCTCTACATGATCCTCAGTGGCGGCGCACAGGCAGACCGTGCAAAGGAAATCATCAAGTGGGTGATTATCGGTCTCATTGTGATCCTCCTCGCCAAAGTGATTGTGGCGTTCATCTACGCCGCTCTCGGTGGAGACTTGGGTGATATTGGCATCAATATCCCGGGATCTTCTGGAGATATTCGCCAGGTAATTACTGATGTTCTCAATACGGTCTTGAACTTCGTCGGACTCCTGGCTGTCGTTGCCATTGTCATAGCCGGTATTTGGTTGATCGTGGGCATGGGCTCGGATGATTCCAAAGACCGCGCGAAGAAGATCATTCTGTATACGGTCATCGGTCTCGTCATCATTCTCCTCGCCAAACTGATCGTGAGCCTTCCAGGCGTTCTGATCGGCGCGTAATTTCATGCGTGTACCCTCCCTCGCTCAAAGGCGCTTCCTGGGTGTGAGCCTCTCGCTCTTACTCGCAATCACGGTTGCACATGGCAGCACGGCACAGCTTGCAGGGCAGGCCACCCGCACGCCGGATGAAGTGATTGAGATCGAAGCCGGTGATGTGTTCGAGATCCTCGCGCACAGCGACGACCCAACGGCCAGTGCCGTGTGGGTACTCACGCAGGATCGCACGTTCATCGAAGCTTCTCGCAGCAGCGTCTTCCGTACACGCCAGGTAAAGCCGGGTGAGTACTTGCTCGACGCGACGATTTCGGAACCCATGCTCGATTCCGAAACGCGCAGGATCTTCCTCCTTCGCATTGTTCCGCACACGCCTACAGATCCATCGGTGCCAACGGTGCTCCCGGGAGAACTCGTGGTTACGACCCCACGTGCACAGCAGAACATCGTGACACTTCCAAAGAACTTTCATGTGCTTCGTTTCGAGCCGGACCAGAGCGACACCTCTCACTTTGCCGTCGTGCTCGATGCTACGGCATCGCAAGCACAACCCGATAACCTGGACACGTACTCCTATAGCGAAGCCTCTGGTCTCTTTGTCTGGTTCGCCCTCCCCCGTGATCGCACGATGGAAGTGGCTATCCAGCGTAAAGACGGAACCATCGCTCGGAGTCAGTTACAGTTAAAGATCGGTGAAGAAGAGAACATTGTGTCTTCGCAGGGGATTCTCGCCAATGCTCGTGACGACGGTACGGTGCGCTTTGCTCTGCAAACACCTCCGCCTTTGGGCGTACACACGCTCCCTTTGTGGGACTTTGGTGATGGCACACAGAGCCTGTTGATGACTCCGAATCATCGTTACGCAAAGAATGGCACATATACGGTGCGCGTGTCGGTGAGGAACATCATCGACGGAAGCATCATCAACACGGCGCAAACAACTATCAATGTGACAGGCATACATGAAACGGGCACTGGCACCGTGGTGAGCAGCTCCTCGAGCTCCGCTCAAAGTTCTTCTGTGGGATCCACAGGAGATTCCGGACCGGGATTCTTCGCGACAGTCTTCGAGCGTCTTAACTCTGCGTTTGCGCGTACCGTGTTCGCCATCGTCGGCATCATCGTGCTGCTTGGACTCTTGGTGCTTGTGATCCTGCGCTTACTGCGCAGAAGTAAATTGGATAAGACTCTGGAGACCGCTGAGTCCTTGCTCATCAAACAGAATGCGACGCAAGCAGTGATCGATGCTCCTGCAGTTCCTCTCCAAGTAAAGCGTTCGGCAAAAGTGGAAGACGTGCCATCAGAAGTAGTGCTCAAAGAAGAGCCTCCTGCAGTGAGCGACACTCCACCAAGCTCCACGGAGCCGCACATTGATGAGGCAGCTGCTCCAGCTTGGCTGAAGAAAGGACTGGAAGTTGCTGCGAAGGAACCTGTGAGCACTCCAGAACCTGAGCCGATCACAGAGCCTGTGATTGAATCAGTTCCAGAGCCAGTCGCTGAGCCAACACCTGAGCCAGTCGTTGCATCTGAACCAGCAGCACCTCCCGTGACCGACGCTCCACAGGCAACAGAAGAAGTTGTTCCTCCGTGGCTCCAGCCACAAGCAGAGACCGTGACCGAGCCAACACCAGAGCCAGTGGTCACGCCCGAACCAACGCCAGTGATTGCTCCAGAACCTGAACCTGTGGTCGAAGCTGCTCCAGCTCCTGCCACACCGGCAACGCCTGCTCCTACGAGCGCACCAAAGGATGACGCACGTGCAGAACGCGAACGCGAAAAGCGCCGGCTCAAGCGCCAGCGTTACAGGCAGAACTTAAAGAAGCGTGAACAGGAAAAGAAAGTGGATGCTCCAACTCCAACTCCAGTTGCGCAGTCCCCTGCACCTGTCGCTGAACCTGTTGTTGATCCTGTGATGCCTGAACCAACTCCGATTGCAGAAGCTCAGCCAGAACCAATACTCGTGCCAGAACCAACACCCGTGATTGTCCCAGAACCTCAGCCAGCACTACCTCCAGAAAACTTTGCAGAGGAACTGCCAGCGGCGCAGCCTTCCAGTGAATTACCAGCTGCTCAACCTTCAGCGGAACTTCCACCTGCACAACCATCAAGCGAGCTCCCAGCTCCTGCTGCATCAACACCTGTGGCAACAAATCTCGCTGAGCCTCCGGTGACTCCAACGAGTTCTGATGAAGACGTTCAATTCATCATCAGGGCGGATAGCGTGGATGATGAACAGAAATAAAAACCCCCTGGCAGCAAATGCCGCCAAGGGTTAGAACACAAGGAGTGTTTTCATGAAATGATATTCGCCATTCGCAGTGTCTTAAACGCGAGTGGGAAATAGTCTTCCGGAGGCATGGGCTCAGCCACGCCGTCGGCCAGCGCCGGAACCTGCTTCAAGACAATGTCTCCGAATGGCTCCACAACGATGGGCCCTCGGTACTTCATTTCGTCGAGTGCCTGGGACACAACCTTCCAGTCAATGTGGTCCCTCAGCAGATCGCTTGGGCCGCTCGCACCCGGATGCAGTCGCCTGCTCCCGTTTGCGTGTACATACGCCAACCGATTTCCTGCTCGAAGAATCGCTGCGCGCATGTTCTCGCGGCGCACATGTGAGTGGAACGTGTCGAAGTGAATGGCGATTTCCGGATGTGGAATCTGATCCATAATCACACACGCTTCATTCATGCTACCGACATAGCCTTGGTCTTCGTCGGGCTTGAGATATTCCAGGCAAGCCCGGACACCTGTGCCTTGAAGAATGACAGCTACTCGTCCGTAGTACTTCGCAAACCGCTTGCGGGTCTCTCCGACTTGCAGCACATTTTGCTTCCCGAGAACATAACCGTTTGGACCGGTCATGAACTCACAGATAAGGCCACACTTTCGCAGACCTTCGATGTACTTCAAATCGCTTTCGATTGTCCTCAAGGCGGCACGATGCTGCTTGTCATCCCCCAGGGGATCCCCACAAGGAGTTTCTCCTGTGGGACCACCGGGGAAAAACCGGCAGAGGGAAAACTCCGAAATGCCACCTGCGAGCAATGCACTTCCCATCTCGTCGGCAGGCATCGTGTTCAGAGGCTCCGGCGTCAATTCCATCAGCGTCGCACCTGCAGACGATGAAATTCTTGCAGCAGTCTCGACCTTCTTGCCATCACCAGGCTGTAACACTCCCTGGAAAGCGAGCATATGCGTACCAATGACTCTCTTCATGATTCATCTACTCCTTGGTTTGAATGAGCATTCTGCATAAGAGTCTAAGGACATCCTCAGACACACAGAATTACTCAAATTGTAACAATATTAATTTTTGTAAACAACGCCAAAGAAGCTTCTAATCCTCCTCAAACAGCTCCTCGAAAGAAGAGCGTGTTTCGTTTGCGATCTCAAGCAACGTCAAACGTGCCTCTTGCTCTTCGGGAGTCATCGGCACACGATTTTCCAAGTCGTCTCGTGCTGCCTGGTCTGCATCCTCATAGTGATTATTGGTATATTTCATGATGCAAGTGAGTGATATAAATTCTGGGGCGATCGATGGGATTTGAACCCACGACCCTCTGGACCACAACCAGATGCTCTAACCAACTGAGCTACGATCGCCATAGGAGTGAATAACCTGACGGATGTAACGCATCTGACCTTCTCTATTACGTCCCGTAAACGGGACTAGGCCAACTGAGCTACGATCGCCATGGAAATAGACGCGCAGGCATCCTAGCTTTTTGCGTTTACCATGCCAAGGCTCCGAAAACGACTATCTACCCCTGCGTGGCGTGTACAAATCGGGCAATGCGTAGCGCTCAATGACGTTCTTCGTGGCGGCATCAGCATCGTTCGTCCAGACCCTGACCGTCATGATGTACCCCTGAGGGATAATGCAGAAATTGCGCGTGATGGCATCGCCGGTACCCGGCTCAACCCAACTAAACGCAAGACCCTGTACGCCGTATGCACGACCAACCGTGATGCGCTCGGGAGATTTCTTGCTGACGGCAGCCCAAGCTTTGTTCATGCGTGTCTCAATGGAATCAGAATCGCACTCCTGATAATCGTAGAGCTGTACGTAGAATGTGGAATCTGCCTGACCTGTGGAAGACTTCTTCGTAAAGGTTGCGAGCTTATCCGAAACATCACCGGTCCAACCTTCTGGCAGGGTGACGTACTTCTTCACGAATGGCACAAACACCGACAGATCTGTGATGGCCCTTCTGTTCCCACTGATAGGCGCAGGGCGAATGGACGAGACGGAGGAAGATGATGATGAAGACATCTGCACCCAGCATCGTCGACCGTTTTCGGAACACACGACTTTTCGACTGGATTCGTACGGCGTCATGCCCGTGTACGTGCGCGTGCGACCGCGATCATCGCGCGCAAGAGCGCTCGTGGCCGTGAGAAGCGTGATAGTAGCGAGGAGGGTGGAGAGGATTTTCATGCTCAAAGTGTAGCGATGGATCTCGAAACACGCATGAGAAGTGGCTTGCCGAAGCCCCGATTCCATCGGTTTTTTGCCGTTTCTCTCTTTTCTGGCGACGCACACGCTGGTAAACTACCGCTCACGCTTCGGAAGCAAGCTTCCCGAGTTCCCTATGTCCGAACCACTGTTCCGCACACCAAAGGGTACACACGACGTCCTACCGGAGGACCACATGTATCAAACGTACATTAAGAAGTCCGTACGTCACCGTGCACGTCAGGCTGGTTTTAAGCGCATCGATACGCCTGTATTCGAAGATCGTCGCATCTTCGAGCGCGGGATTGGTGAGCACACCGACATTGTCGAAAAAGAACTCTTCATCGTTTCCGGTCCTAATCGTGGAGAAGAAGAAAGCGACAAGCAGAAGAAGGAGTTTGCCCTGCGTCCAGAATTCACCGCCGGTATCTGCCGCGCGTACGTGGAGAACGGCATGCAGCAGTTGCCACAGCCGGTGCAGCTCTACGCCTTTGGCACATGCTTCCGTCACGATCGTCCCCAGAAGGGCCGCTACCGCCAGTTCCACCAGTTCGATTTCGAAATCATTGGTCTTCGCGATGCATCGCTCGATGCGCAGTTGATTCATGTTGCGCACAAGATCTTCGAAGATCTCAAAATCCGCGATCGTCTTACCTTGCAGATCAACAACGTCGGTTCCCCAGAGAACCGCATGGCATACATCGAAGCGCTCAAGGAATACTTCATTGGGAAGGAGAGGTCGCTCCCGGAACAGGATAAAAAGCGCCTCCAGACCAATCCCCTGCGCTTGCTCGATAGTAAGGAGGAAGACACGCAGATCCTTATTAAAGGAGCACCGAAGCTCGACCAGTTCATCAGCGATGAGAGTAAGCAGTACCACGAGACCCTGCTCGAGTACCTAGACGAGCTCGGTATCGACTACATCCCAAACTCCGGTCTCGTCCGCGGCCTCGATTACTACGGTCAGACGGTGTTCGAATTCTGGGATGCCAGCACCGGCGCACAGAATGCTGTTGGTGGTGGTGGTCGCTACGACGGCCTCATCGAACTCCTCGGCGGCAACCCCACACCGGGTGTCGGTTTTGCAGCAGGAGTGGAGCGCGTGATCTGGCACATGAAGGAAGCTGGCGTCACGGTGCCAAACAAAGATCAGATCGACGTGTTCGTCGCACAGCTTGGACCGGAGGCAAAGAAGAAATGTCTTAAGCTCGTGTCGGATCTTCGCGAGAAGGGTGTGCACACGGTCGGTGCTCTTGGCGAAGCAAGCCTCAAGAGTCAGATGCGCCTCGCCGACAAATTCGACTCTCGCTACACGTTGCTGCTCGGCAAGATGGAAGTGAAGGAAAACACCATCATCCTTCGCGACATGAAGGCAGGTAAGCAGAAGCAGATCAAATTCGACGATGCTATTCCACAGATCGTGGACCTGATCGGTAAAAAGAACCTCGATAAGTACAACATGAAGGACGCCTTTGGGGCCGTAGACGAGGACTAGCTTTTGGCTTACAGAAGGGCTCTATGCGATTGCACATGTGATGTACTTTGCCGTACAAAAAAGATCAGTAGACTCCCTTGGTCTCCGCGTGGAGACGCGCTCTTTGACCACCGTGTCTGCTAAAGGAGTCTCGCATGACGAACAGGCAGAAGTATGCGTCCACCTTCATGGAGCTGCAGCGTATAGGTCGGGAAGCCGACAAAACGGCGAGTGCGCCTCCCAGCCTAGCGGCCTTGTGCCAGGTGTTACAGCAATCGCTCGACGAGGAAGACGACGAGTTCGGCGAAGGCGACTTCAAGATCTTGTTCGCTGCGGCGAACGTGAACGCTGAAGTCTCCCAAATCGTAGCCGGCTATCGCCTCGAGCTTGCTACCGCGTAACGCAGAGAGCACAGACAACCCTTTCCCCTGCCTTGTCTAACGACAAGGTGGGGGATTTTTCTATGCGATGCTATACTTTGGTCCATGCCTCCGAAGCTCATCAGCGTCGTTATTCCCGCGTACAACGAAGAGCAGAATATTGCCCTGTGCCTCGCGGCACTCGTGCAGCAGTCGTCAAAGATTCCCATGGAAGTAATCGTGGTCGATAACAACTGCACCGATGGCACTGCACGCATTGTCAGGGGATTCAGCCATTTGATGAACGTGCGTGTCATCCGAGAAAAAAAGAAAGGCCGTGGAGCTGCCCGCAAGAAGGGTTTTGATTCTGCAAAAGGCGAAATCATCTTCTCGACTGACGCCGACACCATTGTGCCGAGTGACTGGGTGGAGAAAACCCTCGCAGCCTTTAAGAAGGATAAGTCTGTGGTGGCCGTGACAGGATTTACCAGGATTGTGGACTGTGACGCTATTACGAACCTGTTCTTTAACGTCATGATGCCGCTCCATATGAAGGCTTACAGGATCATTGGTGGGCACTTTATCTTGAGTGGATTTAACTTCGCCATCACCAAAAAGGCCTACGACGCTGCCGGTGGCTTTAACGCCATGACCGATGCCTACGAAGACTTCGATTTGAGTGACCGCGTGTATAAATCCAAAACAGGAAAAATCAGGCTCATCGAAGAAGCTCCCGTGATCTTCTCTGGAAGAAGGTTCAAGCGCGGATTACTCCGTGGCTACATGGACTATGTGACCACCTTCACGGCCAAGGTGTTCATGGGTAAAGAGCGCGTGCTCCTGCGTGTGGTCGATAACAAAGGGAACCCTGTCGATAACACAGGCGCTTTGATCCCTGCCTTCCATAAGCTCATGCGTAAAACCATCAAATCTATGGAAAAAGAAATTCTCACAAAGATCCCCCTTGCAAACTCGCTCATCAACACGAAACCTGCTCGTAAGAAGAAGCGTCAGTAATCTGTTAGATACGCTGGTGTGACATCGTGTTTCCCAAGTCTGCTCCAAAGGTGAACATGGAGTATTCGGCAATCGCCAACATGATCACGAGTGCAATGGCCGTGAGTAATGCCAAGGAAGAACGCTTCATCTGCACACCGCGTGCGTAGCCGAGGAGGAGCATCGCGACGATCACAAGCCACACCACGATCAACACGCACACAATCAACGCAGCGACCCACCCACCGTGCATGACGGTGTCTTGGATCCAGCCGGCGGCAGATTGCAGTGCAGAAAACATAGAAAGCGCAAGGATCACCATGGACCCAGCTCGACCCAGTCTAAACCGTCGCCCTAAAAAGGGAAGAGGTTAAATCTACAGGGATCGGCTATACGTCCAAGTTTTTGACACCCTTGGCGTGCGTCTGGATGAACTTGCGACGAGGAGCGACTTCGCTGCCCATGAGGGTCGTGAACACGGCATTCGCCTTCTCGGCGTCTTCCAGCGTGACACGGAGCATGATGCGGCGCTCAGGATCCATAGTTGTTTCCCAGAGTTGCTCCGGGTTCATTTCACCAAGACCCTTATAGCGCTGGACGTTCACTTTGCGCTTTTTGGGAGCGGCTGCTTTGTCTTCCTTACCCTTCACGAGCTTTTCATTCTCGTCAGCAGGACCTTCGGGCTCTTCGTTCTGCGCGGCATCTTCAATTTCCTGCGCGTCGATTCCCCACTCCTTCATCACAACATTCTTTTCTTCGTCGTTATACACATAGCGAACATCTTTGTCCTTCTGCAGTTTGTACAACGGTGGCTGAGCGATGTAGAGGTATCCACCGTCGAGGAGTTCTGGGAAGTAACGGTAGAAGAGCGTCAAAAGCAGTGTGCGAATGTGCGCACCGTCGACGTCGGCATCGGTCATAATCACAATGCGGTGGTAGCGGAGCTTGCTCACATCCTTCACTTCACCAACACCCATACCCATGGCAATGATGAGTGCTTTGATTTCGTTGTTTGCGAGCATTTTGTCCAAACGAGCCTGCTCCACGTTGAGGATCTTTCCGCGGAGCGGAAGGATGGCCTGGAACTCGCGGTTACGACCCTGCTTGGCAGAGCCACCGGCGGAGTCACCCTCGACCAGGTACAACTCACACTGAGAAGCATCTCTATTACTACAGTCCGCGAGCTTACCCGGAAGGGTCATGCCATCGAGCGCCCCCTTGCGGATGACGCTGTCGCGAGCAGCACGAGCAGCCATACGTGCGCGTGCAGCGAGGAGACACTTGTTTACGACCTCCTTTCCTTCTGTTGGGTGCTCTTCTAAGTACTGGCTGAGCTTCTCGTTTACCACCGTCTCCACAGCCGTCTTCATTTCGGCGTTACCGAGCTTGGCTTTCGTTTGACCTTCGAACTGTGGCTCTTTGAGGCGCACAGACACGACAGCCGTAAGACCTTCGCGTACGTCATCAGCGGTGAGGTTCTCATCCTTTTCCTTGAGGATGCCGTAGCTACGAGCGTAGGCATTGATAGTGCGGGTGAGAGCAGCTTTAAACCCCGTGAGGTGGTGACCACCTTCCGTGGTGTGGATGTTGTTCGCAAAGCTCACCACGTTCTCTTGGAACGCCTGGGTGTACTGCATGGCCACTTCCACGAAGCCGTCTTCGGTGTCTTTCTCGAACCACACTGGGCTGCCAATCGCCTCCTGACCTTCGTTGAGGTGGTTCACGTATGCCGAGATACCTGCCTCGAAGTGGAAACGATAGAGACGGGGGATTTTCGTATCTTCTTCGTTACGCTTCTTGCGAGCATCGGTGATCGACAACGTGATGCCACGCGTGAGGTACGCCTGCTGGCGGAGCCTCGTGAGGATCGTCACAAGACTAAAATCGGTCGTGTCGAAGATCTCATCATCGGGCAAGAACGTGATGATCGTGCCGTGCTTGTCGCTCTTTCCAGTCTTCTTCACGTCAGCAACGGGCTTACCACGCTTATATTCCTGCTGATACACCGAACCATCGCGGTGGACCTCGGCCTTCATCTTAATAGAGAGAGCGTTCACCACAGAGGAACCGACACCGTGCAATCCTCCAGATACTTTGTATCCGCTTTCGTCTCCACCGAATTTTCCACCGGCGTGGAGAGTGGTGAGCACTGTTTCGAGTGCGGACTTCTTCGTCGTTGGGTGAATGTCTGTAGGGATACCGCGACCGTTATCTTCCACAGATACAGATCCATCATCGTTCAAAATCACCTGCACATGATCGGCATGACCGGCCATGGCTTCGTCGATGGAGTTGTCGACAATTTCCCATACGAGATGGTGAAGTCCACGCACATCGGTCGAGCCGATGTACATACCAGGACGCTTACGAACGGGTTCAAGACCCTCGAGGACCTGGATTTGCTGAGCGGTATACTTTTGAGCTGCCATAATAGGCAAAGTGTAGAGAAAAACCGCAGTCGGAGCAAAGCTGATTTTTGGCTAGGGAATGAGGCAAATCCGCATTTTCATTAGTGCATTTTTCGATGATTTTTCCATGTGTCAAGTTTCCAAGAAGGGGACCGGACTTTGGCTGTTGTACCTGCGGCAATCCCCTCCTGTGAGGTCGCAGGAAGCCCTTGCAGAATGTCATAGTCTCCATTAACCTCTGTCAGCCCTATGGCAGTTTACGCAATCAAGAAAGGCGAAGAGACCAACGACCGCTTGCAACAGCGGTTCAAGAAGCAGGTTCAAAAGACGAACCTGATCAAGATTTTGCGTGATCGTAAGAGCCACAAGAAGCGCGATCCAAAGAAGAACCCTGGTCTTCGCCGCCGCCGCGCTCTCAAGCGCGAAGGTTACCGCGCAGCAAACCGCCAGAAGCAGTTCTACTCCAACATGTAATCCTCCACTTCGAATTCTCAAGCGCACCTCCGGGTGCGTTTTTTGTATCCCACGCACGACAAATCGTAACGCTCACCATCGCAATCCCCTTCTTAGGAATCGAGTGCAGCCTTACTGGCAGAGAGCTCAGCGAGTTCTGCCGTGATGTTTGCCTGGCGTGTTTGGTTGTACGTAAGTGTGAGGTCGTCGAGAAGACCGGAGGCGTTGTCTGTGGCACTGCGCATAGCCACCATGCGTGCGCTGTGTTCGCTTGCAGAGGCCTCGAGTACGGCCTGATACATCTGCATCTCGGTAAGCTGCGGAACGATGACATCAAGCACGTCTTTAGGAGTCGGCTCAAACAGGAACTGCTCCGAGAGGGCAATATTCTCCCCTGCTCCACCGGCTAGCTGTTCCAGCGTGTACATGGAGAGCGGCAAGAGGGTCTTTGTTTCGGCTTCCTGCACGAGTGCAGAAACGAAGTGTGGGTAGATCACAATCACGTGGTCATACGTGTTGTTCTGGAATCCATCCAGGAGGATTTTGCTCAAAGGGATGATATCGCGGAAGCGCGGGTGGTTACTAAACGCACCGAATGCGGCTACCACGTTCTGACTCATCTTGTGGAGGAACTGCTGACCTTTGCGGCCCACAGCTACCCACTCGACGGTGACATCTGCGGGAAGACTCTTGATGTACTGATCGGTCTGGCGGAGCAAGTGTGCGTTCAAGCTTCCGCAGAGTCCGCGATCGGACGTCATGAGGACAGCGAGAACCTTCTTCGTTGGACGCTCGGTGAGGAACGCGTGAATGCCTGGGTGCAGCTCGGCAATGCGCTTGAGGATATGCCAAGCACCTGCAGCGTAGTGGCTGAGGTTCTGGGCGTTCTGCACGGCACGACGCATCTTGGACGCAGCCACGAGTTCCATGGCTTTCGTCACTTGGCGGGTCGATTTGACCGCCTTCATTTTGCGCCGAATCTCACGAAGTCCACGTGCCATGTATTAGGCTTTGGGAACGAAATCGGCGAGGAGGCGCTGGAGCTGCTCTTCGACATCTTTACTGATTTCCATGTCGAGCGTCTCGAGAACCTTTGGATGCTTCTCGCGGAGGAACGTGAGGAAGCGGCCCTGGAATTCTTTCACTTCTTTCACAGGAACCGTGTCCAAGTGACCGTTCACAGCGGCGTAGAGGATAGCCACCTGCTCACCAACGGAGAGTGGTTCGTACTGCTGCTGCTTGAGGATCTCGGTGAGGCGTGCACCACGATCGAGCTGCTTCTTGGTGGTGGCATCGAGATCGCTACCGAACTGTGCGAAGACCGCGAGTTCGCGATACTGAGCGAGGTCGAGACGAAGCTTACCTGCAACTTTCTTCATGGACTTGCGCTGAGCGGCGGATCCCACGCGTGACACGGAGATACCCACGTTCACTGCAGGGCGAATGCCTTTGAAGAAGAGATCGGACTCCAAGAAGATCTGACCGTCTGTAATGGAGATCACGTTCGTTGGGATGTATGCAGAGACGTCACCGGCCTGCGTTTCGATGATCGGCAACGCGGTGAGGGAACCTCCACCGAATTTCTCGTCCATACACACGGCACGTTCGAGCAAACGACTGTGTAGATAAAACACGTCTCCAGGATAGGCTTCGCGGCCCGGTGGGCGACGGAGCAGCAAGGAGATTTGGCGATAGGCCCATGCATGCTTACTCAAGTCGTCGTACACACAGAGAACATCCATGCCTTTATCGACGAAGTACTCTCCCATGGCGCAACCCGCAAACGGGGCGATGTACGAGAGCGCTGCGGATTCGGATGCTCCGGCAGACACCACGATGGTGTAGTCCATAGCACCTTTCTTTTTGAGCTCATCCACAATCTTCGCGACCTTGGATTCCTTCTGACCAATGGCAACGTAGATACAGATGACAGGACGGTCGGTGTTCTGCGTGCGCTTCTGGTTGATGATGGCATCGATGGCGACAGCGGTCTTACCCGTCTGACGGTCACCGATGATGAGCTCGCGCTGACCACGACCAATCGGAATCATTGCATCGATAGCGGCGATACCCGTTTGCATTGGCGTACCGACGGACTTACGTTCGATGACACCTGCGGCAATCTTCTCTACGGGGTAGAGAGTCTTCGTGGAGATAGCTGGTCCGCCGTCCTTGGCTTCGCCAAGAGGAGAAACCACGCGACCGACGAGTGCTTCACCCACGGGAATAGAGAGAACTTTGCCCATGGCCTTTACGGTATCTCCTTGTTTTACTTTGGAACCATCACCGAGGATAACTGCACCGACGACGTCGGGCTGCAGGTTGAGAGCGACTCCCTGAACGCCGTTACCGAAATCAATCATTTCGGAAAGACCGACATTGGAGAGACCGCTGATCTTGGCGATGCCGTCACCGACCTCGACCACGGTACCAACGTGCTCCTGTTGTGACGTTGGTTGATACGCGTTGAGGCGATCTTCGAGAACGGAGAGGAGCGGATGACTAGAAGGAGACATACGAAGGAGGGAGAAACGAAAGTATCAAGTGGGGAACTACGAACGTTTAGCGAAGTGGTAAAAGAAGTTCTTCCATAGCGCGGTTGAGCATGCCAAGGGCAGAGGCGTCATAGCGTTCGTCACCAACCTGCGCGATCACACCACCCATGAGAGCGGAGTTCTCGCTCTGGACGGTGCGCACAGGAGCAGACGAGGATTGCTCGGCTGCTTTCGTGAGCGAGTCCAGGCGCTTGTCGGAAAGCTTTGTGGCAGCTTCCAAACGGAAGAGCTTGTGCTTCTGACGGAGCGCGATGGTAACGGCACGGAAGAATTCGCGAGAGGTGCCTAGGCGACCACTGCGCATTTTTTCCAAGGCAGCATCTGCCAACTTGGCGTGGTCAGACTCCGGGACTTTCTCCGCGGAATCGACGAATGCCTGTGCGAGATGCATCAGTCCTGGCTTCATTTGCGTACAGAGGAAGCGAGATCTTTTTCGAGGGATGCCGCAATGCGATCGGTATCAGCAGGCGTGAATTCACGCTGGATGACCTTAGATGCAAGCGACGTAATGAGGGCAACCGCACGTTCCTGGAAGGCCTTCTCCATGCGGGATTCGGCCTCGCTACGCTCACGTTCAGCACGAGCGATGATCGCCTTTGCTTCACGATCTGCAGTAGCAAGCAGGTTCTGGCGGGTTTCCTCGACATCTTTCTTCATGCGCGAGTGGAGCTCGGCAGCTTCCTGGTCGACAGCTTTGAGCTTATCGAGACGGAGCTGTTCGAATTCTTTGGCCTGACGCTCCATGCGATCGGCATGTTCCATGGCCATGCGCACGCGTTCGCGGCGCTCGTCCAGTGCGCGAAGCACCGGTCGATACATAAAGACAGTGAGAAGGCTCGCAATGATGCCGAAGTTCACTGCTTGTGCCAGCAGTTGCTGCCACTCAATGCCGAGAGACGTAAGGATAGCCATGGGTTAGAGAAGAAAAGAATTACTGAACGAACTTCAAGATGAGAGCCACGACGAGACAGTAGATAGCGATAGCTTCGGAGAAAGCTGCCGTAAGGATCGTGATCGTCTGGATCTTGGATGCGGCCTCCGGGTTGCGGCCAACAGCCTCAACGGAACGGGAACCGATGAATCCGATTGCGAGAGCCGCAATGGAAGGAGCGATCATCATGACCATGACAATCGGGAAGTTAACTGCCCAGATGGCGCTGGAGGCGACGGCCTCAGCGGTGGCATGTGCTGCTTCTGGAACCATAGAGATGG
Organism: uncultured Candidatus Peribacteria bacterium; assembly: GCA_964428205.1. Taxonomy (GTDB): domain Bacteria; phylum Patescibacteriota; class Gracilibacteria; order Peribacterales; family Peribacteraceae; genus CAYRXE01. The sequence continues at coordinate 2,356 of CAYRXE010000012.1, read as the reverse complement.
GGGGAAGAGAAGAAATAAATGAAAAGTGTATAACGCGTAGTTAGGGGGATATTACCCGGCAGACAAGACTCTCTGCGAGATTTCTTTCTTCGAGAGTCCATGATCTTCCCCATGATCACCGTGTGGCGTAATGGCCATTTTGATGAACACGAGCGTGAGCATGGCGAAGACCAAACCTTGAATGAGTCCCACGAAGAGCTCGAGTCCCAAGAACGGAATCGGACCTGCGTACGGGAGCAAGAAACTGATGACGACGAGGAGCACTTCTCCGGCGAAGATGTTTCCGAACAAACGGAAGGAGAAGGAGATCATGCGAGAGAACTCACCAATGATTTCGAGAAGACCCACCAAGCTTCCCACGGGATCCTTCCATGGTGGAACGATGTACTTGGAAGAGTAGTGACCAAGACCAAGAGCCTGCACACCAAAGACCTGCACGGTGCAAATAGCGATGATTGCAAACGTGAGCGTCATGTTCACGTCGGCGTTCATGGAGCGGAAGAGTGGCACAGCCACCGCATGTCCTTCGTGGACACTGTCGATGAGAATCGTACCAACACCTGGGAGCACACCCATCCAGTTTGCGAGAACAATGAAGAGGAAGAGGGTCGCAACAATCGGAAAGGCCTTGCGCGTGAGTTTTTCGTCACCTAAGACTCCAAGGAAGAGATCGTGCAATCCTTCGATGAGCGATTCGACCAATGCCTGGAAACGCCCCGGCATCTTTTTGAATCCTGTCCTGTTCGCGAAGAACGCGAAGAGGAGCAGCACGATCATGGCGAGCCACGCCATGAGCATGGTGTTGCGGATGTCGAAGAATCCAAGCGAGAGCACGGTTTCCGAAGCCAGTGTGGGGGCATGAATGCCAGATGCCATACTTAGGATTTGATTGCGGAAGAAGGCTGGTGTTTCACAAAGCTACGAACGTAGCGGATGACCCAGCGAGCAGAAATCGTGAGAGAAACAGCAAGTCCAAGGAAGAGCATCAAGCCACCCGTACCCAAGTACTTATCGAGGTACGCACCTGCAAATCCAAAGAAGAATGCCGGCACTGCAATCATGTAACAGAGCTGGAACGCGAGCCCCATGGCGCGGCGCGTCGCAAGATCGTACTGGAAACGTACGCTTGCAGTGGGCTTGGCCGGTGCGGATGACGTAGTCAAAGGCATGGTTTAGAGACGAGAGCGGCGGCGGCGAACAGATTTGAGACGTGCAAGCTCGCGGTCGAGCAGGGCAGAAGCTTCGATGAATCCTTCGGTGTCCTGACGGCGAGAAGCGAGGAGCTCTTCTGCACGCTTTTGTGCATCGAGAATCGCCTGCTCATCGAGAGCATCCACGCGGTCGGCAATATCACTGAGGATTTTGATGCTGTTCTTTTCGACCTGCACGACACCACGAGAGAGAGCAAAGAACTGATCCCCTTCTGCGGTGTGCACGGTAAGCATTCCTGGACCAAGAGTCGTCACAAGCGGCACGTGATTTTTAAGAATCGTGATCTCGCCGTTGCTCGTCGGGATCGATGCACTTTCCGCTTCTGTGCGGAGTGCAACGCCGTCGGGTGTGAGGACTTCGAGTGTAAACATAATTAAGCAGTAACTTCGTCGATACCTCCCTTCATATAAAAGGACTGCTCAGGGATGGCATCGAGTTCACCATCGAGGATGGCTTTGAATCCGCGGACGGTGTCTTTGCGGGTCACGAACTTTCCTGGGAAGCCGGTAAAGACTTCGGCAACGAAGAATGGCTGCGAGAGGAAGCGCTGGATCTTGCGAGCGCGGTTCACGGTGAGCTTGTCTTCGTCGGAGAGTTCTTCCATACCGAGGATCGCGATGATGTCCTGCAATTCGCGGTAACGCTGGAGAACTTTCTGCACGTTGCGTGCGGTGTCGTAGTGCTCCTGTCCCACAACGTCTGGCGACAAGATCGTGGAGGTGGAATCGAGCGGATCGACAGCAGGGTAAATACCAAGCTCTGCGAGTGAACGCGTGAGCACAATCGTGGAGTCGAGGTGACCGAAGGTCGTTGCAGGAGCCGGATCGGTAAAGTCGTCTGCGGGCACGTACACAGCCTGCACGGACGTAATGGATCCTTTCTTCGTGGACGTGATGCGCTCCTGGACCTGTCCCATTTCGTTGGCCAAGTTTGGCTGGTAACCCACAGCGGATGGAATACGGCCGAGGAGAGCACTCAGCTCGGAACCGGCCTGTGTGAAGCGGAAGATGTTATCGATAAAGAGCAGCACGTCGCGCTGTTCTTCGTCGCGGAAGTACTCTGCAATGGAGAGACCCGTGAGAGCCACGCGCAAGCGAGGTCCAGGTGGCTCGTTCATTTGTCCGAAGACCATGGACGTTTTGTC
>CAYRXE010000011.1:4921-24377 GCA_964428205.1 uncultured Candidatus Peribacteria bacterium | reverse complement strand
AACTCCACGTTTGGTCCGGCAATCTTTTGGAGCCGTGCTTTATCTGGTCCATCACCTGCAATCTTGAGCGGAACCTGGAGTTGGTTGGCAGCTTCGATCGCCAGATCAATCCTCTTATACGGAACGAGGGTAGAGGCAACGAAGAAGTACGCACCTGGCGTTCTTTTTGGTGCGTTCGTGAGCCAGGCATCATCAATCGGTGGATAGACGACTTGGCTGTCTCTGCGCCAATACAGCTGGATCCTCCTTTGTACTTCCTTAGATGCGGCAAGCAATACATTCGCGCGTTCAGCAGCTTCGCTGTCCCACTCGCGTAGCTTGTGGAAGGTCTTCTCGAGCATCCTCCGTTTGATCCAGCCCAGTGGTCCGCGACCAGCGCGGTTCAGCACATCGTGCGTGCGGTCCCACAAGTAGCGAGCAGGGGAGTGCACGTAACTGATGTGCTTGGGTTTTACGTTGGTGAGGATGCCATGTGCGAATGCAGACGAGCTACTGATGACCAAGTCGTACTCCAAGAAATCCCACGCTTCTACTGCCTGCGCAAACTCCGAGAGGTACAAGTGATGGTTTAACTGCCAGCGCCCGAACATCAAATTCGGTTGCGCGAAGGAGGTCCTCACGCGTTCCTTTGGGAACCAATCGCCAAGCTTCTTCTCGTCGTAGAGAAGCGTGTAAATAGGAGCATCGGGAAACATCTCGCTCAAGAATTTGAGCACCTGTTCGGCACCGCCTTTCATGGTCAGGAGTTCGTGAACAAGAGCGACCTTCATAGGCAAATGATAGTGGTACTCCCGACAGGAATCGAACCTGTATCTCCAGCTTCGGAGGCCGGCGGTCTATCCATTGACCTACGGGAGCCTAAAGGCGGAAGAAGGCTACCGCATTAGCAGTTGTGGCCCTATCGACTTCCTCCATACTCACATCTTTGATCTTCGCGATGGTCTCGGCGACGTGCACGACGAATGCTGGCTCATTCCTTTTACCACGATGGGGGACAGGAGTGAGGTACGGCGCATCGGTCTCGATCATCATCTGATTCAAAGGACAGTTCGTAATGGTCTCGCGAATGTCTGCGGCGTCTGGGTACGTGGCTATGCCTGTGAACGAGAGCATGCAACCAGCGTCGACGAGATCTTTCACGTCACTCCATTTCTCTGTGCAGCAGTGCAGAACGAATTTCACAGGGTGATTCTTGAGAATGGATTTGAGATCCGAAATAGATTCACGATTGTGGATCACCACAGGGAGCTTGAGTTCCTCAGCGAGGTTCAGCTGATCTTCAAATGCCTTCTTCTGAGCTTCGGCTGGCGAAAAGTTGTAGTGGTAATCCAAGCCAATTTCGCCAATGGCTTTCACCTTCTTCGACGAACTCACGAGTATCCGCAGAGTTTCTCCGTCTGCCGTTTTCCAATCCTTCGCATTGTGCGGATGCACTCCCACCGTGCACGAGAGATCGGCAAAATGTTCTGCGAGCGCGACGCACTGTTCAGACTCCGATAATGAATCTGCAATCGTGATCATCTGAGAAACACCTGTAGCTTTTGCACGCGCAACAACCTCCGCAACATCGGCATGGAACTTCTTATCGGCCAAGTGGCAGTGACTGTCGATCATGCACAGATTGTACAGGTAAGTGCCGCTTGATTCGTGCGTCTACTGTAGTGTCTTTCCCCTCAATACTTTATGGGTAGCACGCTCCTTAAAGCAGGACTTATCGCACTGATCTTTGGCGGTGGTTGGGCCATGATCTATCTCATTCTCAAAGCGCTGTTCTAGTGATGGTATGTGTAGCCACAAAAAACCCCCGCAACAGTGTTCTGTGCGGGGGTAGAGAGATCTGCGTACTACTTGGCGATAGTGATACCTCTCGAAAAACAGAAAGCGTGGTACTCGCCGCTAAACTGATCCATGGTCTTGCTGTCCTTTGGCGTCAGTTCGTAGCCATTGAGCGCATTCGTATCCACTTGAGTGGTGTTCGGAGGGCACTTGAGTGTGGCAGACATGCCGCTCGATCCTACTGTGCATGTTGCGCCACCCCAGGTGTTCTTTGTGTCACAGGTGTTCTTTCCTTTTAAATCATCAAACGTTGCAGTGTGCGCCACGAGCAATCCCACGACAGTATCGCACCTCCAAGCCTTGCCGTCGTAGCGAAGTGCCTGATCGGCACCGTCGCATTTTGGAGGCATGAGTGTCGAAATTGGCTTACAGATCCACTTTTTAGAAGCTTTGTCCCAAACGAGTGCATTGTCTTCTTTGGAGTTCCCACAGTACGGAAGCTCAGAAATTTTTACCGAAGCATCTACACCAGCTGGTGCCGAGAATGATTTGGCAGTCATTTCGGAAGACTTCGATGAGCTACTCGAACTCAGTGCTCGTACCGATGACGTTGCCGAGAAGCGTGTTTGCGCAGAGACACTTGTCACAGAAAACGCAGCCACGACTGTGGCGATGGAAATAAAAAAGAGAGAAGAGGGTGTGGTTTTCATATGCGCGAATAGTACCGAGTACAATTTGCGCAGACAAGTATGGTGGGTCGGGCGGGGCTCGAACCCGCGACCAATGCCTTAAAAGGGCACTGCTCTACCAACTGAGCTACCGACCCAAAGGGAATGCGACTGTAAAGAACGGCGTGGACCGAGTAGATCCTTTGTCTATGACGTTCTGCTACGCAGAACTAGGCAACTGAGCTACCGACCCAAACAGCGTGCCGAGTGTAGCAGGTTCTTATGCTACGGGAAGCGTGAACGATACCGTTGTTCCTTTGCCTTCCTCGCTTTCCATCCACATACGACCGCCGGAAAGTTCAATGATTCTGCGTGAGACGAAGAGCCCCAACCCGTTACCGACAGGCTTGTACTTGCTGGCGTTACTTGCGCGTTTGAATTCCTGGAACGTGTTCTTCATGTCGGCAGCAGGGACTCCGTAGCCGTGGTCTTTGACGCTCACCGTGACCATGCCTCCTTTGCGCACGGCATTGATGGTGATCTCTGTGGATTCCGGTGAGAAGCAGATGGCGTTATCCACAAGCTCTGTCACAACTCCTTCGATGAGCTCGCGATCGACTTCGACATTGATCTGCTGCTCCATATCGAGAATGATTTTTTGTTTCTTCTTCTGTGCATCAGCTTCTTTCTTCGCTAAGGCATCGGTAATCAGTTCGTATAAATCCAAAGTTTGAAGAGTCTTATCGACAATACCCTGTGACACGCTCGTAGCTTTGCGCAGCGATTCGATCAGATCGCTCATACGAGCAATGGCCGTTTCGAGCTCTTTAAAAGCGTCGGCATTTTCGTTCTCGGCATGCTCTTTGTCATTCTCCTTCAAGAGGTCGACCCACCAACGCATGGTCGAAAGAGGAGCGCCAATTTGGTGCATGGCGAGTCCCACAAGGGCAGAACGTTCCTCGTCCAAACGACGGTAAAAGCGCTCGCGGCGACGCCAACCCAGCCAACCAATCGCGACCGAGCCCACGGCTCCAAGAAGGAGCACCATGAGCAGGCTCACAGGGGAGAAAGCGCTTTGGGACAAATTCACAAATTCATCAGCATCCATGTCGATGCCAATCACCGCAACGTGCTTGCCACGACTGTCTTGAATGGGAGCGAAGCCAGAAAGCAATGCACCCCACTGATCAACATAGACATCGGTCGTCACAGCCTGGAGGAACGCAGGTCCCTGTAGTTCCGGCTGACCAGAAACGTCGTAGAGCTCACCGGGAACACCGGCAATTTCGTCGCTGTCGACTCTGCCGTTTTTGTTTTTATCCAACTCATCAGGTTCCGACGTTGCATCGGCATCCGCCACAAACGCGAGAGTCTCTGGGTGTGCCGTGCGACGGAAGATGTATGCGAAGCGTGCGTTGGGAATACTGCTTCGAATATCGCGCAGTCGCTGCACCACGTATGCATACTCCGGAAGTGCGGCATCTTGTTCGCTGCGAATGTTCACCAGAAGGTCTCCGTTGATCTGACCAGCTGCGAGTGCCGCCGCCATCTGCAGTTCTTGACGAATCTTCACCGACATCACGTTGCGGCTCTGCACAAAGAACGCGCTACCAGCGACAGCCGTCGCAATCATGATGATGACGCTCGGGAGGAACGTGCCGAAATCAACGCGAAAGCGGGTCAGAGAATGAGTGTTTGTTTCGTCTTATTATAGCGTAAAAAGCCTGTTGTTGAAACAGCTATATTTGGCTGTTTTTACAGAGACTCAGTTCTTTTCTGGGTTCAAGCAATCATCAATAATTGCCAGCAACTTTTTGCGAGTGGCGTCTGGTTTGTAGACTTCTTGAGACGTCAGAAATGTATTGAGCATCTGGTTATGCGTGGGCCCAAGTATGGCACCAATGTGACCGACGACATCAGACACAGTTTGCATGTCGAACTCGTCTGCTTGTTCCAGACGTGTGCGAAATTCTTCGAGTTGTTGTGTGTTTTTCATATTTGAGAATTATAGCACAAACCGCCCTAATAGGGAAATGGAGCGGGATACGGGAATCGAACCCGCGTCTCAAGCTTGGGAAGCTCGTGTACTACCATTGTACTAATCCCGCTAAAATCCGGGATTTTTGAAGTGGAGCGGATGACGGGACTCGAACCCGCGACCTACGCCTTGGCAAGGCGTCGCTCTAGCCAACTGAGCTACATCCGCAAATAGACGTTAATGAACGCCGGGAGATGCTACGTTTGAGGCCAGGAATAATCAAGCCTTGGGCTATCCGTACCCCTTTCTAGGGCCTAAATACTGCTCCCAAAAGAGGCTATTTTCTGGTATACTGTCTTGATGACTTCGAATCTACTTTCCGGCTCTCATAAGCAGTTTATGGAGAAACTCCATTCACTCTTGGTGCCCACAGCATGGGCCGCTGGTCCTAACTGCCCGCCAGGCACCATCAAACTCCTCGAACCTATTGGAGGAGTGAGCTGTCTTCCTGTTGGCACCGGACCACTTGGAGCTTTTTATACGTACTTCAACTTCCTCTTCCCGTGGCTCGTGGGTGTGTGTGCCGGTCTTGCCATCCTGTGGGGTGTGCTCGGTGGTGCACAGATGATTTTTAACGCCGGTGAGCAAGGAAAGTACGATGAAGGAAAACAGAAATTGATGAACGCGATGATCGGACTGCTGCTCATCATCTTCTCTGCGATGATCCTCAACTTCTTGAACCCGACGTTCTACCTCATCTAATGAGAACACTCTTTGCACTGTCGGCATTCATCGCTGCATTGCTCCAGCCTGCACTCGCATACGCACAGATTTTTGTGGTGTGCACCGGCCTTGCCGGTTGTGGCGGAACGGGTGAGCTCTTCACGCACACGGTCACTGCCGTACTGGGTATTCTTGTGACCATTGCTGCCGGAGTCTCGCTTGTGTTCGTGGTTTGGGGTGGCTTCCAAATGTTGATTCTCTGGGGAGATGACGGCAAATCTGCCGAAGCAAAGAACACCATTAAGCACGCGCTCATTGGTTTGGCAGTCACGCTTTGTTCCGGTTCTGCTGTGGGCTTTGTGGCGACCGAGTTCTACGGTGGCCCATCCAATGTGCCAATGGTCGCCCTCATGGAAGGAGCCATTCGTATTCTCGTAACCCTGAGCAACACTGCGTTCCTCATTGCTGTTATTTACGCCGGTTACCTCATGGTCATGGGCAAAGACGACTACGGTAAAGGTATCTCTATGATTCGCTGGGCCATTACGGGTGCCGTGATCGTCAACCTCTCTCGCGCCATTGTCGACGCTTTCCTTGGTCTCATCTACTAATATGCCGTTTCTCCACTTCATCATCGACAACCTGTTCATTCCTATCGCTCACGCAGACGTGAGTGAGTTGGGCGCAGGTGCTCCCGGTATCTCGGGTATGTGGGCTGCCTTGCAAGCTACCTTCCCACACACGGGTCTTGGTGCTGCCGCACCGATCTTCTTCATGGGTCGCGTGGCTCAGTTCGTGCTCTCGCTCATTGGAGGCACGGCCATTTGTTCCATTGTGTACGCGGGTATCAAGATGTCGACCGCAGGTGGAGACGCCGGAAAAATCAGTGAAGGAAAGACCATCATCATGTATTCGCTCGCCGGTGTCGTGCTCGCCATCTTGGCTGACGGCATTGTGCTCTATATCTGTTCTGTGATGATTCCATTGATCGCAGGTGGGGGAGCGGGTGGTTGTCCATTGTGGTAAAGCTTTTAGGTGCGTAGCTTTTGGCTTTTAGCTTTTTTGTCGAAGCTATAAGCTGAAAGCTATAAGCCATCAGCTCCTATGACGCGCCAGTACATCACGACGGCTATCGACTATCCAAACGCAGCTCCGCACATGGGGCATGTGTTGGAAAAGGTCTTGGCAGACGTGCTCGCGCGTTGGTTCCGCTTGCGTGGAGATGACGTGCGATTCCAGATCGGCACCGATGAACACGGCATCAAAATTCAGCAGACGGCACAAAAAGCAGGGGTGACTCCCAGTGAGTTGGTGGAGCAGAACGTGCCGCTCTTTAAAGAGCTCTATACAAAGCTTGGTATCTCGTACGACAACTTCATCCGCACGACGGATCAGAAGAATCACTGGCCCACAGTCCAAGAACTCTGGAAGAAGCTGCAAGCAGCTGGAGTACTCGAAAAGCGCACGTACACAGGTCTCTATTGCACGGGCTGTGAGCGTTTTGTGACGAAGAAAGATCTCGTCGACGGCAAATGCATAGACCACAACATTGCTCCTCAAGAGGTAAAAGAAGAGAACTGGTTCTTCGCACTTTCCAAAGAAACAGCGTGGCTCAAGAAGATCCTCACCGATGGCACGTACCCAATCATTCCAAGCTTCCGCGCGCCAGAAACCCTCACACTCATTGAGCAGGGATTGGAAGATGTCTCGTTCTCGCGCCCCAATACGAGCTTGAGCTGGGGCATTCCTGTTCCTGGCGAAGAAGGTACACAAACCATGTACGTCTGGTGTGATGCACTCACAAACTACTTCTCGGGTGCCGGTGGCTTTGCGCATCCGGAACTTTGGAACGAGAGCGAAATCACGCATGTGATTGGTAAGGACATCGCACGCTTCCACGCGCTCATTTGGCCAGCCATGCTCAAGAACGCCGGGGTCAAACTTCCAAGCAAGCTGCTGATCCATGGATTCCTTACGAGCGAAGGGCAGAAGATGAGTAAGTCGATTGGTAACGTCGTGCATCCTGAGGACGTACTCGCGCACTTCAATGGTAATGCGGATCCTCTGCGCTTTTATTTGAGTCACGAGATCCCTGTTGGGAACGATGGAGACTTTAGTTGGAAGCGTATCGACGAGTTGTATCAGTCGAAGTTGGCAAATCAGCTGGGCAACATGCTCAATCGCGTGTTGGTGCTCCTGCAAAAAGATGCAGGAGTGGTGAGCATCCCTTCTGGCTCTGAGGATCTCCAGCAGACGGCGATGGCGTGGTCTAAGTATGCAGAAGCGCTCGATCAATTCGATCTGCACTCTGCTATTCAGCAAGTGACGGAGGCTGTGAGCGCCATGAACGTTGCCTTCAACGATGCGGCTCCCTGGAAGATCAAAGACGATGCCAATAAGCGTATTGAGACATTGGGATCCGCAGCCGAGTGCCTGCGCCATGCAGCACTGATGCTCCTGCCGTTTATCCCCGAGACTGCTCAGAAGATCAGCACACAGTTGGGTGTGCCGTATGCAGGCAAGATGCTCGAGAAGTCTTTTGTACTCACCGACGACCTTAAAGCGTGGGGCGGCTGCAAGGACTGGACCAAGGTAGGGGAGCCATCCATCCTGTTCGCTCCGCTGGAGAAGAAGGAGTGAGAAAGGGCATTGCCGAGCGTATGTATAAGCATTACGATGGGCCGCTTCTCCTTTGTACAAGGGGAGGAGGATCTTGGGGGTGTTCCAAAGGAAACCTTGTTACGAACACCCTTGGGGAAAACTGGAGCTCACTTCGCGGGGGTTCCAGTTTTTTTGTGGTATACTAGGGTTGTCCTTACGAGTTCGACGTACGCATGAGCGAGTCATATCTGAGTGCGACGAGAGAGCAGCGGAGGACCCTATTTCTTTCCTTTTTGTTTATGTTCGATCCCATGGCAGACCTGTCGTCGCCAACCGGTAGCGACGATGGCCTCATGAGCGGTTCTACTGCTTTCCAGCAGCAGCCTGCTCGCGCTCCTCGTCCTCCACGCAGTGGTGGCGGCGGTGGTGGCGGAAACTTTGCAGACGATGTGCACAGCGTGACGATCCACGCTCGCCAGCGCACCTTCTACATCGACCTCAAGCAGTCCGGTAACGGCAAGTTCTTCAAGGTCAGCGAGAAGAGCCGCGGCGGTCAGAAGACGACGATCATGTTCGACGTCGAAGATCTTCCAAAGTTCATCCAGGCTTTCCAGGAGATGCAGACGAAGGTTTAAGCACTTCGAAGCTAAGAAATCCGGGGAGCAATCTTCGGATTTTTTTTTATCTCTTTCCACGTGCCCACTCCTCTCCGCTCATCGCTTTCTTGCCTGCCTCTTGCACCGTCACGAGGTAGAGCGTCCCGGAACTACATGCCACAGGAGTGGCTTTGGGATGCGAAGAAAGTGCAGTCTCGAGGATCTTCAGATTGATGCCCTGTACGTCCATCGTTACCCCTGGCCAGGGATTGAGTCCGCGGACTTTACGATCAATTTCTTCGGCAGTCATCGTTGCAGAATCACAGACGCCATCCGGTCGATCCAATTTTTTGCAGATGGTGATGTCTTCCGAAGATTGCGGTTTAGCCTCGGGCTGAGTCAGCAGAACTTTTTCGAGAAGAGGTGCGCTGATCTGTGCCAGACGATCATGAAGACTCTGGTAGGTCTCACGTGGATCAATCTGAATCTTTTCCTGCGCGAGTATCGGACCGGCATCCATCTCCTTCGCCATCACTTGAATCGTCGTGCCGCCTTCGCTGTCACCTCCAAGAATCGTGTGGTTGAGTGGAGTCGCACCGCGCCAGCGGGGGAGGAGTGATGGGTGCACGTTCACGGGTTTGATCTTTGGCCAAGCAAGCACGGCATCACTTAAGAGCTGACCGTACGAAGCGACGACCAAGTAATCAGGAGCAGCTTTGAGCTTTTGGCTTATAGCTGTCAGTTCCGTATTCAATTTTTCTGGCTGTTCGATGGGTAATCCAAGGTTCTGAGCGGCTGTTTTGACAGGTGATGCCATCAACTCCTGCTTTCTGCCTGCGGGTCTATCGGGCTGTGTGATCACCAAATCAATCCGAAAAGCCGGGTTCTTCGCCAAGCGCTCCAGGCTTGGAACAGCGAACTCCGAAGTGCCACAGAAGACGAGGGAAATAGGGGATTGCGACATCCCACCCAGTGTACACTTTCGGTATGAGTAAGCGCACAGACATGCTCGGCTCGGTGGTTCGTGAGGTTGCGGCTCCGTATTTGCGCATGTGTCCGCCGGAATGCGGCATCGTGTCCATTACCAACGTACGCATTGCACCCGATAGTGGCTACGCCGACATTGGCATCAGTGCGCTCAACGAACCCAAGCTCGCGGTGGAGTCGTTGAGTAGGCACGTCCAAGAAATTCAAAAGAAATTGGGTGAGCTGGAACGTCGTGTGTTGCCGAGAATCCGCTTCAAAATCGATAAGTCCGATGAGTCTGCAAACAGGGTGAGCGACCTCCTGCGAAAGCTCGACACAGAAGGGAAATAATGTCGAAAGAACCAGACAATGGAGCATCAGGTGATCGGTGTGGATAACCCGCAAGGGCAGCTCGTTGAGCATGCAGACAGAGGGACCTAGACTCCGTTCCTTTATGGTCTTCTCGCAGACAGATCTGGCCACGTTTCGCTCTCTTCTGGAGGGCGCCAAGGCTGTCCGCTGCATCTGCCACCGTAACCCCGATGGCGATGCCATTGGCTCCATGCTCGCGATCGGTTGGCTCGTCGAAAACCACTACCCACACATTGAAGTCTCCATGCACTGTGTTGATCCCGTCCCGGAGATCTTTCACTTTCTGCCGGGCGCATTCAGAGTGCAAAAACCAGTAGCACCCGGAACCACAGGAGAAGGAGTTGTGAGTATTTTCGTCGATAGCGCAGAGCCAAAACTCACCGAACTGCATGAGACACACCCCGAGCTCTTTGATGGAAGTCAGAAGACCATCATGATCGATCACCACTTCAAAAATCCGCTCTTTGGTACGGCGCTCAACTTGCTTGTGGGAGACGCTTCTTCCACCTGCGAGATCATCACCTCTTTGGCTCCGGCTATGGGTTGGACGATTGATCCAGACACTGCCACGTGTCTGCTCACTGGCGTTTACACAGATACCGGCGGCCTGCTCCACAGCAACACCACACCCCAGGTGTATCGCACTGTTGCAGAGCTCTCGCGCTTTGGAGGACGTAGGCAGGAGGTTGTGACCAAGGTCTTCCGCACGGCCAAGCTCTCGACGCTCAAGCTCTGGGGCAGGGTGCTCGAGAAGATCAGTGTGACCGAAGAAGGTGGCGCGATTTCTGCCGTCACAGCAGGGGATTTCCGCGCGACGGGTGCAGACCACAGCGAACTCACGGGAGCCATTGACTACGTGAACGCCGTGCCAGGCATGCGCTTTTCACTCGTGCTTCACGAACGCGACGGGAAAGTGAAGGGATCCATTCGCACGATGCGCGAAGATGTCGATGTCTCTGCCATGGCCGGTAAATTCCAGGGAGGGGGGCACCGCAAGGCAGCGGGTTTTTCGCTACCAGGAAAGCTCCAGCCCGAAGTGAGGTGGAAAGTGGTGGACGAGCAGTCACAGACTTAGATACTAGGGGCAGATCCTTCCTTTCTTAGAGGTGCCGTATGTGCCCTCCATCGTTTGAGGATTCGCCTGGGGCAAAGAGAGGCTTCGCCCTCTTCGCACTTCTTGTGCTGATCCTCGTTGCGGTAGCGATCTTTGTACTGGCTGCCCAGTACGGATCCATCAATAAACTCTTTGGTCTTGGATGACCAAGAGCAGTCTAGGAAAGACTTGGCCACGCATTTCGGTGCGTGGCTTATTTTCTGCAAATTTGTGGACGACAAGTAAAGTTTACAGTACACTTTCGCGCGTCTGTTGGACTCAACATGTTCTTTCAGGAAAGGTCGTCATGGACAGGATCACCGTCGGTAAGGCTCTCGCATTGATTCGGTACATTGAGGGCGCCATCGAAACGTTAGGTCTCAATATCTCGCAACTGCTGCCCTTCGCGACTCGTAGGAAGTCCCTTCTTGGTATGGTGGAAACCATAATCAAAGAGAAGGGTAGCCTTAGATTCGATCTTCCTCTTACGGAGGAAGCCGAGAAGGAATTTCTTGCGATTGCAGAAGCCTACGGAGTCACGAACTTCTAATCTTCCTGCACGACAGACAACCCCGTCCCACTTCGCTTCGGCGCTGTGGGACATTTTTATTTCTTTGGTTCTTCATCTCCGAGCAGCTTTCCTCCGCGGAAGCTGGTGTCTTCTTTCTTGTCCGTTGGTGGTGGTGCTCCCGGCTCTTCGACAGGGCTCGTTGCGACTGGACCATCCATGGCAGCGAGGATCGATCCCAAATCACTTTCCTTTGTTACCACCGGAGCAGCGTCGAGTTCTGTCTTAGGAAGGTTGGATTCCATGACCACGGGTTCGGATGTGGGTTCTGGTTCGGTCTTTGCTTCTGGAGCTGCTTCGATCACAGGCTCAGGCGCTGTTTCAACGATAGGTGTTGGAGGTTCCACGGTCATGGCAACCGGAGCAGGCTCAGGCTCTGGCGCTACGACAGGCTCTGAGACAGTAGGAGTAGGCTCAGGGGCTACAACTTCACTTGGTACTACTACAGGCGCGCTAGGCGCAGCAGGAGGTGCCTGCGTGGCCATCATGGAGACGGGCTGGTTGGCACGCTCTTCCATTTCCTTTTGAGCACGTTCGGCGGCTTGGTGTGCGAGCACTTCTTCCGGCTTGGTGGTGACCACCTTTGCTTCCTCTGGGCTCGCGATAATCTGAATCGCGACGTGCTTGTTACCGGCGAAGAAGATTCCCTGACCCACGCCCGAGTTGAGAAGCACGTACTTTTCTCCCTCGGTGAGGTAGAAGAGTTTTTGCAGGTTATCGACGGCGGTCGGGGATTGCTTGAGGAGGATTTGTAACGCCGAGTTGGTGATGATGGGTTTACCGTACGGACAGTTCACGAAGTCATCGACGTCTTGCGTGATGGTCGTGATACCAAGGAAGTACTTGCGAGCGCGCTTCACGATGCCAAAGAGGAAGCGAGCAGAGTCTTCGTACTGCATCAGGTTCCATGCTTCATCAATCACGAGGAAGCGCTTCTTCAGTTCTGCGCGAACGCGGTTCCACAAGAAGTTCAACACGATGTAGATGGCAATCGGACGGAGCTGATCTTCGAGGTCACGGATCTGGAAGACGACCATCTGCTTTTCCAATTCCACGTTCGTTGCCTGGTCAAACAAACCGGCGTAGCTGCCTGTCGTGTACTTCTGGAGGATCTTGGCCATGTTCTCGCCACCGTCGGTGGTCTGGAGCACATCGACGAGATCGTGCAGGGTAGGTGGCTCCATAGTGCCAGGGTTCTCTGTCTGGAGAGTGATGCCCTTGAGCGCGTAGGTGTCGAGAATGGCCTTATCGAGCACTCCATCCTCAGCAGGCGTGAGCGTGCCGAGCATGAGCTTAAAGAGGCCGTGCAAGTTCAACACCGCAGCGCGGAGCTCCTCACCAATCTGCGTTTCGTCACCGCGGATGGCTTTGGGCAAATCGAACGGGTTGATCTTGAAGTCACTGTGCAACGACATGGGGATGAACGATCCGCCAACCGTCTTACAGAGTTCGACGTATTCGTTTTCTGGGTCGATCACAAGAACCTCTGTTCCCATCATGAGGGAGCGGAGGATTTCGAGCTTCACCGTGAAGGACTTACCAGCACCGGATGTCGCGAAGACGTTACAGTTGGCATTTGGGAGATCGAAGCGATCGAAGATCACGAGAGAGTCGTTGTGCCTGTTAATTCCGTACAAAATTCCATGGTTATCGGTGAGGTCGCTCGAAGAGAATGGGAAGCTCGTCGCAATCGGACTTGTGTTCATGTTGCGAGAAATTTCCAACTCATCCATGCAGAGCGGGAGCGTGGAGTTCCATGCATGCTCCATCTGGAAGAAGGCAGGCTTCGTGAGCACGAGCTTTCCTCCAATGATGGATTCGACGTCGGTCTGGAGCTTTTTGAGCTTGTCTTCGCTATCGGCGTAGATCGTGATGTACATGCCGAACTGGAAGAGCTTCTGCTGACCGCGAGCCAAGAGGTCGCGGAGTTCCTCGGCATCTTGCAACGCTGCTTCGAGAGTCGGATCGCGCACAATACCGCGCTGCTCCAGCATGCGAATACTCGAACGAAGTTCCGCAACTTTCTTGCGGAGCATCTTCATGATCGCAGCGTTCGTCGTTGGGTAGAGGAAGTGACTCACTTCCATCTGTGCTCCAAAGTTCACGAGCTGACTCATCCAGTTTGGATAAATATAGTTTGGCCAGTTGTAGACGTAGAGCGTGCGGGAGTGAAGATCGCCAAGGACGACTTCGGTGTTCTTGATCTCCATGGCGGTCGGAGCGATGAGATCCAAGATCTTCTGGAGACCTTCCTCGTACTGCTTAATCACGGCGCGGTCCTCGGCACTCAAGGCTTCATCCGTCGTGGTCTTGGCACCGGCAAGAACCTCCGTGGCACGTGCGTGCAAACCAAGTAGGTCATCGATCGCGTCGATGAGTGGATGCCTGTGCATCGTTGGTGCCGGAAGGGGAGTGTTTTTTGGTGTGTCCACTGGGTTCAATAAATCATCTAATTATAGCGGAAAACTCGTGTTTTTGGAAGAGCGAACCCATGACGAGAATGAGCTCCATTCGGCTCACTGATCAACTTTACCGTTAGAACTGGAAGAATCCGCTCGAACCCCCATTTCCTCCGCCAAATTGGCTGTTTCCGCGCTCCAAGATATCGAGGTCTTCAATACCCGGAAGTTGTACCACGCTCAGTCCGGCGATGATGATTTCGCGGTTCGCGTCGATGGCATTTTTACGCTTCTCGGCAATACCCAAGAGCGTGCGGTATGTCCTCGTGACGTTCTTCGTCACATTGAGTTTGCTCTCTACTTCCGAAAGCTCACTCTGTGCCTCGCCTAAGTTCTGCTGCTCGGCTGCGGCCGCCGCGTAGTCTTGATCCCTCAGTGCCGTGTTAATGGTGCGTTGAATCTCGGTCACACGAGCACGCTTCTCTTTGTGTTCCGCAGTCAGCTCAACAATCGCGCCGTCCAATTCGTCTGCTTTGCGAGCACTACGCTCGGTAATGTTTTCTAGGCCTGCCATGTATTCGTTAAGAGAACGCGCTCTATCGCTGCTTCTATTGAGCATATCGGGAATATCCGTACGCAACACGCCACCGAATTCCTGGAGCAGGGCATAGGTCTCGCTATCCGAACCAAGGTCTTTACTCGAATGCAGGTTCACTTCTGCGGCGATGCCTCTGAGTGCAGCGACGACAGGGAAGAATCCACTCTGCGAAATATAGAGGGAGGTGAAGAGTCCCAAGTTGGCACTGGGTCTGAGGAACACATCCATCTGCTGCGCGAGCATCGTCGTGATCTCAATGGCGCCCGGCGCGAACGTGTCGCCTATGTCTTCGCTCGACGTCTTACTCCCGGTGCAAGCCGAGAGGAGAATCGTGCCGAGAAGTGCACTCGAGAGAAATCTACGCATTCGAATCATTATAGCGGATTTTTGGCTTCTGGAAAAGGTGAGAAATGATGAAGGACAAAACGTGAAGGATGAATTTGCGCATGTAATTCATGGCTCATCCTTCATCCTTTTTCTGTGACGCTGATCACATATGTAGTACGTGCGCTCAAAATTGAGCCAACATATGGTGGTGGACGATTGTGCACAAAATTTGTGTTCATGATACGAGGACATTGTGTATGCAAGAGCAATTTTTGTTTTCACCTCGCGTCCCTATATAGAGGTGCTATGTTTCGCGCAATTTCCTGAGTAGCAGTTTTGTTCAGGAACCCCCTTCCTTGTCTCATGTTTTCTAGTCTTTCTTCACGGGCAAAAGAGGTTGTGAACAAGGCTTTTGCCCATTCTGTGAAGGACGTATCTTTTTTGATTCCCAGAGACATTTCTCACGGAGACGCTACAACAACCATCGCACTGCAGCTCGCAAAGGAACTTGGGAAGAAACCACAGGAGATTGCACAGGTCCTCGTCGAAGAATTGTCGAAACTCCCAGAGGTCATCAAGGCCGAGATCGCAGGAGCGGGGTACGTGAACGTCTGGCTCACACCCAAGGCGCTCATTGCCGAGCTCGCCGCAACACACGAGGCATGCACGCCAAAGGTGAAGCGCAAAGAAGCACCGGTGATCATCGAGTACTCACAGCCAAATATTGCCAAGCCTCTCGCCATTCATCACATCATCGGAACAGTGCTCGGTCAGGCACTCGTGAACATCTACCGTCACGAGGGCTACAACGTCTTGGCATGGAACTACATTGGTGACTGGGGCACGCAGTTTGGCAAACTCGCGGTTGCCTTTGAGAAGTGGGGTGAGGGCAAGAGCGCCAAGAGCTGCACACTCGATGAACTCTTGGAGTTGTATGTGAAGTTCCACAAGGAGGTCGAGAATGACGCCACACTCGAAGATCAAGGCAGGGAAGCATTCCGCAAGCTCGAAGCAGGGGATGAGGCTCTCAGGGCCTTTTGGCAGGACGTGGTGCATGTCACCAAGGCATCACTCGCAGGCATTTATGATCGTTTGCAGGTGTCGTTCGATTTGGACCTGGGCGAAAGTTTCTACGAAGACAAGATGCAGCCGGTGATCGACGAGGGAAAGTCGAAGAAGGTCTTCGTCGAAGGTGAGGGCGGTTCGCTCATCGTGAAGTTTCCAGAGGAGAGCAACATGCCTCCGTACCTCATCGTCAAAGGAGACGGTGCCACGCTCTACTCCACGCGCGATTTGGCACAGATGCGGTACCGCATGGATACCTACAACCCTCAAAGCATTCTCATCCTTACAGACATCGCACAGAAGCTGCACTTCGAGCAGCTCGTCGCGAGCTGCAAGATGCTCGGTTGGCAGCTCCCACATTTTGAGAACGTGCTCTTTGGTCGCATGAGCTTTGCCGACAAGTCCATGAGCACCCGCAAGGGAACCGTCATGAAACTTGAACACGTGGTGGAAGAAGCCGTGGAGCGTGCACGAGTCGTCATCGAAGGTCACCGCGACACCATCCAGACAGATGACGCCCAGGAGCTCGCAGAAATGATGGGTATCGGCTCGCTCGTGTACACGATTCTGAGCCAAACACGCACACAGAACATGATTTTCGACTGGGATAAGATGCTCAGCTTCGAGGGCAACAGCGCTCCATACTTGCAGTACACACATGCACGAGCACAGTCCGTGTTGCGTAAGTCTGGCGTGAACCCCGATGCCACGATGAACGTGGAAAGCGTGACTGAGAGCGAGCGGGGAGTGCTTCGCATTCTCATGCAGCTCCCAGAGGTCTTGGAAGACGCACGTGAGACAGCCATGCCACACAAGCTCGCAAACTTTTTGTACGAGCTCTGCCAGGCATTCAATTTGTTCTACCACAAAGACCCCATCCTCAAGGCGGAAGGAGACACGAAGGAGTTCCGCCTTTCACTTACGGCTTTGACCGCCACGGTCCTCAAGACCGGAGCGTCACTCCTCACCCTGCGCCTCCCGGAGCAGATGTGAGTTTTTACCTCCCCCTTATTTACTCCCGTTCCCATGTACCGTCGTTCTCGCTCCCTTCCGTCCCGACGCACCGCAGTTGCCGCAAGGCAGAGGCGTTCCCGTGCTAGCAACAGTGTTAGCGGACCGATCGTAGCTTTCCTTTTAATCGCTTCGTTCGGCATCCTCTTTGCAGGTTGTACGAGCCAAAATCTGACCATCAAGGGTCCTTCGGATGACGAAGTACTCAACGATGTCAGCTTCACGCAGCAGGACGTCGAAAAGTTCCAGGAACTTTCGAACTCCTCTTCCAGTACTGCGACTGTTTCTGTGAACGATGCACAGGGTCAGACGTCTTCGAGCAATCTCACGCTCTCGGTCAATCAGGCCTCGGGTACGACATTGTCGACGACTCCCATTGTGTTGGATCTTTCGCAAAAGCAATCGTATGACGCGCTTCGTGTGAGCAGGGGGGCAAGCTCACCGAACGTCTACAAAGTCATCAACTCCTTTGCCAACGTACGCGCAGGGGCATCATCGAAGTCCGCACAGGTGGCCGTGATCAATAACGGAGAAGAAGTGACGCTCGTGCAGTTTGTGGACAGTGAGTGGGCAAAAGTGAAATTGAAGGACGGGAAGGAGGGATACGTGGTGAGCAAGTACATCGCACGCTTTACGACACAGGACAAATTGGAAGCCGAAAAGAAGGCGTTTGGCACGATGTACTTCGTGTCGTTTGCCTTCGTGAACGTACGCGCAACGCCGGATCAAAAAGGGGAGAAGCTGGGCCAGATTCCGGGTAAGCAGTTTGTGCAGCCGCAGGATATCAAGAACGGTTGGGCGAAGATTCAGTTCCAGGGCAAAGACGGCTACGTCTCCATGGATTACCTTAAAACGTTTGCTCCACAGTTCCTCGTGAGCCAGAACAGCTACGAACTTCCCGTACTGATCTTCGACGCCGGTGATGATCAGGCCATCACGCTCATGGTGCAGGTGGCAACGGCACTCAAGAACAAAGGAGTGAAGCTCACGACCTTCCGCGGATTCCGCGAGGTCTTGTTGCAGCAGCAGACGAGGGACTTCGTGTACGAAGGAAAGAACGCCATCGTCGCCGTCAAAGGTCTCACGCGTACCAATGCCATCAAGGTTTCGGATGCACTCAACGGTGCAGGTATCCCAGCAACCCTCTTCATCGAAACACAGAACGTCGGCATTGCGGGTATTACCCAGAAAACTCTCCTTCGCCTTGTTGCGAACGGCTTCGACATCCAGTCGGGTGGCCACACAGGAGAGGACCTCCGTGCCCTTACGTCGGCTCAGGTGAAGCTTGAGGTCGAGCAGAGCAGGAAGATGCTCGAAGACGCCACAGGCAAGCCTGTGTTCGCGATCAGCTATGCCTTGGGTGGTGAGAACGACAGAGTTCGTGACATCGCGGCGCAGGCCGGTTACCTCTTTGGAGTGACCTCGAATTCGTCAAAGATCTTCTCGCGCGATCAGCTCCTTTCGATGCCAAGCCAAACGTATACCTCGAGCATGACGGCTGAGGACATCCTCACTTCCTTCTGAATCCCACCAGTAAAAGCAGCCCAGTGCTTGTGCGAAGCGCTGGGTTTTTTATTGTCCTGATGCGCCTCCTATCATTTCCTGAATCTGTGCGGGAGTCGGCATGAGGGTCGTCATCTGCTCGGTCATGCTTTTGGTGATGAGCTTAATCATCTCTTCGCCATGGGCGTACAAATACCATGTGCTGACGACGAGGATGATGATAGGAATCAGACTGATAATGGACCGAACCGTACCGCCAATCGTGCGCCACTTGTCGCGTTTTTCCATGCGCTGGATGTAATACAGAATCATTTCCAGCAGTTCCTCGGTGGATTTGTCACTGATGCGGGGCATGGTTGAGTTCGGGGGAGACGAGATCGATACTAATGCTTAGAAGCCGCGGCGCCACTTGCGCACTCGCTCAAAAGCGTTTGTGAGCCAGTATGTGCCTGTCACGGGGATGTCCTGGCAATGCATCAAGTTGAGCAGCTTGCCGCTGAAGCCAGTCTTAAAGAGCGTGACGCCCGAGAATGGGTGTCCCGGCTTGGCTTTGCCTTCGCTATCGACCGGAGCAATGCCCCAGAAGTTATAGATGTGATCCTTGCGTGCGAGCGCATCTTGAATGGCCGTCCATTGCAGCAGGTAACTCGCGGGAATTTTGTTGTGTGCAGAATCCGATGCGCCATGGTGGTAACTCGTTTCTCCAAACGCATGCATGTGGACCGATGCCGCGATCACCATTCCCTGATATTTTGCGAGATAGACCGTGCACATGCCGACCTTACTAAAATGGCTTACCTGAGCCCTAAAGAAGGCATTCGAATAGGGCGTGAACTTGTGACGCTTGCGGGTTTCATCGTGAAGTCTGATGAAGTGTTCGAGGTCCGTCACGGGATCGGTAGATCGCTCGATCGTCACACCTTCTTTTTCGGCACGACGGATTAAGTTGCGATGCGTCGCGCGGAAATTTTTAAAAAGATCATCGGCGCTCTGCGCTTCGTTACTCGTTTGCTCGTTACTCGTTGCTCGATCCCAGACATCAGCCTTGGTGAGTGGGAGATACCAGATGTGTTCTGCGAGGAGGTGCAGGGGAGAGCTCACTCTATTCATCAATGTCTGAGACTCGGGCCAGAAGGGACTCATGCGCACGAAGCTGCACTGCTTTTCTTTGGCGATCTTCTTTAGCTCCGTGATCAGCTCCTCCAAAAGCTT
>CAYRXE010000011.1:0-4821 GCA_964428205.1 uncultured Candidatus Peribacteria bacterium | reverse complement strand
CCCGGATGGGTCGGGAGACTGAGGATTTCCTCACAGACAATTTCTGCCTCCTTGTTTGCTCCGTTGTTGTATCCCGTCTCACTCAACTTCACGGTCGAGGGACAAATCACGCAGTTGGACCAACCGTCTTCGAGGACGATGTTCTTTTTCTTGAGTATGTGGCGCACTTGCTCAGCCTCCTTGGTGAACATGGGGAATTTTTGGAGGGGGAGGTTGCCACCGATGCCATGGAGCACGCCCCAACCATGCTCGGCAAAGACCTTCAGATAAAACTGCGTGAGTGTTCGACGATGATCATTGATCTGACCAAGTCTTCTCAGCTGATCCAGCGCCAGTGCAGCGCACACGTTTGGAATCTTATGCAGTTGAGCGTCGGCTTTTCCTTCTTTTTCTTCCTGCGTGAGAATGGGAATGAACCATCGGAAGATTTTTGCCTTCCACAAAATCACTTTGCCCCACCCAGCGAGGTGATACAGAGCGCGCGCGAGTGCGTAGATCTGCGGATACTCGAGGAGCCTCGTGATGGTCCAGAAGGAGAGGTGCGTTGCACGTGATTCCTCGGTTTTGAGGTGTGCGGTGAGGGTGGGTTCTCGCGTAAGCATGGCGCCTCCAGCTACGCCAGAAATGGCTTTATCTCGGCCAAAACTAAGCAGTACGGCATCGCCCAGCATGCCGACTTCGGATGGGCCCTGCGTGTCTGGGATCATGTGGGCGCAGTCTTCGATCAGCAGAATATTCTTTTCGTCACAGAGTCTGCGGAGTTCAGAAACAGGACCCGGAATACCAAACGTGTGCTGCACAATGATGGCACGGGTGCTTGGCGTGATGGCCTCGCGTACAGCGTCTACGCTCAAGTTCAAGGTACTCCGCTGAATATCGACATACACCGGCTTCATGCCTGCGGCGTGAATGGCATTGGGAAGCACAACACACGTGTAACCCTGGAGAATCACTTCGTCGGTACTCGCTTTCTTCATATTTCTGAGCAATGCCAGGAGTCCCTCACGACCCGAAGAGAAGAGGGCGACTTTGGCATCGAATTTTTCTTCAAGAGTCCTGCGGAGAGCCTCCGTTGCTTTGCCTTCTTTGTACTGCCAGGGCTTGTACGAAAGCCTCAGCGCCAGCATGCGCTGACGACGGTCTCCTAATGGCGCAAAAGTGTGGTGAATGACGCTCATGCGCGGGGGAGAAGGCGATGAATCACAGACGCGGGCATTCTGCCGCAGCAGCAGAGGAGGGAGCCTGCCTCTACGCGTGCGGTCTCCGGCGACATCATCTCGGCGCTCTTGCCATACCCTGCTGCAAAGAACGGCGCCAAGTCGTTATCGAGGAAGATCACGCGGTCAAATACATCCCTGGCTGCAGCACCAAGTTCGCGGTGTGCGCGCTCGGTTTCTTCACCCATTTCAATGAGTCCTGCCATGACGAGCGTCTTTGTATCGAATGGCTGTCCCTTGGCCCAACCAATCGTGGCCTTCACGCTGGGGAAGCTGCTGTTATGCGTGTCATCCAAGATGGTCACGCCATGCTCCGTGCGCACGCCGAAGGTCTGCTTGGGCGGCGTGAAGCTGCGGAGTTCTTTCGCAATGTCTGCGTCCTTCATGCCCAGTTGTCGTGCGACGGCAATCGCAAGGAGCACGTTTGTGACGTTGTGCGTGCCGTGGAGGGCTGTCTCAAATGTTTGGTTCCCCACGGTAAAGCGAATGCCCTTGGGTGTTTCTTCAATGCTCTGTGCCTCAAGATCCGCAGAACCTCCGGTGCCAACGGTGATGGCAGGGCAGGGGGCTATGTCCTTCATTTTTCGAGCGCCGTCATTATCGCCATTCAAAAACACATGGCCGGTTTTGGGGAGTGCGCGCACGATTTCGGCCTTGGCATTCCAGAGTTTTTCTTCCGATCCGAAGAGAGCCACGTGCTGTGAGCCGACGTACGTCACCACACTCATTTGCGGCTGTGCGATTTTGCAGAGCAGAGCGATCTCTCCACCGCGATACGCGCCCATCTCCACAATCAAAATATGCGCCTGTTTTGCCGTAGGCGCCAAAACCTGCAGGAGCCACTTCGCAACGCCCATTTCGCTATTCACGTACGCAGGGGTCGCAATAGCGTGGAGGGGTTTCAGCACACAGGCGAGAAGTTCCTTGGCGGTTGTCTTGCCCACACTGCCGGTCACACCGATCACGGTGAGGTCCTCACGCAGCGCGCGCGCTACGCGAGCTTTATGCAGCACCTGATTCTTCAGGAGGACATCCACGGGTTTCCAGAGGAGCCATGCGAGTACCAAGAAAGGAAACTGCACCACGGGGATCACCGGGGCGGCAAACCAGAACAGAACAGGATGGATGACCGAGAGAAGAACCAGGAAGAGTAGATCCAAGAGCAAGGCAGATGCCACCATGACGATGGCTTTCTCGGTCCACTTGGGGCGTGGCTGCTTTTTGAGGAGTACGCGGATCAGTGTCAAAAGTGCGAGGAGTCCCACCGCAACGCGGGACCACTGACTCACGGGCATGCCGGGTATGAATAAGAGACCGAGCGACAGCACTACGATCACCGGACGCAGAATGCCAAAGATCTGCCCCCAAAAACTCTCACGACGCAGGTGCTCACCCAGGCGGTCCCACCTCCATTCTTTTATCTGCCACAAATGCCCAAGCACCAGGAGTGGCGACAGGCAGGCAATCAGCGAACAGCCGATGAGCAGCAGGTCATGAGTGATAGCGCCTATTGTGCCTTATTTTTGGCTTAGATTCCTGCCAATTGCCTTGGCAATTTCGGCTGCTTTATCGCGGTGTACGGCATGGCGCACGCCCGGGAAGACTTGCAGCGTGCTGCCCGCGATGGCTTTGTGCATCACATAGGCATCGCTCACGGGAGTCATGCCATCGTTCTCGCCCCAGAAAATATCTGTAGGGACCTTCACCTGAGAGAGCAGGGGGCGCAGGTCTTCGCGAGTGACTTCGATGAGTGTCTGGCGCATGACGTCGCTCGCTTTTTCGTAGTCGTGGACGCGCACAAGTTTGTAGAGGAACTTTTTTCCAAGTGGCTCCAGCAACTTGAGTCCCGGGATCATCAACAGCACTTTGCCGGTCTTTGCGAGGGTGAGTCCGATGATGCGCTTGATGTGACGACCGTGCTTGATGCCTGCAGATGCGCAGAGGTAGAGATGATCCACAGGAAGCAGGTTGTGTGTGACAATCCAGATGCCTATGCGACCGCCGTGGGAATGTCCAAGAAGCAGCAGCTTTCTGTCGCTCAGGTTTTTGTCCTTCATCCATGCGGTGACCCACTGAGCGTATTTCTCGACGTTCCATGGCTCTTTAGGATCTGGCTCACTTCCAAAGCCCGGGAGATCCGGTGTAAGAATCTCTACGTCCAAATCCTGTGCTGCCGCACGTAGCTCCGTGAACGATTCCTTGGAACCGCCCCAGCCATGCAAGCAGAGCAAGATCGACTTGGATTGTTTATCACTCATGGAATTCGAGTATATCAGGTTTGCAGTTTGCATTTGATGCATCAGGTAGACCCACTCCCTGTCCCTCTCCCTTGGCGGTAGAGGGGACGAGGTATTCCTGAATAGTCGCAAGTACTTGATCTAATGAATAAAGAGCTGCTTTGCTAAACCTCATGACCGTATATCCGAAATGTTCGAGGTAAGCATCTCTCGCAATGTCTTGTTTCTCTCTGAGCACATGAGACCATCCATCGAGTTCAATGATTAATTTCTTCTCAGTGCATAAGAAATCGACAATGAACGGTCCAATGGGAGATTGTCTCCTGAACTGCATTCCGCAGAATCTCTTTGCTCGCAATTTACTCCAGAGAATTTTTTCCGCAGGAGTCATTCTTTTGCGAAGACTTTTTGCAAAAACTAGAGTTCTTTTCCGGCGTTTAGAAACAGTTAAAAACATGGAGAACAGTGTTCCCTCTGCCTTCCGCAGAAGGGAGAGGGCTAGGGAGTGGGTTTTGTATGAGGCTAGAATATTTTCGCCAGCGTGAGCCCTGGAATTAGTTTTGTGTGACCGAAGAACGCTCCCTAGAAATTACCACCGCACACCACGTAATCAGCAATGCCGCAGGCAGAAGCATCTGGCGGTAGAAGGACTGACCGTTGAGCAAGAAGCCGACGTTGGGAGTGAAGAGGTAGATGAACAACACTCCCAGGAGAGAGAGGAGCGAGAGCGCGAGGAGCGGCCACGACACATTCTTGTTCTTCCAGAGAAGGCCCCACATCACGACCGGCAACACAAACCAAATGATGCCGAAGGAGCCATCGCTCCAGAGGGCCGTTGGTAACACCGCGAAGCCCTGCCACTGGATTCCAAACGATCCATCACTGCTGTGGGGCGTGAGCGGAAGACCTTTGCTCAAGATCAACCCAAGGAAGGGCACGAAGCACAGGAGAGGTATCACGAGCGTCCAGAGGAGCTGCTTCAAGAGGCTTTTATCTTTCAACCACAGCATGCCAAGAGCCACTGCCCATGGCGAGAATACGAAGTAGAGACCTTCGGATTTCGTCCACAGAGATCCCAAGATCAAAAGGCTACTGAGTGCGAGTGCATGGCCATCTCGTTCCTTTTGCCATTGTGCGAGAGCGAGCATTGCGAGGACGGCGTACATGGCCAGGTGCACGTCTGCGTAACCCGCAGAGAGGTGAATACCAAAGAGGGGAATCTGCGTCATCATGGTTATAGCTACGAGAGCCACGAATGTTCCAGAGAGTCTGCGGAGCATCACAAATGCTGCGCCAATCGACGTGATCGTCAGGATCCACGTGACCGCATTCGCTGCGCGATCACTCCAGTCCCACTGACCCTGGTG
>CAYRXE010000010.1:8070-25277 GCA_964428205.1 uncultured Candidatus Peribacteria bacterium | reverse complement strand
GTATACCGAACCTACTTCCCCCCATGGAACTTCTTGTGGATCTCTTTGAGCTGCAAGTTGGTCACGTGGGTATAGATCTGGGTGGTGGAGAGGTCTTTATGACCCAGGAGCTCCTGGACGGACCTGAGGTCTGCCCCATTACGAAGAAGGTCGGTCGCAAAGGAATGACGAAGGGTGTGAGGTGACGGACTGCTGGCGATCCCCGCCTGTAATGCATACTTTTTGACGAGGTTATAAATACTGATGCGCGAGAGACGGAATTTTTCTCCGGGTGGCATTTCTTCTGCAGCAGCATTATGACTGCGAATGAATAGGGGATCTAAGTGATCGAGCCTGATCTCCAAGTAGTCCTTGAGGGCCTGGACACAGTTGTCGGAGAGGAAGACCACCCTGAGCTTGCTCCTCTTACCGCGTACGCTGATCTCTCGTGTAGAGAAATTGAGATCTTTGCGATTGAGCGACCTCAGCTCTGCAAGACGCAGACCTGTAGAGAAGAAGAGTTCCAAGATAGCTTTGTCACGTTTCCCCTCCTTTGTTTGGAGGTTTGGAGCGAGCAATAGGCGACTCAGCTCATCGGTATACAGGACCTTCACCTTCCTCTGCTCTTCTTTGAGTCTTTTGACTCTATCTGGCGGGTAGATGTCCAACTCCTCTTCCTGGATCAAATAACGAAGGAATGCTCTAAACACGGTTAAATGGTGGTTTCTCGTGCGAATTCCAAGCTCTTTCCCCTGTTTTGAGCGAAATTCATGCAGCTGCATCTTGTAGTCACGGACGGTCTCCTTATCGAAGTGCTTGGGGTCCCGAACAGGGGACAAGAGCAATAAGAGGTCTAGCGACTGTCGGTAGTTCTTGAGCGTGAGTGGAGATTTGTTTTCTTCGGCCTGGAGGAAGGTGAGATACCTGCGTATTGCTGCAGACATTTTAGACTCTGCCGGCATTGATCCATTCGAGAGGCGTTTCGTAGCCATTTTGGGCGTAGGGGAGGGTTATCCAGCTCTATCCAGTACTTAACATAATGCATTTTATGTTAACTATTCAATAGACACTATAGAAAAGTATGCCCAAAGTCTCTCTAATGATGCTCCATGTCTCAAACCGTGGATTGATCGTTTCTTCCACAGGGTACGTCGGCAAGTTCCAACCCTGCTGCCATGCCAGAAAATGGATGCGAGAGAGGTGGAACCCATCACTTATAGCGAGCACACTCGAACAGTCCTTAGTCAAGGGGCGACTATTTAATAGGTTCTCGCGTGTCGATGTCGATTGATCTTCCAATGTGATGTCGAGAGTATCAACACCTGCGTTAATGGCGACATCGCGCATCACCGCAGCCTCACTACGTCGCATCCCCTCCCCTTTGCCACCCGTCAAAATGAGCCTCTCGAGCTTGCCCTGGGCATAGAGGCGAGCGGCTGTTTCGGTGCGCCTTTGGATGCCCGGACCTGCCACAGAACCGACCATATTGCCCAAATTATCGCGCAAAGGGATCACTCCGGCACCAAAGACGAGGCCACATTCCGCTTTGTCGATACCCGAGCCTGTCATGCCCTGGAGCACCACACCAAGCGCAACGCAGAACGAAAGTGCACCCATGCCCACGAGGATCGCAGCGAGGATCAGGAGCCGACGAATGGCTTTGCGGATCATTCGGTTTCGAGAGAGATGTGCGAGGGGATTTCGGGGAGTCTCCTGCTCCATGGTGGCCACAGGCGTATCTCCACTTTGTCGACTTCCTGCATGTTGCGGATGACGCGTGCGGCATCCACTTTACTAAGTCCCGCAGCGGTCTCGCGGACATCTTTGGCAAACCTCGCTCCCACCGGGGTAAGCGGATCTAAGACGAATTCTTGCAATCCCAGAAGATCTGCCGTGATTTTGATCCACGTGAGGTTATCGTCGTAGTCGATGATGTAGACGCGCATGCGCTCTGGAATGAAGGACTCTGGGAGCACGCGCATGCCATCACTCACGTGCTCTGCCGAGTCGGTCTTGAGCATGTCGAGCACGGCCTGGTTGTCGTAGCCGTAGACCGTATAAATGAGTGTCCCCTCTACGGGAGCGGATTCCACCGGTTTACCGAGTAACGATAAAGGCAGTACCACACCTGTGAACGTCTTTTTGATCACATCGTCCTTCTCCAAGAAATCCACGCGGCTGCCTGGATGCTCCTGCATGTAAAGTGCCTTCTTTTCTTCAATCAGCTCTTTCGCACGCACGCTCAACTGCTGCTTGAGGAGCTCCTGAGCTACTTGGAGATCTTTACTCTGCAATACTCGGCGAGACGCAGAAGTTCCCCCTGTAGCAGGCACTTTGTTCTCGGCGTACACGAGCAAACGTTCTTCTGGGTGTAAGCCAAGGAATTCCCACCTCAGACCGGCAGGGACGTTGCCACGTGCGCCGATGTCTTCTCCATACAAGTCCTGATCCCCTGCTTTTGCGAGTGCAGAACCCGTCCCCTGTGCAGGGACAGAAATCGTACGATCGAGCTTAAAGATCATGCCTGCTTGGTTGACGAGACGACTCCCCTTCTTGAACCTGTATTCCTCGGTGCTCTTGTTGATGATCGTCATGCGAACCGAGGCACTGGTACCGATGAATTCTTTGCTGATATCTTTAAAGACGAGTGTGGAGCGCAAGTTCACGGTGAATGGGATCAATGGCAACGTGCGCACGTGTGTGGGCGCGAGGGATGACGCACCGGAAAGTACGAGCACGATGTTGCTCGTGTAATCGATGGTCTCCTGCTTGGGCCACACTCTGATATCGGCAGATGGCAGGAGCTTGAAGATGACGAAGAGGAACAGAATCACGCTCAATCCTCCAAGGATCCAAATGCGAAATTTCGGGAGACTCAAAAGTCCGATTTTCTGCAAGTGGCTGCGCCATTGTTGACGCCACACCTGTGGAGAAAACAGACGCAATGCTTGTCCCAAATCGGGGTTTCCCTTCAAAACCGAGCGAAGCTCTCGGGTAGTCGCGAACACCGTGAGACCCTCGGCTTTTGCCTCACGAACGAGAGTGGCATCACGCGTCGCAATGCGCACGCGGTAACGCACTTTTGCGAGATCAGCCAAGAACTCTGCGCGTTCGTCTTCGTGTTGTAAGAACGCACTGTCACCAGCAGTGAGCACCACAATAATTTCTCCGGCCGTCTCGCGTGCGCGACGTGCAAACGCTACCCACGATTCATCATCGCGGCGGTAGACAACGGAAATAGAAGGAGGCGTCTCAGGCACGGGGAATAGTCTAGCAAACTTCTAGAATTCAAGAGCTGAGAGCTGAACGCTGAGTGATGCCCTATGTATTTCAGCTCTCAGCACTCGTCACTCAGCTCTTTTCTTATTTCTTCGCGATTTTCGATGTAACTTCGAGCGGTTTAAGCGCAGGAAGCGGGTTGCCCGAGATGTACTCCAACATAGCTCCCCCACCGGTGCTCACAAAACTGTAGGCATCGAGGGAAAGTCCGTAGCGAGTGTGAAAGTCGATGGTGTCTCCCCCACCGATGATCGTCGTTGCGCCGTTGCGCGAAGCCTCGGCAACAATCTCCGCCGTTTTTTTGCTCGCCTCTGCAAAAGCCTCATTTTCGTACATACCCAGAGGACCGTTCCACACAATCATCTTCGCCTTGCTGAGAATCTGCTTGTAGCGATCCATCGTCTGCGGACCGAGATCAAATACGGCTGCATCCGCAGGAATTCGCTCTATTTCGACGATTTGCGCATTACCAGAATCATCCGGACTCTTGGCCACAACGGCATCGAGCGGGATGTGAATGTCGGCTTGATCAGGCTTGTCTGCAGCGAGCAGCAGCCTTTGTGCGGTATCGGCAAACTCCTGTTCGAACTTGGATGTTCCCATCGCATATCCGCGTGCAGCAATAAAGGTGTTGGCAATACAACCGCCAACAAGAATGTCGTCACCTTTACCGAGGAACTGTTCGATGATCGGCACTTTCGTTTCCATCTTTGCACCACTGACAATCAGTACCAGCGGGCGCTTGGGATCATCAATCACTTCACCTAAATGACGAAGCTCTTTCGTGAGCTGTAAGCCAGCAAAGGATGGAAGAAGTTCTGCAAGACCCACCATGCTCGCGTGATTACGGTGACAGTTGGTAAACGCATCATTCACGTACATGTCTCCAAGTTTCATCAGTTCCTGCGCAAACACAGGATCATTGGCCTCTTCTCCAGGTTCGTAGCGTAGGTTCTCGCAAAAAAGCACATGGCCAGGCTTGAGAGCTTTCGCCATTGCCACCGTCTCTTCGCCAACGCAGGAATCTGCCCAGAGGACTTCCCTGCCAAGAATTTCTTCGAGCACCGCGAGCACAGGCTTCTGTGTGTACTCCGGATTGCGCTTTCCTTTGGGACGCCCTTGGTGACTCAGGATCACGAGCGATCCCCCTTCTTTCAAGATGTGCTGCATGGTCGGCAGAAGCGCTTCGATGCGTTCGCGGTCCATGACTTTTCCATCTTCGATGCTGACATCGAATCCGGCACGGACAATCACACGCTTCCCTTTGAGGGACGGCGCTTCTTCGAGAGTTCTGTAGTGTGGCATACGTCCGCATTCTACTAAGAAGATTCCCACACGCAAACGTCCAACATCCGTTACACTGTGAGCCATGACCGTCTTCTCGGTATTCGTGTCTGCATTCACGCTCACGGGCGTTCTGTTGCTCGTGGTGTTGTCGATGTTTCCCAAACTTGGATTACTCGATTTCCCGGAACGTTACGGACTCAAGAGACCTGCCCTCCCCTACCCTTTGGGTGTTGTGGCGCCCATCGTCTTTCTCCCCTTCTTGTTCACCGTCGCCCAACGGCAGAACATGCAGTTTTTCGCTTTGGTTAGCGCAATAGTTGTACTCGCCCTCATTTGTTTTTGGGATGACCGCAAGCCACTCCCCTCTCTCGCAAGGCTTGGATTGCAGATTTTGATTGCGATCGCATTGTTTGTGACAGGGACAAGGATTGCGACACTCACAAACCCCTTGGACATCCTTGGACTCGGCAATGATCTCCTTTTGGAACTCTGGATGATCCCCTCGCCTCTTGGACCACTGCCGCTCTTGAGTGGACTCTTTACAGTTGGCTGGCTCCTCTTAACGATTAACGCACTCAACTGGTTTGATGGCATCGGCGGACAAGTGAGTGTGCTCTCAACCATTGGATTCCTCACCATTGGACTCCTTTCTATTAGCGATCGAGTTGGTCAGGTATCGCTCGGCATGCTCGCACTCGCTCTCGCAGGCATCGCACTCGCGTGTGCCGTTGCCACCATCCCGCCTGCTCGTGGAATCCTGGGAGATAGTGGATCGATGTTCTTTGGCTTGATGCTCGGCGTGCTGACGATTTATGCGGGAGGAAAAGTGGCCACGGCTTTTTTGGTGCTCGGTGTGCCGTTGATTGATCTCGTGATTGTCGTCATCCGAAGGCTGAGCAAAGGCCACTCTCCTTTTACGGGAAACGCCAAGGATGAACACCTGCACCATCGCTTGCTCGCAAAGGGCTGGAGCGAGGCTCAGGTGATCGCGCTCACGGCAGTACTGGGAACCGCCTTTGGCGTCACAGCCTTGTTCTTGAGTAGCTTTGGCAAAGTGATCGCGGCGGGCGTGCTTTTTGGCCTCATGTTGCTGCTTTCGTGGTACTCGGCACCAGTGCGCAAGTGAGCGCAATAGGAGGAGGATTCCAAGGTCTGTAAGAATGGTGCCGATGGCGCGTCTTCGCGCATGAACAGTTCTACTTTTTCCCACCCCGATGTATGAGACGTCTTGTCTCCTCTCTCACTCTCGGCGTAACTCTGCTTTCCGCTGTGCCGGCTTTTGCCGCAACAGCGACTGCCGTCTCCACCGACTTGAAGACCGAAGTCCTCGAAAACATCACTATTTCCTCACCTGCCGCCGATCCTACAATGCCATATGGTGGAGGTGGCGGAATGGATGCAGGCATGAGCCGCTCGATGATCTACCCGCCCTACCAACAGGGTGGAGTGACGGTCGATGTCTCCATGACCAAAGAAGTGACTCCCGACATTGTGATCCTTAACGGCTGGTGCCAGATCGACGGTACATCGCGCGAAGTCATTCGTGCATCGATGATGCAGCTCTATCGCGATACCGTTGCGAAGGTTGGCAAAGATGGCCGAGTCCGTCGCTCCAGTTCCAGTGTGAACCCGATGTACGACATGACGGGAAAGCCAGGAACGAACTTCTCGGGCAGCATGAACCTCACGGTGCGCTTCTCGAAGATGTCCGCTTCGCAGGCAATTTCTGATTGGCTCGAAGACAAGAACTGCTCTGTAAGTTGGGACGTACGTCTCATGGATCCACAGGGCTACGAAATGAAGACGATCGATGAGCTCGTTGCCAAGCTCGCAACTCGCAAAGCTCTCTTCGAAAAGCTCCTCGGCAAGAAGCTCACCGAGGTGCAGTCCGCATATCTCTCGACGTATTTGGATGGCTACTCGAGCTACGATCCTATGACGAACACGGCAGACGCGACGACGACGCTCTCTGTGACCTTCGTGGTCCCAGGAAAGACGACCGTCCCAAGGCCGGTGCCAATGACCAAGTAATCCATAGTTTGAATCAACGAAAAAGCCCCTTTGTTCTAAGGGGCTTTTTTGGGACCGGGATCGGATGTTTTATGCGTTTCGCATAACCTATGAAGGAAATTACCTTCCGGCGTAGCGGATAGGCTTACTGAGCATGTTGAGCGGATAGAGCTCCACGACCACGGTCGTCTGACCGATCGGGAGAATTTCCACTTCTGCAGAGCCATTTTTGAAGTGTCCTGCGGTGAGAACCGACGGACGGAAGTCTGCCTTACCAAAGGCCGTGCGCAGTGCGAGCGGCTTTTCGAGTACGGGGTTCTTGATGGCATTTCCCTTCTCGTCACGCAGCGTAATACGAATCTTCTGCCACTGGCGTTCTGCACCAAAGTCGAATGGCACATCGAGTGAGACTTCACTAATGAGTGACGGTACCGTTGGCGTAGCAGGAGTGACGGTTGATCCTACGGAAGAACTTGATGCTGGAGCTGGGCCAGATGCTGCGGAGGAAACCACTGGGCTCACGACCGGAGTCACGACGGTCACGGGCACGTCTGCAATGGCTATGCGCGTGTCGGCAATCGCGACCACTCCCCTCGCCTGCTTACGTGCAGCGGCACGCTGGGCGAGCGTCATGCGAGAAGAAGAACTCTGAGTTGCATGAGCGACCGCGACAGTCACCGGCGCATACTGTGCCTGGATGTACTGCATCGGATTGAGGAATGCCGTCTGCAAATTATTATTCTTGGTCCAGAGTTGCTTCTCGTCGTAGCCCATCTGATAGTGCAAGTGGAAGCCCGACGAATCACCTGTGTTTCCTACGGTGCCGATCACATCACCCTTTTTGACGATGGATCCGACTGTTGCAACGGAAGCATCGAGGTGCCCGTACAGCGTATACAGCTTTGTCGTCTTACCCGGGTTACGAGGATCGGGAGAGTTTGGATGCGACAGAATGACAAAGTTACCGAATCCATTGGACTCACTGCCCACCCTCGTCACATAGCCGTTCATCACGGCAACCACAGGAGTACCCTGCGGAGCAGTCATATCCATACCAGGATGGTTATCGTGGAAATCCTGGGAGTAGAGACGATGACGCAATGCATCGGAGGAACTGAGCTTCTCGAGAGCGATGTAACTTGGATACGAAATCAGAATATCTTTGGGTGCTTGGCTGTACGTGTTGTAGCGCTGATCACCGCCGTACTTGGCCCACTGCATAGGATCCGGGACGAGTGGGATAGGAGACGTCGTGCCTTGGTAGACAATCAAGCTATCATCGTACTGCGCCCAAATGGAATTGAAGAACAAGTACACCCCATGCTGTCCCATCATGTTTCCACTCACAAAGGCAAAGAGCGACATGACCGCAATCCAAAAGGTTACGGGCTTACTCAAATAGTGCACCGCAGAAGGACCCTTGCGTGCAGTCACGTGGCGCTTCTTGAAACCCGTACGAAGTTTGGTTTTGAATGGGGACATGTTTTGTGTGTTTTGTTTCATAAGTATTGTATCATTTTTTAGTACTTAGGTCAATGACAAGCCGATCAAACATCTCCGTGCCTTTACCTGATCTAGAAGCCACAAAACAAGCGGGCCGATCGCTCGTTTCGACGCTGTATTCAGGCCCTGTCACCATTGCCCTCACCGGTGACCTAGGAGCGGGAAAAACGACTTTCTTTCAGGCATTTGCAGAGGCTCTGGGCATCACCCAAAACGTCACAAGCCCTACCTATGCTTTGGAGCAACGGTACGACACTCCACATCACGGAACGGTACTGCACATGGATCTCTACCGTCTGACCCCTGAGCAAGCCCGTGATTTGGTACGCGAAAGTGATCAGCACCAAGGAATCCGATGCATCGAATGGGCAGATCGCCTTGGCGACCTCCCAAAAGACTGGGTCCACATTCATCTCAGCGAGTCATCTGATGGTCGAGTTCTCACCTGCACATTTGGCGACGCTCCCCTACCAACCGAAACGGATGTTGATCAATGGAGATTGGATGCAGGACTACCCGAGAATGTGGTCGCCCACTGCAATGTGGTTGCACAGACTGCTACGGATTTGGCGGATGAACTGATGAAGACAAGGCACTGGATTATCCGTCGTGAAGCCGTACGCATGGGCGGGCTCCTGCATGATCTCTTTCGCTTTCTTGATTTTCGTACCGGTGGCTATCACGGTGCTCCTCCGGTAACGCCGGAGCGTCAGGCGAAATGGGACGCGATTCGAGCAGCATTTCCCGGTATGCGCCACGAAGCAGCGTGCGCGGCTTTCTTGAATCAGGAGGGATTCTCAATGCTTGCAACGATCATCAAAACGCACGGCGTGCAGATTCCCCCAGGTTCAGGATCGACCATCGAACAGAAGATCCTCTACTACGCGGACAAGCTCGTAGCGCTCGATAAACGCGTGTCACTGGAGGAACGATTCAAAGATTTCTCGGAGCGATACGCAGGAGGAAAACAAACTGATGAAAACATGCAGTGGTACGAGCAAGCAAAGGCCATCGGGCGAGAATTGAAAATTGATAATTGAGAATTTCAAAAAAGTTTCCGCGTTGCATTCTCAATTCTTCATTCTACATTTTCAATTTTTAAATGTGCCACGGAACCATCTGTCCTTCGAGTGCATTCTGGAGAAGTTCCATGGGGAGCCCAATCATGAACGGCATGACCAAGAGCATGAACATACAGGCACCGAGTGCGCCAAAGAGGAAACACTCAAATGCGGTCCACGGCTTCTTGGGATGAATGGCAACCGTCTGCATGTGCTGTGGCAGTGCACTGAGCACGCAGAGCACATCGAGGAAGATGCGCGACTTGGTCACAACGAGAATGATTCCCTTGAGAAGCGTCACTTCAGAGCGCAGTAATCCGCTCGCTGCAATGAGTCCAACGTTCTGATTGAGATACACGACACTCGTAAACGCAACGGCCAAGAGCACGAGATCAACAAGGCTCTCGCGCACCACACCCTTCCACACCCAGCTCCAACGCATACCGTGCACTTCGCGATACTTCACGACGTCGAGCGTCATGTGAGCAGCAATGAGCAAGACGAACGCTCCCAAGTTGAGCATGGACGCAATGAGGACCGTTACCACCAAATACGTCGCATGGAATGCAGGCGAGTGATCGTGCCGTGCGGCAAAGGCCTTAAGCTTGCGGGTCGTTGTGGACATGTGTTTGTTGTATTATAACACTTATTGCCAACCTTTGCAAATCAGTGTGAACTTTCCTTTCAGGATGATCTCCCCAACAGCTTTCGCGTTTTGGCCAATCGGTCTCGAACTTCTGCTTCAAAGCCCCGATCACTCGGTTCATAGAAGTTCACCGGCTGCATGCCCACGGGGAAGTAATTGGCCTCTGCGACGGCCCCAGGGACGTCATGCGGGTAGGTGTAGCCTTTGCCAATGCCCTGCTCCTTCATGCCTTTTACCGGGGCATTCCGTAGGTGATTGGGCACCTCGGCCTGCGGAGCATCCTTGAGTGCCTTTTTGGATGCACCCATGGCCACCGTCACGGCATTGCTCTTGGGTGCTTGCGCGAGGTACACACAAGCGTGCGCGAGGAAGAACTCGCCTTCGGGCAACCCGACGAGCTCAAAAGCCTGCCAGGCAGACACCACGACTTGGAGTGCTCGTGGGTCGGCATTGCCCACATCTTCACTCGCGAAAATCGCCATACGACGGAAGATGAACCGAGCGGGCTCACCTGCTTCGAGCATGGCGTACATCCAGAGAAGAGCGGCATCCGGATCGCTGCCTCGCATGGTTTTAATAAATGCGGAGATCGTATTGTAGTGCTCCTCCCCTGCCCTGTCGTAGCGACGGGAACGATCAAGAAGGATTTTTTCCGCGTCTTTGATCGACACGTTTCCGCCGGCCGTCATCACCGCCAGTTCGAGCGAGTTGAGAGCAATGCGCGCATCTCCGTTGCTCACTTGGGCAATTTTCTTGAGCGCCTCTTCGCTCACCTTCACCTTGCCGGCAAACCCTTTTTCATCCACCAGCGCGCGCTTGAGGATCTTCAGCAAATCGTCCTCTGAGAGCGTTTTAAGCAAGTACACGCGAGACCGTGATACCAGAGCGGCGTTCACATCGAAGTACGGGTTTTGCGTGGTTGCACCAATCAAAATCACATCGCCGCGTTCCACGTACGGCAGGAGCGCATCTTGCTGTGAAGTATTGAACCGATGGATCTCGTCGATGAAGAGCACTGTTCGCTGCTTCAAATTATCTTTCATGCGACGTGCTTCTTCGCACACTTCTTTCATTTCTTTGACTCCACTTGTTACGGCATTGAGCGAGACGAACTCTGCTTTGGTGGTGTTCGCGATCACATGCGCGAGCGTGGTCTTTCCTGTTCCCGGTGGTCCCGAAAGAATGATGGAATGGAGTTGATCGTGATCAATGAGCATCCGGAGTGGCTTTTCTTCCGCGAGAAGCTCCGCGTGTCCTGCGACTTCGGAGAGCATGGTGGGTCGTAGCCGATACGCGAGAGGCACATCATTCACCTGCTCAGTATTTCACAGGTACTGAGCGTGGACAAACGTACACTCCTACATTTCGACAGAACATGCTCACGAAACCCTTGAAATTTTGGCTGTTGTCTGTCAAAAACACGCCTTTCCCATTCACTGGGAAGGACTGGCCTTTGACACCT
Source organism: uncultured Candidatus Peribacteria bacterium (assembly GCA_964428205.1). Classification (GTDB taxonomy): domain Bacteria; phylum Patescibacteriota; class Gracilibacteria; order Peribacterales; family Peribacteraceae; genus CAYRXE01. The sequence goes on along the minus strand of CAYRXE010000010.1, from coordinate 14,050 downwards.
TCGGCTTGAAACTTTTTTGAGAAAGGACTGACATGCAGATGCTGCGCAGGGTGGCCAAGCACGAGCTTACGCCGCTGAAAATGGAACACATCCTGTTGTTCCTGACCGGGATCGCCATCGTGGCGTTCCGGACGAACTATCAATCCATGGGAGGGGTGGCTCAGGTGATCACTCTCGTGATCTATCTCGGGCTACTTGTCGGCATCGCTCCGGTGCCTATGCCGGTGTTCCGCAAGAAATTCTGGCAAGTCTTCTTTGCCGGAGCCATCTCTTCTGTGTTGGACTCCTTCATTGTTCTCAAGCAGATGAAGGCGCTCCGCACCGTCGAGACGGGGCAGGATGCTCGCACCGTCATGGAAGCTCCAGAAGACCAGGAAACCGAGGGCGAGCGGGCAAAACTGCTCGCTCTTGGAACGATGTCCGCGATCATCGGCGGCCTCATGATCTGGTTTGGAGAAGTGTACGCCGCGGGACTGTTTAACAACGACGGGCGTACTGGCGCGTTTTCTGCGCTATACATCGTTCCGCCGGCGGTGATGCTTCTTTGCGTTCTTGGCTTGCACGCATCCTTGCTCAAAATCGATGTGGTGCCTAATAAAGCACAGAAAGCTAAGACTCGTGACGTTCTGGAGTTCAGCGTAGGAATTCTCCTTCTACTGCTCACACATAATCCTCTCCTCTGCCTGGGCGTTCTTGTGATCTACGCCGTTCTGACGCGGCAGGATGATCACTTGCTCGACGCGTGGAAAGAAGAAACTGAGGTCAGCGTCATGCTGGTCCTGATCATCGCGTGGATCTCTGGTTCATGGCTCGTACGGGACATCATCAGTCCTTTGGGTCTGGGAATCGGAGCGGTAGCTCCAATTATCCCTGCCGGCATCCAAGCTGTCCTGTGGGGACCTCTCTATGAGGATCCTTCAGTACATTTCTGGGTACGGGTGACAACACTCTCCACTGGAGCGCTTCTGTTGCCCATCAGCAGTCTTGTAGGGGTCATGCTCTATAGGACTCCCCGTCAGTGGATGGCGTACATGAAGTACAGCATTCCCTACGCTGTGTTCTGGTTCTGCCTGATGCACGCGTGGATGTGGCTGACGCTCGACTCATGGGTCGGCCGATTGCTCGAAAGTTGCGCACACTAAACAAGCCGTTAAAGGCAAGACCCTCCCGCCTAATGCGTGGGGGTTTTTTCGAGCACACGCAATGCCTCTCGCAGCTCTTCTTCGCCCCATTGCACGAGCGCCAAGGAATCGAGCCTATGACTGCCGTTCTCGTACATCTTGAGGGCACTCAGCTTGTCTTCAGGACTCTGCGTCACCATGCCAAAAGGAATGCCAAGACCAATGGCGGCAATACCGCCGTGATAGCGCTCCGTGAGCACGTAGGAGACTCCGGTGAGCGCATCGGCCAATTCCTGGAGGGTGTGGACTGCACGGCACGTACAGGGCATGCCCAGGTGCTCTGGGAGTTCATCGCAGAGTTTGCACTCCTTTGGATGTTCATGCTGAAGCGAAATGATGCGCACTTCGTCGGGACGACGCTGGCCGAGAACCTCTTTCATACGATCAATGAATTCGGCCTTGGAGTTGGCACGTGGAATGAGCCCAATGATCAGACGGTTGGAGGTATCTCCCGCAAGGTGCGGTTCAATGATCTTGAGAACAGGATCGAACGTGAGCACCACGTCTTTGATCCCCCACTGCTGCACTCGCTTAAGTGAGAACTCATCACGCACAGAAATAAACTGCGCCATGCGTGCTGTCCTACGGGCAAACCACTCACCCCAGGGCGTGCGAAACGGACCGATGCCCTGGAATGTGAGAAACACCGGCTTGCCAAACAATCGCGCAACGACCGCATGCACCCACCAGAGCACACACGCAAAGGAGGACTCTACATCAGTCAGGAGAGACCCGCCGCCAAACACGACGCCATCGGTATTCTTGTACGCGTAGATAGTTTTCTTCCAAGGCTGACGGAACGACCGCAAGCCAAGCGGCAAGCGTGGGACTTCGTTTGCGAGCGCAGGGTTTGCCGTGACAATCGTCCAATTCACATCCGAAAAGCGCGTGAGGAAATACTGACGCAATGCTTCATCGCCTAAGTTGCCTACGCCGAAGTTGCCGACTAGCAAAAGCTTCATGCGCTCTAGCGTAACCCAAACACGCAAAAAGGGAATCCTCGTCTCATCGTCTCCTTGATCCCTCGTCTCTTCTGCTTAGGCCTGTGCTTCTTCCTTCGCCTCCACTGGAGCATCTGGCACTTCTGTTGTGCTTGGGGCTGGAGCCTCTGCTGCTGCCACCTGCTCAGCCGTGATGCCTTCTGCTGCGACGTCTTCTGGAGCTGCAATAGCAACTGCGAATTCGTCACTCGTCGTGAAGCGCTCACTCATGCGTGCGGACTTACCCAAACGACCACGGAGGAAGCTAAGCTTTGCGCGGCGAACCTTTGCAACCTTCTTCACCTCGATCTTCTCAATCATTGGTGAGTAGAACGGGAAGACCTTCTCGACACCCACACCGGAAGCAATGCGACGAACCGTGTACGTTGCATCTGCCTTCGTGTGACCACGGTGCACCGAAATCACGAGACCTTCGAAGATCTGCGTGCGTTCCTTTTCACCTTCCTTAATGCGCTCGTGCACGCGGACCGTGAACCCGGGTTGGATATCGGGAACGGGACGTGCGTATTTCTTGGCCTGGTCGTGAAGAATGGCGGATGTCATTGGAGTGCGGGCACTTTAGGGGAATACATGAGTGTATTCAAGGCCTTTTCCCCAGTGGCGAATGTAGAATGTAGAATGCAGAAAGTAGAATTACATCGAAAATTCTGAAACAAAATGCTCATTCTACATTCTGCACTCTGCATTCTGCATTATTTCGTTGCTTCGTCGATCTTGTCCTGGAGCAGGTTATGCACCAGCAAATGACGAGGATCGCGGATGATTTCGGTAATGAACTTATCCTTGAGGCTCAAGCGGTAGAGGAAATCCGCCTCAGAGAAGATGGAATACTTCACGTTCTTCAATGTGGGATCCTGCAGGAGAAGACCCTCGAGCATTTCCTTCTTGATAGGTCCAACGATAAGGAGATCTACCTTGCTCTCGGTCTGGGCAAACGAACCGGCAAGAAGAATGAGCTGCACACCATTGAGCTTCTTCAACGACTGAATAAACGGACTCTCGGATTGGATGTCCTTACTGAAGATACTCTTGAGCTCTTTATAGAAGGCGAATTCGGGGTCGATGTGATAGTACTTTTTGCGGTTACGGTGACGGGACTTTACGAGACCAATGCGGCGGAGGTTTTCGAGCTCACGACGAATGGAGTTGATCTGCTCACCGAGCAAACGCGTCAGCTCACGAATGAAAAACTCCTGCTCAGGATGTAACAAGAAAGTGCTGAGAAGCTTGATTCTCGTTTGCGAACTGAACAGTGCTTTGAGGATCGTGGACGACATGTTCAAAAACAGTACTCACTAACCACAGGGTAGTGCAAGAAAAGTGTACATTGATATGAATACCTAATGTATTCTTAATTTTTGTTTATATAGAGCCAAAAAGCCACTATTTTACATTTAAAATGAAAGTTGCTTGAACACAAATTATACTCGCTTGTTTGAGAAAATTATGTTGTGGTATACATCGTAAACTTAAGCGAATGGCACCGCTGGTTCTTGGCTTTGGTCTGGGAAAAGGACCGTTTTTGTGCTATACTTCTTTGATGCAACCAAGCACCAAGTTCCCCGGCCTCCTCGTTCTTGTAGCAACAATTGCTGCATTCCACGTGTGGGGAGAATCGGTCTTGGGGTTGCCGGTTGCGCACGCTGACGACCTCACAAATTCCATCATCACGCAGGGGTCACTGATCATCGGCATGATCATCACGGCAATGAACTTTCTCATGTGGATCCTCTTCAAGATGCTCGAAATTGTCACGGATCCAGACATCATCTTTAACGATGGCATGCGCAATGTGTTATTCGCACTGTGGGCGCTCTTCCGCAACATGGTGAACGTGGCCTTTGCGCTGCTCCTCATTGCAGGAGCCATCATTACGGTGGTCACAGCCAATACAGACCGCGTGAAGGGTGTTTTGCCTAAGTTTGTGATGGCGGTGATCCTCGTGAACTTCTCATGGTTCATCCCTCGTGTGATCTTCGACGTCTCTCAGGTAGTCGCCTACTCCGTCTATCAGCTTCCAACGTGGGTAGGAAATGGAGCCGATGTCTGTATGACGGAAGAATGGGGTCCTGGCGGTATGGGGCCACCAGCTCGCGTGCCTTGTAAGGTCGTGAATGAAATGAAGTTTCTCAAAGATACAGACACGGTTATTGCGGAGGTAGACGGATGGGACTGTACGCTCAAGCCACTCGTGTGTGTGCAGTTCAAGCCCTACAACTCTCCAGAAGTACGAAACCGCGCCAATAAGTCGAGCGTCATTTATAACGGACTTATTATTAACTATGCACGTTTGCGTACACTTGCGAACGTTCTCGATGCCGGGCGGGTAGCCAACCAGCAACCAGGAGATATCGGCGCGTTGCTCGTCTGGTTCGTGCAGATCATCGTGGTCCTTGTGATTCACATTGCGCTGTTCTTCCCCGTGCTCGCACTTGTGTGTGCGTTCTTCATTCGTATTCCGGTCCTGTGGCTCACGATGGCCTTTATGCCATTCGTAGTGCTCGGGTTTGTGGTAGATCAAATCAAAGCCGATACCGACAAAATCAGCGATACCTTCATCAAGGCGGCATTCTTGCCGGCGATCGTAGGTGTCCCTCTCTCCATTGGCTTCATTCTGATCAACATTGGCTCGGTGGCAATGCCTGACATTCCGGGCATGAAAATCCAGCTTCCTCTTCTTGCAGGTCTGCGTAATTTTACAGACCTCTTCTGGCTCATGCTCAGCTTGGGCGTGCTCTGGAAGGGCGTCTTCATGGCTCTCGAACGTGGGCCTTCTATCGTGAACCATTTCAGTGCCGGTATTAAGGGCACCGGAGAAGCGATGGGTCGCGTAGCCCTCAAGGCTCCGCTGAGCGTGCCGTTGCCATTCCTCAGCACCAGCGTGCTTGGCTTGAGAAATGCCGCGAGGAACGTCGAAGCAAATTTGGATGCTGCTGTCGCAAAACAAGGAGCGGGCAAAGCTCAGACCGAACTCGTCGACACACACTCCAAGCAATTAAGCAGTGAAGGTGTGAAAAACTTTAAGACGAGTGTCGTCAGCAATGTAAACCAGATCATCAATGATCCCAACTCTGCTGCAACGCTCAAGGCAGCTATTGCGAAGCTGCGCACAGACTCACCGAATCTGTCGCCGAATGCCAGCGAAGAAGACGCCCTCAAGGCAGTCTTTAAGAACCTCGAGAATACAGGCGAAAAACTTGATGAACTCACAAAGCAAAATCTCCAACGCGCACTGAAGAGGCCACCTCCTGCAGCACCCGCACCTACTCCTCCTGCAGGCGGCACTCCGACTCCCTAACCTCTCCGCCTCATGGGAATGATGGAAGCATTTCAGGCTCAAGAGAAAATGAAGGCGAACCCTCGCTTGGATGAAATTGTGCATGTGAATTACGACACAAGCATGAAGAAGATGGAGTGCTTACAACGCAACTACCAAGACGAGCAGTTTCGACGCCGCAACGAGATTGTGGATCGTACGTTGGAAAATGCTCGCCAGAACTTCAAGAAGATCCCTTTTGGAACCCTGGAGCTCAAAGATGCCGAGAGCCCTTCGGTTCTTGCTGTGCAGCAAAAAGTGCAAACAATGGCGGACCGCGCAGCACGGTTGCAAGAAAGTACGGAGGAACACACAACGGTCTCCATTATGTGGAGAGACGGCTTTAACGTGTTTCGAAGTGAGCTCAAAGACGCTCGCACAGCGCTCGATACCATGCGCAGGTCCCCTGTCGCACTGAGTGACTTGGACAAAGCTGCTGTGGATCAACTCGAACAAGTGATTCGTCAGTATGAGTCTGTGGT
>CAYRXE010000010.1:0-7970 GCA_964428205.1 uncultured Candidatus Peribacteria bacterium | reverse complement strand
ACAAAGCTGCTGTGGATCAACTCGAACAAGTGATTCGTCAGTATGAGTCTGTGGTGCCACAAGGTATTTATTACGACCGCACCAAGACCGGCGGAGATAAGAAGCTCGCCGACCAAGGCGGCATGATCCTGCAGCTTATGGGTACTGTGCTTGCGGGCGGTTACACCGCATATGCGGCTATCTCTGGTTGGAAGCATGGCAACATGGCCCCTGCACTCATGGGGGCAGGCCTCACCGCAGCACTCGTCTTTGGACCCAAGCGCCTGCTCGAAGGAAAAGGCGCCACTCTCGCACGCGAGACAGAGTTTTTGGGTACAGACGAATACGCACGCTTCTTCCGTCGTAATAGCATTGGCGGACCGGAGTGGGCACAGGCTATTGAGGAGCTCCAGGGTCAGGCGGGAAAAGTTCGTGCGCTCGCAAAAGAGAAAAATCATCTGCATCGTGAGCAGATGCTTGCCGAGATGGACTTGTCGAAGGGAACACGTGACAAAGTGCGCCGCATGATCATGAACCCTCATGATCTCGCCATGCTCGCTCGCGTCTGCAGCGAAGGTGGAGCCGATGCCAAGGAGATCGCACAGAAGTACATCGAACAGGGTGCTCCACGTCAGGTGTTCGCTATCGCCAAAGATCCGCAAATGCTCGGTAGGCAGCAATGACCTCTCCCCAACCCCTCTCCTAGCTCACTCAACAAGAGACTTCTTTGAAGTACTGCAAAAAGTAGAAACCGAATGTAAGGAGAGGGGCTTTTCTGCTTAGTCTTCCTTTCTCTTGAGCTCGCGTGCGTAGACCTCCAGGACGTCTTTTTCTTGTACCGGGGTGCCGATTTCGATCTTCATACCGCACTCCGTACCTTCTTTCGCTTCCTTGATGTCTTTATCGACGTGCTTGAGCGACACAATGCGACCGTGATCGATCACTTCGCCATTGCGTACCAAACGGAACAAGACACGCTTGATGAGTCCGTCTGTCACACGACCACCCACAATCTGCTCTGACTTTTTGACGAAGAAGATGGCTTTGATTTCCATGTGACCAAGGATCTGCTCCTTTTCTTCAGGCTCAATGAGACCGTGGAGAAGCTTTTCTACTTCGTCGAGGAGCTCGTACAAAATGACGTACTCACGGATCTTCACGCCTTCACGCTCTGCCGCACGCTGCACTTCCTGTGGAGCAGTGGTGTGGAATGCGAGCACCAGGCCCGAGCTTGCGGATGCAATCATCACGTCACTTTCTGAGACTGCACCCACGGCACTGTGAATGACTTTGACGGATGTGGGATTCTCCGGGTCCTCAGCACCAAGTTTGGAGAGTGCCTGGTTGATGGCTTCCAAGGAGCCTTGGGCGTCTGCCTTGAGCACCACCTTGAGTTGCGTGATTTTGCCTTCGGAAAGCCTCGAAACGAGGTCCGAGAAACTCTTCTTACGACGCTCACCTGCTGCGAGCGAGAGGGACTCCTGGAGCGCACGTGCCTCTTTTTCGCTTGTGACCACTTGAAGGATATCACCAACGACAGGCACGGCAGAAAGACCGGACACGCGAACCGGGAAGGAAGGAAGTGCTTCTTGCACACGCTTGCCGTTCGGGTCGATCATCGCCTTCACCTTGCCTGTTGCCTCGCCACACACACAGATGTCTCCAATGCGAAGGGTTCCGGTGTTCACAATGACGGTCGCCAACGGTCCAAGAGATGAGTCGAGGTTGCTCTCAATGACGGTAGCGATAGCCGTGTGGTTTGGGTTTGCCTTAAATTCCTCAAGCTCCGTGATGATGAGAATGTGATCAAGGATGTCTGGAATACCCTGCTTTGTGACTGCGGAACAGGCGATGAATGGCACTTCGCCACCCCACTCTGTGGGCTGGAGACCATGAGCGGCAACTTCGCCTTTCACGCGATCAAGATCGGCACGCTCCTTATCGACCTTCGTCATAGCGACGATGATCGGTACGCCGGCTTCCTTGGCGTGGTTGATAGCCTCAACGGTCGTGGCTTTCACACCTTCTTCTGCAGAGACGACGAGGATGACGATGTCGGTGATTTGCGCTCCGCGAGCACGCATGGCGGTGAAAGCTTCGTGACCCGGGGTATCGAGGAACGTGATGAGGCGCTTCCCCACTCCCTTTTCTTCGTGCTCCACCTGGTACGCACCAATGTGCTGTGTGATACCACCATGCTCGCCTGCTACGACATTCGTGTGACGAATGGCATCGAGAAGAGCGGTCTTACCGTGGTCGACGTGTCCCATGACCACCACAATCGGCGGACGAGCAACAAGATTTTCGGGGTCATCGCGCAGAAGGTCCTCGAGGTTTTTGTTGATGAGTTGCTCTGCAGAGGCGGAGCGCTCTTCGCGGAAGACTTGTACACCAAGCTCTGAGGCAACAATCGCAGCGGTGTCGAAGTCGATAGACTGCGTAATGGTCACCATCACGCCGTTTTTGAGGAGTACTTGAATGATCTTCGGAACCTGAATACCTGTTTTCTCTGCAAATTCCTTTACAGAAATGGAATCTGGAATGGACACAGGGCCTTCCTTTCTCTTGATCTGTTCCTGATGCACGGTGGCATTTTCGGCGTCCTTCTTGCGCTGCGCTGCGGCTGCGTCTCGTGCATCGCGTCGCTCGGCATCCATTTCTGCTTTCGTCTTACGCTGAAGCACGCGTGCCTGACGGACAATGGCCTCGCGAGGCACGTCTTCGAGTGTGAGCTTACGAAGAACCGGCAACACATCTTTGCTGCTCTGCTGACCAGGAAACAACGGCGCAACTGGAGCCGTAGGAGCTGCTGGTGCTGAACTCACAGAAGCGTCACTCCCCTCCTCTTCCTCTTCACTTGGAATGTCGCTCAAGTTGAGAGATTCCAAATCAATATTCAGTCCTTTCTTCTGCGCAACGAAACGAATGATTCCTTTTGCGAGGCCGTCCGGTACTTCGCGGTCCGTTGGCTTTACACCAAAGTTCACCTGCGACAGTTCATGGCGCAGATCTTGACCGGTCATGCCTAAAATTTTTGCAACCTGTACGAGGCGCATGGTCTCGGGAATAAGAAGGTGAACGTCCCTAGCGTATCACTCCAGGTACGATGAAGAAAGGGCCCACCTTATATAGAGGACACAAATCCCCTCCTCTTACTGAGAGCTACTGGATCCTTCGGATGAGGAAGAATCGGAGGATGCGGAAGAATCAGAAGAGCTCGCATCGCTGGAGCTGGATTCACTGGAGGAGGAATCCGAGGACTCACTCGAAGAAGAATCGGAACTAGAAGAATCCGAGGACTCCGACGAATCCGAGGAACTGCTGTCACTCGCATCGCTGGAAGAGGAATCCGAACTCGAGGAGTCAGAAGAATCAGAAGATGTAGAGGAATCAGACGAAGAGCTGGAGCTGGCAGGCAGCATCATAATCTGGCTCGTGTAGCCGTCTGGGAGGACGAGCAACGGAGGCGTGTAACTGTCGTTCCACACGAAGGTCATGTTTGGGAAGTCTGGGTGTGTCCAGATGTACAAGTCCGGCGTGTAGCGCGTGCAAGAGAATGGCTGACCCGTGATGGAATCGATTGGCTGCTGATGGCGGATACAAGCGTTCCACACTGCGCTGGAAGACACCGGCACACCGTGCTCATCCAATGGGAAGAGCGTCTGACCTTCCGGCACGGCCATGTACGTGCCCGATGCCGTGTGAGGCGTCTCGGTCGAGAGAGCTGTGAAGGAGAAGGTGATGTCGGCCGTGACATTCCTGTCGGTGTAGATGGTGAAGCCCGTCATCGTGGCTTTGTCTGTCCACCATTCGCTGCCGACCCTGCCCTGTGGAGTGACGGTGACCACAGGTGTAGCCGTGAATGGAGGTTCGAAGCGAACGACGACCTTACCCTCACCAGACTTGATGAGTGCGTAGCCGGCCTGGCGTGTGGAGACCTTGAGTTCACCCTTCACTTCCACGTCTCCGAGGAAGGTAGCGAGACCCTCGATGGTGATTGGTCCACGGACGAGCAGTGCGCCGGAGATGAGGAGCTGCGAAGCGCTCAGCACAGCGCCCGTCTGGAACATGATGTTGCGGTTGAGGACGAGATCACCGGCAACCTGGAAGGTGCCGTTCACAATGGATCCGGACGAAGCCGTGATCTTGCCCGTGGTCACATTGCCCGTGAACTGCACGTCACCCGTCATGATGAGTGCGCCCTCAAGGTACAAGTCACCACCAATGCGTGCGTCGCGACCAACGGTGAGGCTGTTCTCGGAAGTGAGGTCAGAAGCGTTGACCGAGCCCGTGAGGCTGAGGTTGGAACCAAGCTCGTACTCCCCTTCTTCGTGCACGACCGTGGAGCCGCTGAGCGTGCGGATCTGAGACTCGAGCGAAAGGATTGTTTGCTCGAGGGTGAGCACGCGGTTTTCGATGGGGTGCAATGCGGTGAGCTGCGCACTGACTGCGGAGTTAATGCGCTGGTCGAAACTGGATTCGCTGAGCGTCTCTTCCAGACTTGCGCGGATCTTATCGTCAACTTTGAGAGCAGACACGTGCGCAGCAACTTCGGCATCGATCTTGTCGGTGAGGTTACTCGTGTTGGTGCGAGCAATGAGTACGCGGATCTCGCCTTCTCCTGCCTCAAGACCTGTGAGAGCCACACCCACCGTGGATTCACCCGGCATAGCCTTGCGCAAGTAACCCGGCTTGTTTGCAGATGTGAGCGAATCACCCGGCTTGATGACGAGCGAGCCCGTGACGGTGGAACCGGAAGCAGACGACGGAACAATGGCGCGAGCCTCGAGCTGACCGATGAGACCTACGAGCGTGTAACCAGGAACAGGTAGACCCAAGCCATCGAGTACTTTGCCGGCAACAGCGTTACCCACAACGGATGGCTTGGTGGAGCGGATACCGATGATGTTTGGATCCGCCTCACGGTCACAGCGCTTAACCATGTTGGTCTTCGTAGGATCAAGACAGACTGCTTCACCAGCGACGATCTGCTTTTTCGCATCGCTTGGGAAGTACTCGGCGTAGTCAGCACCCGCGCTGTTATATGGTGCATCGGCATACGTAGCACCCGAAGCGGTGATGCGGTACACGGCGTTGTTCGTGGTGGAGTAGTTCGTGCGAATGCGGAACATATCCTGCGTGGAGGTCGTCTCTTCGGACTGGATGATGAGCCCCGGCTGGTTGAGACCGTTGTCGGTGAAGATGGTCATCTTGGCCGTGAGCGAAGTTCCCGTACCAATACCAATGAGACCGCCCGAAGCGACTTCCATGACCGTGCGCATGGTGGCGCCGGACTGCAGGAGTTTGAAGTTTCCGCTGTCATCCTGGTCGCTACCCATGACCCAATCGCCCTTCACGGCTGTACCACCACCTGTGGTGTACGCAACGGTGATACGGATGTGATCCACGAACGTTTGAGGCGCACCACCGAGACACAGATCTGTACACAGGAAGTGTGCTGCAAAGGCAAATCCGAAAGTTGAATCGTTGATGTCGGTATAGGCCCACGTGTCGCCCCATAGATCAGAAGAGCCTCCATAGGTTGAATAGGTGTCTGAATCAGAGAGGGCCCAGGCACCGCCCAAGCTCTTATCCGTTGTACCAATGGATCCCCCCTTCACAATGCGTGCTCGGGCATCAGTGACATCTTGCGCATCGGCATACTTATCGACCTCGACGGTGATACCAACGATGGTGGCATTGGAAGGAATGGAAAAGCCGAAGTTTGTAGCCTTGAGATAGTGAGAATCCCCTGGATCAGGAACTTCCACGCTCGCGTACGTATCGTTTTGCGATGCTGCGTTAGCAGTACTGCCCCATGTTGCTGTTCCAAAGCTACTGTCATCTGCAAGGGTTCCCGGGCTATTTGGACCACTGGAAGCTGATCCTCCGCCACCTGCAGAACGCGTCTGGAAGTAGATCTGACTGTCCCTGCCCGAACCAAACAGATGCACCATTTCCTTGGGACGTGCGGTGTTCACACCAATCAATCCACCGCTGCTCAAGAAGAGATTCGGAATCGCACTCGAAGCTTTGGCATGGAACTTGAGACCTTCAAAGCCATTGGTCTGGTAGCTGATGGCTCCGCTGGAGGTACCGGCACCAAGGTTCAGAGAACCACCCGACAAGTACATGTGGCGCCAACGAACGGAGCTGGTGCCCAGGTCATAACGATTATCGATACCAGGCACGATGTTTCCGTACATCGTCGAGAGTCCATTGATCACAAGGGCTGCACCCGAGATGGTTCCACGAGACGTGATGCTGCTGCGCACAAGGAGCGCGCCAGTGATAGTCGCGTTGCCCGAAACTGTGAGCAAACGACCGGAGAGCATACCGCGAGTGGTGATACCACGAATGTTCATCACGGCTCCCGTAAGGAGTGAGTTACCCGAGACGCTCAGCATGGAACCGGAGAGCATGCCGCGAGTAGTGATACCACCGCGAACGAGCAGCGCACCCGTGATGTTGGCGTTACCGGAAACCGTGAGCAAGCGACCGGAGAGCATGCCGCGCGTGGTGATGTTTCCACGAACGAGCAGCGCACCCGTGATGTTGGCGTTACCGGAAACCGTGAGCAAACGACCGGAGAGCATGCCGCGCGTGGTGATGTTTCCACGAACGAGCAGCGCACCTGTGATGGTGGCGTTACCAGAAACGGTGAGCAAACGACCGGAGAGCATGCCGCGCGTGGTGATGCCACCGCGCACGAGGAGTGTTCCGGTAATGGATGCCGACCTGGAGATCGTGAGGTTGTAACCAGTGAGCGTACCGCGGCTCGTGATGTTTCCGACAGTAATGAGTGTTCCCGTGATCGTGGCATTCCTGGAAACAGAGAGGTACGCACCGGACATCATGCCATCAACACTCAGCGAGCCACTGGAGCGCAGGGAGTTCATGGCGAAGAGCGTGTGACCAGAGATCGTACCGCGAACGTTGAGGAGCGGCGTGCCGGTCGGTGAGTGCGTGTTGCCGTTTTGGATGACGAGAGCACCTGTCATCGTGTCGCCCTTCTGCGCAACGAACATCCCTTCGGCGGCGGCATAGGACAGTCCGGAACCTCCCACTGTCTGATCCGTGCCACAGGAGAAACGACCTGTTGTGGCATCCCAGAGAAGCTTGCTGTTACTTGGATCGTCACAATCTGTATTCAAACCAAAGCCTCGAATCGTTGCACCGGAGAGAGAGCCTTCGAGCATCAGAGCGCCTGAAGCAGAAATATTTCCGGAGATCTTGAGCGCGGAACCAGAAATGATGCCGATCACGTCGAGTGTTGCCTTTGCTGCACGGCTGCCGATGTTGTTGCCGATCACCGCAGAACCGGACACGCTCAACTTGGAACCAGGGCTGAGCATACCAAGACCGACGAGACCTCCGGAGGTAACAACAAGCTTGTTGCGGTGATCCGAGCCCGAGTATTCAGCACTGAGGGAAATCACTTCATCATCCCTGGAGAAGTACAGGGCGCCAATAGTGGAATCGACGTTATCGGTGAAGTACAAGGCTCCAGCGGCACCACTGGAATCGGTGGATTTCAAGGCGATACTGGCAGTGGTGTCCGCTTCGATACGCACGTTCGTAAAGCTTCCAGCGTCAATGTGGAGAGGAGTCTGGGGAGCAGCTGTACCGATACCGATGCGGTTGTTCTGTGCATCGATGCTCAGGGTGTTGCTGTCGAAGTTGAGTCCGTTGACACCGCCATTGAGCGTAACTGCCGTATCGTTTGCGAAGGTCCAGGCGGAACTATTGACCGTGACTGCGTCACCGGACGCATCGCCGATGGTCAAATCTCCATTGAGAAGCGACAAGCCTTCGACGATGAGACCGCCGGAGCTTGTGAGGAGTTGCTCGGCATGAATGTGCGCACCAGACATGGTGTTGATGACACGAAGACCAAGGGTATCGCGCGTGCCACCCGTGATGTTCACGATCAATGCACCAGTCATTGTTCCACCGGAACGCAGGAGGTAGCGAGCATCACCGATGGTGAG
>CAYRXE010000009.1:13208-26596 GCA_964428205.1 uncultured Candidatus Peribacteria bacterium | reverse complement strand
CCACAGGCAGCGCTCGCAGAGGACGCAAAGGAGGTCGCGAGACTCACCGAGGAATACCGCGGATATTTTGGGAAAGACAACGTGTACTTCGAGCTGATGGACCTGCCAAACGTGCAGGGCCAGGCCGAGGTAAATCAGCAGCTGATCAAGATGGCGAAAGAGTTGGATGTACCCGTGGTTGCCACGTGCAACAGCCACTACTGCAGACCGGAAGATAATGAGGCGCACGATGTTCTGTTGTGTATTCAGAAGAACGCCCTCGTGAGCGACGGTAGTAGGTTCTCTATGCGCGACACGGATTTCTCCATGCGCCCGTTTGAAGAAATGGAACAAGCCTTCAAACACATCCCCGAAGCACTCGAGAACACGAAGGTGATTGCCGACCGCTGCAACGTGACATTTGATTTTACGAAGCATCACATTCCGCGCTTCCCAGTGCCAAAAGGGGAGACCGAAGAGGCGTATCTCACCAAGCTCTGCGAAGAAGGTTTTGCGAAGAAGTACCCGGAGCCAACAAAGGAGCTGCGGGAACGTTTGGAGTACGAACTGTCGATCATTCGCCAGGTGGGCTTCTCTGGATACTTCTTGATCGTCGCGGATTTCGTGAACGAAGCAAAGAGGCGCGAGATTACGGTGGGCCCTGGTCGTGGTTCGGCTGCTGGCTCGATGGTGAGTTACTGTTTGGGTATCACCGGTATTGATCCGATCCCACATGGACTGCTCTTCGAACGCTTTTTGAATCCCGAACGCATCTCCTTGCCCGATATCGACTTGGACTTTGCCGATACGCGCCGCGATGAAGTGCTCGAGTATGTGCGCGAGAAGTACGGACGCGATCACGTGGTGCAGATTTGTACCTTTGGAACGCTGGCCGCACGCGCTGCTGTAAAAGATGTGGGCCGTGCCTACGGCATGCCGTTTTTAGAAATGAATGAACTTGTGAAATTGATCCCGGAACGCCCGGGAACCAAGCTCACGGAGGCCTTGGAGACCTCTGAACTCAAAGGAAGTTACGAGGGCAACGAAACGTATAGGAAGATTATTGATACTGCCCTCAAGCTCGAAGGCAAAGCACGTCACGTCTCTGTCCACGCTTGCGGCGTGATCATCACGCAGGAGCCGGCCACGGAGTACACCGCGGTGCAGCGTGCACCAAAAGACGACAACACGATCATCACGCAGTTCAGTGCCAAGCCACTCGAGTCACTGGGACTCCTCAAGATGGACTTCCTTGGTTTGATGAACCTGACCGTGATCCAAACAACACTCGAAATTGTCGAACGCACACGCGGGAAGAAGATTGCGATCGATACCATTCCGCTGGATGATAAAAAGACCTTCGCGTTGCTCCAGAAAGGGGATACAACGGGCGTCTTCCAGTTGGAATCTGCGGGAATGCGCCGGTACTTGAAGCAATTGATCCCCACGCAATTCGGCGACATTACGGCCATGGTGGCCTTGTACCGCCCAGGTCCGATGGATTGGATCCCCAGCTTTGTGAAACGCAAGAATGGCAAAGAAGAAGTCGATTTCGTGCACGATGACTTAAGGCCGATCTTGGAACCGACGTACGGAATTGGTGTGTATCAGGAGCAGATTTTGCAAATCGCTCAGGCGTTCGCCGGATTCAGTCTTGGCGAAGCAGATCTTTTGCGCCGCGCCATTGGTAAGAAGATTAAAAAGGAGTTGGATGCCCAGCGCGAGAAGTTCATCGTCGGTGCAGTCGCCAAGGGATACAAGAAGAACCTCGCCGAAGAGATCTTTGATGATGTCATTACTCCATTCGCAGGTTACGGTTTCAACAAGTCGCACGCCGTGGGCTACGCGCGCATCGCATACGAGACGGCGTACCTTAAAGCGAACTATCCAGCCGAGTTCATGGCCGCTCTCCTGAGCGCAGACGCTGGCGACACCGAGCGCGTGATGATCGAGATCGAAGAGTGTCGCCAGATGGGTCTCCCTGTGTTGCCGCCGGATATTAATGAGTCACGCAGCGCCTTTACCGTGGTGCCTCCAGAGGAGAAGGGCAAGCCTTGGTCCATTCGCTTCGGCCTTTCGGCTATCAAAGGGCTGGGTGAGAGCTCCGTGCGCCAGATTATCGATGTCCGCGAAGCTGCCGGTCCTTTTAAGGACCTGGAAGATTTTGCAAAGCGTGTGCCGGCGAAGCTCCTCAACAAGAAGTCTATTGAATCTCTCGCCAAGGCAGGCGCCGTGGAGCAACTTGGTGTTGATCGTAAGACGTTGATCGAACATTACGACGTGCTCGCCGGCTACTCCAAGGCCGCAGGAGGGGAGAGCAGTGCACAGACAGATCTCTTTGGCAGCCTCGGCACGCCTGATGAACTGCCAAAGATCGAATTCCCCGAAACCCTCGTCGCCAGTCCGCAGGAAAAACTTTTGTGGGAAAAAGAAGTGCTGGGCATGTACGTCAGCAGCCACCCACTTGCGGGTTTACGTAAGTACATCGGCAAAAAAGCGCAGCTGATTGGGAATCTTACTAGTAAAGAGATAGGAAAATCCGTCACGCTCGCGGGTATCGAAGAAGGCGTGAAGAAACTCGTAACCAAAAAAGGAGAGAGTATGGGCATCCTCACGCTTGAGGACCCCACAGGAAAAATCGAGGTCATGCTCTTCCCTCGCACATTCAATGATGCACAGAAGGTCCTTGGCCAAGCCGATAGCGTCCTGGTGATCAAAGGCACTCTGGACATGCGTGGAGCAGGTCTACAGCTGCGTGCAGATGCCATTAAGCGCGCATCCCTCTCGACCATGGTCGAGAACGCCAAGAAGGAGAAATTCTTTGACGAAGAAGAAGCTCGTCTCGGCATCATCGTGCGTCAAAAGAAGGAAGAAGACGAAGAAGTGATCGAAATGCTCGACGAAGAAGGCAACGTCGTCGCAGGAGAGACGGTGAAGGTGGTGGGTATCGAAGAAGCAGACGGATTCTACGGACCACTGGGTAGTTGGCTGCGCAAAGGAATGGATGCCGCCGAGGCGCTGCAGTCACTAGGACTCACAGATATTGATGTCGAGGCTCCTGCTAAGCCCAAGCGCGAGAATATGGACCCTGCCGATGCCATTAACATTCAAACCATTGAGTTACCAGCTCGTGCACCGCGTCAGCTGCTCTTGGATTTGAAGAAAATATTCGAAACTTTCCCAGGCAAAGAGAAGATTCAACTCAAGATAGGGGAGCAGATCATTCCCGTTCCGCTCACCGTCACCATTTCGCCGGTATTTGATGTGAAGGTGGAGGAGGCACTTAAGAAATACACTGTTGCACAGTAAGGCGCGCTGAATGGGTGGTGCCCGCGCGCCAGGGGGGTGAAGGGGTAGGCCCTGCGCTTTAGCGCGTAGCGACGAGGAGGGTCCGAAGCCTTGGAGGACCCGACGAGGAAGCTCAGGGCCGGTGCGGAGTGGGTTGTCGCGCGGGTGGATTTTTCTTTGGTTACTTTCTTTTGTGCGGGTAGACAAAAGAAAGTAACAACCAAGGGCATATACCAACCCTAATACACACTTTTGACTGAAGCGCTGCAAAGGATCAGAATGAAGTTTTCCCATGCCGTACATCGTCGTCGCCATCGGCATTAGCGTGATTATTCTGGGAATCGAATGGATGCTCTGGAGACTCTTCCGTAAGCACATCGAAGGCCTGGTATTACCGCGCAGCTCCGACTCCTCGGCGCTGCATTTTTTTACCATTCACAGAATGGCCGTGTGCGCCTTCCTACACACCATTGTGCTGCTCGTCTTTTGTAATCTCGTCCTCTTCTTCCTCTGGTGATCATGATGGACAACCATAATTCCATTCACTTTCAGGGCAAGGATCCATCCGAAGTGCTGCAGTTTTACTTCCGCCAGCACTGGATTCGCATGGTTAAGCCTACAGCCGAAATGATTGTGATGACCGCCATGCTGATAGGAATTGGCGCCGTCCTGGAATGGTCTGTGGGATTGGACCAGGGCACCACACGTCATGTGTTCCTTCTGCTCCTATTGTCGTTTTTGCTCGCAGTACAGTTTCGATTTTTAAATAAATTCTACTGCTACTTCCTCTACATGGTCATTGTGACAGACCGCAAAGTGCACAGGATTAAAAAGAATCTCCTCACGCTCGACACACATCAGAGTGTCGACATGTGGTCGTTGCAGGATCTCAAAAAATCTCAACGAGGACCTATTCAAAATCTTTTTGGCTTCGGAACCATTGTGCTGGAGGCGCAAGACACGCAACTGCGCATTCACTTCACACCAAGAGTCACGGAGCACTACGAAGCACTGCTGCACTTGCTCGAGATGAATCGTGATGAACGCACGGAAGGGGACAGCAGAATGCGATCAAAGGGAGCTAAAACTTGGTAATAATTTCTAGTGCTGAGTGATAAGAGCTGAGAGCTGAATTGGGCTTTACTCATCACTCAGCACTCAGCTCTCATGAATTCTCGTTTTATCTCCCAGGGGTACCAGAAAACAGCTATTCTTTCCCTATGCACTGCCCGCATTGCCGTAGTGACGACACGAGTGTCATCGACTCCCGTTTAACAGAGGAGGGCAAAGCCGTGCGCCGCCGCCGCGAGTGCCCCAAGTGCGAACACCGCTTTACGACGTTCGAACGCCAGGAGTTGAGTTCGTTGATCGTGGTCAAACGCGATGGAACCCGTGAACCCTACAGTCGCTCCAAGCTGGAACGCGGTATTTGGCTGGCCTGCACCAAGCGTCCGGTAACACAGGAGAAAGTCGATAGGATGTTGAGTAAGCTCGAAGAGAAGTGGGCAGCAAATAAGGAAGAAGTGGCGAGCTCCACCATTGGTAACGACGTGATGAAGGAGCTCAAGAAGATTGATGAGGTCGCCTACATTCGTTTCGCCTCTGTGCACCGGGAGTTCAAAGATGTCGAAGAGTTTAAAAAAGAATTGGGGAGCCTCTTCAAGTGAACCTGAGTTGACACTCACAACCCTAACCTTAAAATGCAGATGCTCATGAAGAGCCTCTATCTCATCCTCGGCGCATTCTTCTTCGCATTTAGTGCGGAGCCGGTGTTGCTGAGCCAGAGGTAAGAGAATCAAAGACCTCATCACGACGCCTCGCTCCTAGCTAGAAGGCGTTTTTTTGTGGTCTTTGTCAGCATCGACTCATTCGTCATCTACATCTCGAATCAGAGTTCTCTGGTCGAGGGTTGGCACCGTTCACTCCGGCTGCCGCGCCCCTCTGTAGGGGTGTAGATGTACGAGTGAGAAAAGGATCATGCACATGAACGATGCAACTGTTCAGGCTCGCCGAGTAGATGCTGGCCGCGAAGAACCAAAAGTGGCCGGCATGACTCCTGCCCAACCGCCTGCGCCTCCGACGGCAGCACAGCTCGATGCGTACCGGAAATTTGTGGGCGGAGGTTCGCGGTTTAGCTTTGTTAACAACCTGGCTCCCGTGTCGTACCCCGTCCATTCGTAGACCGACTCATGAGTCGATCCATTTTTCACTCTTTGGCCATATCTCACGTAGATATGGCTTTTTTCCGATCCTTCCTAACATGAGGTATGATTAGAGGCTACATCTCGATCTTTTTATCAAAGATCCTTCGTCCTCTGTGTCTCAATTACGAGGCATAGAGGTGCGAGTGGTCACAAAGGAGTCTGTCATGTCCGAGACGACCTTTCCTCCGGTTGGGTGCAATGACCCAAACAAAGCAAAAGTGCTCTGGGAATACCTTACAAAAGGAATTGGCCTCGAAACATGCGATGACCGAGTGCATTACCATTTGCATCTCGGCAAATGCTCAGCGTGCAGTGGTTTGCTGAAGCAAAGGTCACACGACAGATTTGAAGAGTTCAAGCGACTGGAAGCAGCCGAGGCGCTGGCCGAAGGCAAAAGCTCCTGACCATTCCTAGGGGCATTCGTACGAATGCCCCATATTTATGAATCCATATGATGCATTCCCTGTTCAGGGAACAATCGCCTTGGTACCATCCGCCCTCTATACTTCCTCTATGTTAAGGACCCACACCTGCGGAGAACTCCGCGATTCTCATTCTGGAAGCACCGTCACACTATGTGGCTGGGTGCACCGCCGCCGTGACCACGGTGGTCTTATCTTCATCGACCTGCGCGATCGTTACGGCATGACGCAGGTGGTGATCAATCCGGAGCAAAAAGATATTTTTGCCAGTGCCGAGAAGGTTCGTCCTGAGTGGGTGCTGAAAGTAACTGGCAATGTGCGCAAGCGCATCGCCGGTGCGGAACGCGAAGACAACCCCACGGGAAAGATCGAAGTCGAAGTAAGCGAGATCGTCGTGCTCAACGAAGCAAAGACGCCTCCGTTCGAGATTGATATGGAGAAAGACGTGCATGAGGACCTCCGCTTGGAATACCGCTACTTGGATCTTCGCCGTGAACGCATGCAGAGGAACATTCTCATGCGCCACAAGATGCTCCAGTGGATCCGCAATTACTTCTACAGTAATGACTTTATGGAGATCGAGACGCCGATCCTCATTAAAGGAACACCAGAAGGCTCCCGCGAGTATTTGGTCCCAAGCCGCATCTATCCAGGCACCTTTTACGTGCTTCCGCAGTCTCCTCAGCAGCTCAAACAGCTGTCGATGGTCGCAGGCTTTGACCGCTACATGCAAATCGCTCGCTGCTTCCGCGACGAAGATCAGCGTGGAGATCGTCAGCCGGAATTTACCCAGGTCGACGTTGAGATGTCATTCGTCACAGCTGAAGACGTCATGAGCTTCACGGAGAAGGGATTCATCGGACTCACCAAAGAGATGCGCCCGGACGTGAAGATTTTGAGCGAGCCATTCCCACGCATGACGTACACCGATGCCATGAATAAATACGGTTCCGACAAGCCGGACATTCGCTACAAGTTGGAGTTCACCGATGTATCGGAACTCTGCAAAGGTGTTGGCTTTGGAATTTTTGCGAAGGCAGTCGAGGGTGGGGGAGTCGTGAAGTGCTTGGTAGTCCCTGGTGGCGCAAGCATGAGCCGCAAAGATATTGATGAACTCACCGAGGTCGCCAAGATCTACAAAGCCAAGGGCTTGGCATGGATCAAAATGACCGGCAGAGCCTACGAAGGCGTTCCTGTAGAGAAACTTGGTGCTGATGTGACCAAGAAGATCATGGACGCTGCTGGCGCAAAGGATGGAGACATCGCATTCTTCACGGCCGACACCT
Source organism: uncultured Candidatus Peribacteria bacterium (assembly GCA_964428205.1). GTDB lineage: Bacteria > Patescibacteriota > Gracilibacteria > Peribacterales > Peribacteraceae > CAYRXE01. The sequence continues at coordinate 19,417 of CAYRXE010000009.1, read as the reverse complement.
GGAGCACGGCATGTAACTCTCTTGGTGCTGTGCGTATCGACGTTGCACGCCGTCAGAACCTTGCTGATCCAAAAGTCTTTGCGTACCTCTGGGTCACAGACTTCCCGATGTTCGAAAAAGATGACGAAGGTGGTATTGCCGCTGTACATCACCCATTCACACGCCCAAATGATGAGAGCAAGGCCACGCTCAAGGATGATCCATTGAATGCAAAGGCCGTCGCATACGACATCGTGCTCAATGGTAGCGAAGTAGGCGGAGGCTCTGTGCGTATTCATGAGCCGGATCTGCAGGCATTGATCTTTGATCTCCTGAAGATCTCTAAGGAAGATGCCGAGCGTCGTTTTGGACACATTCTCAAAGCATTCAGCTTCGGCGCACCTCCACATGGTGGCATCGCCTGGGGCTTCGACCGCATCGTGATGATGTTCTGCGAAGAGCCAAACATCCGCGAGGTTATTGCCTATCCTAAGGATCAACGCGCTAAGGACTTGATGCTTGGTTCGCCTTCTACAGCCGAAAAGAAGCAGCTGGACGAGCTCAAGATCAAGATCGTGGAGTAAGGTATCCTCTTAGCCATGACCGATCCCGCTGTTGACCCACAGGATGAACAAAGGAAGCAGCAGATGAAGGAATTCCACGAAAAAAGCTTGGAATTTGCCGAAGCGGAGAAAGAACGCATTGCTGCTGCACACGAAAAGCGCGAAACAGAGCAGGAAGCTTTTGAGGCGCAGGGAGAAAAGCTCGTCAAAGAAACAGATGCCGCAGAAGCCAAGAAAAAAACGGATGCTGTGGCGTGGAGAAAGAGGGAAGCTGCACGTAAGGCGGAGCTGATTGCTGATAAAGAGAAGAGGGAAGCGCTCGAAGCCGAAGCAAAAGAGAAGCACGACGAACAAGCAGCCTTCGATGCCAAGAAACAGGAGTACATGACGAGCCTGCACGAGGCAGCGCTTGAGAAAGCAAAGGCCGAGAAGGCCGAAAGTGAACGTGAGCAAACGCGTAAGCGCTTACTCCTCGAAGCCGAGGACGAAGCCCGTAAAGCCAAGCTCCAAGCCGAAAATGAAGAACGTATGGGTAAGCAGCAGATGGAAAAAGAGATGCTCCAGAAGAAGGATGAGTTGGAACGCCAGGTTCGCGAGGAACTCGCCAGTGTGCATAGCAAAGAAGTGCAGGGCAAAATGCGTATTGATACCGATCAACGTCAGGCAGAAATGCGCACGCCGGCTTCGCAAATAGGGGAGCGCGCGAGGATCACGCAAGATGCAAAGATGAAGGCGCTCAACTTGGAACGCGAGGCATCCAAAGCACGCGGCGATGCTCAGGTGAAACTGACGGTGGGTAAGCGCCAACTAGAAACAGAAGCAATTCGCAGGAAGGGCGACCTGGAACGCAAGACACGACAACGGCACATCGAAATAGATTCCGCGCTCGCGCAAAAGAAGGCGGCAATCAATAAGGAATACTCGTGATACTTAAGATTGAGACCTACGCTGCTTTGCCTGTTCCACAGTTTCACGATACTGCGCATTCAGCTTGGCAAGATTCTCCATAAGAGACTTTCGTTCAGAGCTAAGTGAGTAGCTTTCGAGTGCGTTCTCTGGCGTGATCGAGATTGGATCTGTCGGTCCTCCAACGGAGCTGCTCATGAAGACCTTCCAGCCATCCGTGAGCACAACGATTGGGTAGTCTTGGATAGGCCCATTCTTGGGCTTAAGATACGGAGAGCCTTCTTGGGTCCGGACGAATCCCAGCGCAGTAAGGTATTCCATGCCACGACTTTCTAAGTCCTCCTTTGCCACCTCGAGAGGATTTTTTTCCAAGACAACATGCAGCGTCTGAGGATCCACCGAGAACGTAAGCTCTTTACCTTGCTTGTCTCTAAACTTCGCAGCGGAGAGCAGATCTGTGCATGTCTTCTGCAAATCTGGTTCGCCATTGTCTCGTAACGCAATGAGGGTGTTACTCAGCTGTCGCACAATCCCCTCCGGATACATATGAGGATCCAACAAAGCTGTATGCAAGAGAGCAATAGATCGCTGCACACGGGATTGGACAGCTTGGCGTGTTGCTGAAGCATCAAATGCAATACCAAACGCGTCGTTCAGATGCACGAGCTTGTAATGACAGTTATCTGTTTTAGATAACATGGGCGGTGCGTTATCCAGCACCGCCTTCAAGATTTCTGCTGAGGGTTTCATTGTATTTAATTCTGCCATGCTGTTCTTTGTGTCTGCGCCATCAATTCCATACTCTGATATGTTGTACATCACCTTATAGATTTTCTGCTGTAGAAGCTGTTGTGGCGCTTCTTGTTCTTTTTTCTCTTCCTTCTGGCTCTCCTTCCCTTCTTCGGGCTTCTTCACAGGTTCCTCTTGTGGCTTTTTTGTGGGATCAGATCCTTCTTCTGGCTTCTTCTCTTCCTCTTTTGGCTTCTCGGCTGGCTTTGGCTGTGCCTCCTTTAGTACACCTGCATTGTTGAGGATCTTATCGGTGAGCTGATCCAGCATCTTTACGAAGACATTGATGTCTTTCACGTTGCTGGAGGCATCCATACCCAATTCCTCATTCTTACCTGTGAATCCGTACTTGCGACAGGTATTACGCAAAATCGTCATCTGCGTATCATTCAGCGTAATGTTGATATTGAGCGTTTCTTCACTGATCACCAGACCACCCAATCCGGCCTCCAAGACTCCTAAAATATCTTCTGCGCCTGCAATCGGCTTACCGTTGGCATCCGAGAGGAACTGCTTAGCGGTCTTCAAAATATCCTTTGCCCTGTCTTGCATTGCACTCAACTCCCTGCCAAGAGCCTCCATAGCTTCAACGTCGGCTGTCACGGCTTTCAAAGCCTCTTTTGCGTCTTTGAGCTGCTCACGAAGCTGACTCACTGTTTCTTTTGCCTTGGCCAACTGGCCTTTTGCCTCTGCGAGCTCGGCATCGTTCTCTGGAGTCTTGTCTTTCCCTTTTTGTTTGTTGCGAGCTTCCAGCTCTGTAACGCGGGCATTCCAAGTCTTTTCTTGTGCTTCTGCACTGGCGACCTTGCCCGTGAGTTCTTCTGTGTGTGCCTTCTCGGTACTCTGCTCGTCCTTGCGAACCATGTAGTACTGCGAGAGGTTCATACCCTTGTCGTGCGCCTTCTTTTCTAATGCAACACGAGATGGCTTATCTGCTTGTGCTTCTTTCGAGTCACCTGGGAGGGTTTCTCCAGGCTTTCCTGCTGGACTAGGTTTCGTTTCTTTATTGGTAGTAACCTGTGGTGCTGCCTTCAGGAGTTCCGGAGAACTGATGGACAACTTGATCAACTGCATAAAGGCGCCTAATGCAGCAAGACCTGCAGCCAGCTTCTGAGTGCCAGAAAGGTTTGGATCTTTCAGTGCTGCGAGACCGTCATCAATGGCGCGGTTGAGGCGCTCTTCTTCGGTCTTTGGCTCAGGACGATCGCTAATGCTCTCTGGTGAGGTAATAGGCCCCTGCTTTGCGTGCATGATGGTCGTCGCAAATCTCTTAAGAAGAGCTGCGTTTTCCTGGTCCTGTGGAGTTGGCTTATTTTTTCCTCTGACCATAGGAAGCAGTGCGTCGACGCTCATGCCCGCGATCATTCCCGCGTTACCAAGAATGGTCTTCACCTGTGCTGCGTTGACTGGATCGGCAAGGAACTGCTCAATTTTTGCCTGATCTTTGGGCATTGCTGCGAGTGCGCGCAACGCAACGGTCTGATCTTGGACGGTGAGTGTCTCAAGTGCACGCTTCGTATTTGGAAGAAGCTTTGCGCGAGTGTCATCGAGAAGCTTCTGATCTGGAGCGCCCTTTGCTTCGCCTTCTTTTGGCTTAGGGGGTTCCTCTTTCTTGCCGTCTGGCTTTTTCTCATCTGTCTTCTTCTCTGCGCCAGCATCTTTTGATGCGTCTGCGGGCTTGTCCGTTTTTTGCTCAACAGGCGTCTGCGGCTTGAGCTCAAGCTTTATATTCGAAACACCGTCTGCATCGACGATCACTGTTGCAAGCAAATCCTGACCCAGGCTGCGCTGATTAAAACGTGCAGCCATGTCTCGAGCGAGGCTCGCAGACCGAGTCTTGATGAGATCCTGCTTTTTATCGGGATCGGCTTTTGTGAACTGCTCTGTGCTCATAAATAAGCCCATTTGCGCATTCAATTTTTGATTCAAAACACCCTCATGTGTCTTCACCGCAAGATCCAAAGAAGCCTTAGCCTTCTCCTGAAATTCTTTGTTAGCGGCACGGAACTTGTTCATCTGATCTCTTACCTTCTCGTGGCTCTCGTGCTTCTCAGATTCATCAATAGCCACCTCGTGACGTCTGCTCGCATCACCGGTTTCAGCATCAAAGATCAGACGATTCTCGGAAGGCGAGTACCGTGCAGAACGCCAGTGAGGGATGTTGCGGAAGATGCTCATGCGGCAGCGAGGGCAGTTTCGAGTTGAGTCATGAGTGCACTGTCCTCATCGCGATCATCGGCTTCCAAGGCATGGATCACTCCGCTTTGGAATGTACGGAGCTTTCCATTCCATTCGCTGGTGTATAACGAAAAGCGGCGTTCATACTCTGTGAAAGCTTTGTCGTAGCGTGCCTGACGAGCAGACTTCTCATCCGGAGTCTCATTTTTGTATTTTTCTTCCAGCGTGTCGTAGACGCTCGACACCAACTCCGGCTCAATCTCTCCCATGATCTGGTCATACAAATCATCCCCCTGGAACACAGGCGGAAGGGGAGGGAACGAAGCCTTTGTCGAAGCTTGTGATGTTTGTGTTTGATCAGCCATAAATCTCCTTATTCTAGCAAAAAACGGCCTTTTCTTCAAGTGGGGTCTATGGTGGTGCCGAGGAGAGGACTTGAACCTCCATGGGGTTGCCCCCGCCAGCTCCTAAGGCTGGTGCGTCTGCCATTTCGCCACCTCGGCTAAAGGTTGCAAAAGCAGTCTACAGGCTCTGTAAACGAAGGGGAAAAGGCTCTATCCTAAGCGAGATGAAGGCTCTTCTCCTCCTCGCCGGGCAGTCCAAGCGGTTTTGGCCGCTCAAGGAAAAAACGCTGTTCCCTATTTTGGGCAAAAGCCTGCTCGAGCACCAAGTGGAGCGCCTGCAAAAAGGGGGAGTGAAGGAGATCGTCATGGTGGGCGGTGCTCATAACCTGGCTCCTGCAAAGAAACTCTTCCCCAAGTTGAAGCTGATTGAGCAGCAGGACTTGTCGCTCGGTATGCGCGGGGCTCTCTTGAGCGCGCTGCCAAAAATTGGAAAAGGCCCCGTGATGATTGTGTCGGGAAACGACGTGATTGATCCGAAGGGATACAAAGAACTCATTACCGAAAGTAAAAAGAAGGGAGTAGACGGCGCGATTCTTGCACAGAGAGTGGAGAGCTACTTCCCAGGTGGATACCTCACGCTCAAAGGAAGTCGCATCACGGGTATTGTCGAAAAACCTGGTGCCGGTCAGGAGCCAAGTGACCTCGTGAACATTGTCGCGCACGTACACAACGACAGTGCTGCTCTCTTGGACACTCTTCAAAAAACGCAGAGTCAGTGGGACGACGCGTACGAAGTCGCGATGGATAAGTTATTGCAGACCAAGACCTACCACGCCGTTCGTTACACCGGTAACTGGCAGGCAGTGAAGTATCCGTGGCACATGTTGCCACTCCTCGGAACCTTGCTCGATGGCTTACAGAAGCCAAAGATCGATAAGACGGCCAAGGTGCACAAACTCGCATCGGTCGAGGGTCCGGTGATCATCGAAGCTGGTGCAAAAATTCTCGCGCACGCAACAGTCAAAGGCCCTGCGTACATCGGCAAAAATGCCGTCGTGGGTACCGGCGCACTCGTGCGTGGAAGTTCCATTGGCGATCGCTGTGTGATTGGATTCAACTCCGAGATTAAATCGAGCGTGCTCGCGAGTGACGTGTGGACACACATGACGTACATCGGCGACAGCGTGGTTGGTCGCAATGTATCTTTTGGCGGCGGCTGCATGACCGGCAACTTCCGCTTGGATGAAGGAGAAATTTCTTCGATGGTGGGCGATGCACAAGTGCCCACTGGTTTGCACAAACTTGGTGCGGTGATTGGAGATGATTGTCGTTTTGGTATTCAAGTGGGGATGAACCCCGGAGTAAAAGTAGGGGAGGGAACTTTTATTGCCGGTGGCACGTACCTCACAGAGGACATCCCGGGCAGCAGCTTCGTACGCACGAAGGAGGG
>CAYRXE010000009.1:3982-13108 GCA_964428205.1 uncultured Candidatus Peribacteria bacterium | reverse complement strand
CTCGCAGTCTGTGCTGCTCTGTTTTTGAGTTACCGCTTACGTGAGGCCGCCATCGACTTGATCCCCAACGTGCAGCTTTTGGAGCCCGCACAAACTCTCCCCGCATTCCCGTACTACGTCAGCACATTTGTGACGCCGGGTATCGCGCTCTTCGTAATCCTCGCAGCGTTGATTGGTCTCTATAGTTTGGACTTACGAGAAGGCGCGTGGAAACAAGTGGGAAGGATCATGCTCGCAGTGGGACTGTGGCTTGTGATTGTGAACGCGTGGTTCTTGCTCATCTTGCGAGAGCTCTTCTTCTCTCGCGTGCTCCTCTTGCAAGCAGTGGTCTTCATGACGCTCTTCATCAGTGCCATGCGCGGGTCGCTGATTACCCTCGAACGTGCGCTCTTACGACGCGGCATCGGCAAGATTTTGGTGGTATCGGTAGGGTCACAGGAACCAAGTCCACAAGCCAAAGAAACGCTGTTACTAGATCTGCATTATGCGTATTTAGGGCACCTCGCACACATGGATAGTCTCAAGAACCTCACGAAGAATTCGACGGTGGATCTTGTTCTGCAGACCGATCCCAATCCCGACAGTGACGAGACACTCGCGCTCATCAACTACTGTCGCAGTCATCACGTGGGGTACGCATTTTTGCCGCCGGTTCTCGCCGATGTTCCACATCAATTGAAGATGGAACGTCTCGGCATGATGCCGATGATTCGTTTTGAACCAACACCGCTCGATGGATGGGGGAGAGTGTGGAAAAGAGTCTTCGATATTGTCGTGAGTCTTTGCGCATTGATCATTCTTGCTCCGCTGTTGATTGTCCTTGGTTCGTTCTGCTTCTTCTTGCAAGGTCGTCCGATTTTTTATCGCTCTACGCGTGTCGGGCAAGAAGGACGCAGGCTGATCTCACTCTGGAAGTTCCGTTCGATGGTGCGCAATGCCGATCAGATGAAGCAACAGCTCGCTGGGATGAACCACCGCCAAGATGGCCCTCTCTTTAAAGTGCGTAATGACCCCCGTGTAACGCCATTTGGCCGGTTCCTACGCCGTTTCTCGCTGGATGAGCTGCCGCAGCTCTGGAATGTATTAAAGGGTGATTTGTCGCTCGTGGGACCACGCCCACACCTGCCGCAGGAGGTGGAACGCTATAAGCAGGAGGAGAGGAGAGTCTTCGCCGTCAAACCAGGTCTCACCGGGCTCGCACAAGTTTCGGGTAGGTCGGACTTGAACTTCGAAGAAGAAGTGAAGCTCGACCTGAGCTACATAGAAGAGTGGTCGATGTTTATGGATTTGTGGGTTCTGTGGCGTACACCGTTTGTGGTGTGCTCACGCAGAGGGGCTGATTGATTCGCGAGCTTCTGCTGCGCGACTGCCTTCCAAACAAAAACCTAGCGCGAGTCGAAAGAAAGAGACGACGCTATCGGGGACCTCTGGGAGGGGATCTTCTTCCAAGTGTGTCGCTGCTGTATCTACTCCAGCCAAGAAAATATCACTTAAGACGTCCGTTGCGGTTTCTGGTGGCAACTCACGAATGAGCGAGAGCATGCGTCTGGCATGATCATCGGTAACCGGGCCAGCAGACATTTCTCCCTCTAATTGAGTGAACTGCTGCTGTTTTTCGCCATCAGAAATGCCTTCTGTATGCAGAAAGAGCATAGTTGCCAATTATAGTAATTTGGGATATAATATCAATAGAATTTCTCACACAAATATATGAACCATGCTCGAAATGAGGCATTTAGCCCTCAAGAAATTGTGCAAGTGAGCCCAGAAAAAGCTGCAGTTCAGCAGCGCTCCAAAGGCGTCTGGGCAAAGCTAAGAGGGCTCTTTATGACGGATCAGACTGAGGCTCAGCACGAAGCTCCTGAGGCGCCAACGAAAATCTATGCGTTGGATGCTAAGCATTCCCTCAAGCTCCCCCCTGCATATGATGCCAACCCTCCGAGCAACAAGAATGTGGCAAGCGCGATGACTCCCAACAATCGCATCGATGCGGTGTTAACGATGCCCAATGCCTATCCCACCCAAAAAAATCCGGGGAAGACGATTGATCTCAAACTTCCTTTGGAAGGAAGCGACAACCTGGGTATCTGGCAGGAAGGACTGCCCGTGCTCCACAAAATGAACGAGCTCGCCACTCAGTATCATCAATACAGCGAAGAGCTTGGTAGGCGCATGGGTGCGAATGAAGAAGAAATAACACAATTGAAGCGCGACCAGCAGTCTGCACGCAGGAGCCTGCAGGAAACAGGCGAAGAGTCCGAGAGAGGACGCGCCATCGTCACTCGTTTAGAAACAATGAGAAGGCGCTTGGAATATCTTGGTGAGCAGCAGGCCCTCTTAAAAGAAAAGGTGGACAAAATGATGGATCAGAGTGTCAAAGTAACAAAGCGCGATGCAAGGATAAAAGCAGGAGAGAGCGCTCCTATGCACAAGGTATCGATTGCTCACATTCTTCACGACGCACAAAACGACATGACCAAATTTAAGGGTATGGCTGTAAGTGTTGCCTCCAAGAATGATTCCAACCCTGCGGTGACCCGCGCACACATGCGCAATACGCTCACATATTGGTACACGAACAAAGCTGCACTCGAAGGCTTACGTGCTCCAGACTTTAAAGCTCTACTCCAATCAGCTCCTGTGGTCGCTGGACCAGTAGAAGGAGACTTGGATGAGATGTTTGCTGCGGAAGACGCTCGAAAAGCTCACTGAGCCCTTTTCGGCCGAATCTCCTCGCCATACGCCATCATGCTCAGCTGTGTCGCAACCTGATGCACGCTGAGGTTGTGGAAAATCTTGTAGAGCCGTGCCGCATGCTCATATTCAAGTTCGTGGAGAACGGCAAAAAGATGCGCCGTACTTTTGATGTTGCATTCCTCAAATCCTCTCGCGATCTGCAGTGCCTCTTTAGAAGAAAGCGGATTCATGCAGGAACATCAGTATAGATCGAAAGGGGATGCTGTTGTAAGCTTTCCTTTGCATGGGTAGACAGCGCCTTTTAGCCGAGTACCTGCCTCTTTTGGATAGGCTCGAACGCGAGGAACCTCAAGCCGGACTTTCGGTTTTTAATTCCTGTAACCGCAATCGCACAAAGCTGGTTGAGTTATTTAGGATGATCCGCGACAAGAAGCCTTTGGGTGCGATCATTGGTTCTCTTCATGCAACAGGCATGGTGAATATGGAAACAGAACGTGAGCTGCACAGTCGTGTACGCATGTTCCGCGGAACTCGTCTCACTCCTAGCCACGAAACGGATTTTGTCACATGGGCCCGAGAAATGGGGGATTACTATTTGAAGATCATCACGCTGTTCGGACAAAACAAGGTTGATGATGCTGAGCGCGCAGCACAGATCTACTTCGAAGACGAAGGAAGTCGCATGCACTACTGGGCAAAGAACGACATTGCTCTTCGTCAGGCACAGCAAATCGAGCATGATGAGTTTTTGTATAAAGCCGAGAACTCAACCCACTGATCCCTCCATTTCTAATTCAATCAGGCGGTTCATTTCGACGGCGTATTCCAAGGGGAGATGCCTCACGATTGGCTCTATGAAGCCGTTAACGATCATGGCTCGTGCGTTGTCTTCGTCTATTCCACGACTGCAGAGGTAGAAGAGATCTTCTTCCGAAAGCTTACCCACCGTCGCCTCATGGGCGATGGTCACATCGTTATTGCGAACTTGAATATCGGGGATGGTGTCGGTGCGACTGATCTCATCGAGAAGTAACGCATCGCACTCCACATTCGCCGTGCAGTCGTGTGCGTTGGGAGCAATTTTAAGGAGTCCGCGATACACCGCCGTGCCTCCTGCCTTGCTGATGGACTTGCTCACGACCTTGCTCGATGTGTGCGGAGCGAGGTGGAGCACCTTTGCACCGGTGTCTTGCCACTGATCTTTATTTGCGAATGCAATCGCCAGGTGATCGCAACGTGCGCCTTCACCTACAAGAACGGAACACGGGTAGAGCATGGTGACTCCGCTGCCCATGTTGCCGCCGATCCACTCGATCACACCGTCTTTCTGCACAATCGCGCGCTTGGTATTGAGGTTGTAGGTGTCGCGGCTCCAGTTCTCTACGGAGCTGTAGCGAGCCTTTGCTCCGGATTGCACGAATATCTCCACACAACCCGCATGGAGAGCGTGCGAGCCGTATTTAGGGGCACTGCAGCCCTCTATGTAATGCACGTCTGCTCCTGGTTCCACGATAATCAGCGTGTGTTCAAATTGGCCCATATTGCGCGCATTCATGCGGAAGTACGCCTGTAGTGGATCTCTGACTTTCACGCCCTTTGGCACATAGAGGAATGTGCCACCACTCCACACTGCTCCGTGCAGCGCTGCGAACTTATGATCCGATGATGGAACGCACTTCATGAAATATTTCTGAACAAGCTCAGGATACTGATGCACGGCATCGTCCATATCGAGGAACACGACACCTAAGTCCTCCCATTCCTTTTTGAGGTTGTGGTAAATCATGTCGCTCTCGTACTGCGCACCTACACCGGCAAGTACTTTGCGTTCTGCTTCGGGGATTCCCAGGCGATCGTAGACTTTGCGGATCTCCGCAGGCACTTCGTCCCAGGTCTTCGAATTCTCGGCACCAGACTGTGCGTAGTAAATGATGTCGTCGAGGTCGAGAGGGGATAAATCTGCACCCCACGTGGGCAATTCTTTTTCGTAAAAGATCTTCAGGGAGTCCAGGCGGTGCTGGAGCATCCACTCAGGTTCGTTCTTATCGGCGCTGATCCTCCGAACAAGCTCTTCGCTCAGTCCCTTTTTGAGTCCATCGGCATACGGCGATGGGCTCGGCGTGTCGAACGTCGTGCGCGAAAGGGTGGAGAAGATGGGCTCGGACATGGACGAGCAGGATAGCTAATTTGTCGCCCTTCGACGAGCTCAGGGCGACAAATTAAAGCCTTAAATTGTCATGATGAGCCCGTCTGATGGTTCGCGGCTGCGCCTGTCATCCTGAACATACTAGGCTTTCTGCTCACATGTTGCCCTTCGACGGACTCAGGGTGACATGCTCGCAATGAACGAGCGAAGTTGTCATGGTGAGTCCGTCGAACCATGGCAACGAGCGATCTAACAAATCTCGCCGCTGTGCCGAGAGAAAGCTCAGGGAGTTTTTCCCAATCTCCAGCAATCAACGCCTCTTTCTTAGCCCTACTCCATCTCTTCACAATTTTCTCCCAATGAATTGCATCCCAGATATTTTCAAAACGAGCAGCATACAAAAGCTCCACTGGCCTCCTATGAAATGTATAGCCTTTTGGATCCAACCCTTCATTGTGTTCAGCAATTCTCCGCTGAGTATTATTAGTAATGCCTGTGTAAAACGAAGCATCTGCACATCGGGCGATGTACACATAGAAGTTATATTCACGCATAGAATTATTTTCGTTAACTTCTCAAAAAAGTAAGAGTCCCTTCTCAAGGAACTCCTAAGAAAGACCCATGATTTACTGAATGTACTGATGAAAAGCCCGTTCTTTAACCTCTCAGAACGGCTGACAGGGAAGCCAAAATCTGCTATACTGTCTTGATGCATCGAGAATACCCAAAACTCATATTCATCTGTGCGACATTCGTCGTCGCATTCATGTTACTCAAACTTGGGTACTTCGACTGGCTCGATCACCTGCGTGGCAACGGCGACATCATGTCTCTGTTCGTTGCCGGGTTCTTCATGAGCATCAGTTTTACCGCAGCATTCGGCTTGGCCGCTCTCATTGAGATGGCACCGTATGTCGATCCACTCGTTGCCGTGCCGGTTGCAGCCATGGGTGCACTCTTTGCAGATGCTTTCCTGTTCACATTCCTCAGATTCTCGGTGGAAGATGAGATCCAGAAATTACGCGACAGCAAGGCAGGAAGATGGCTGCGCTCAAAACTGCATCATGAATCCATCTCGCAAACACTGCGCGAGTACATCCTCCTTTCTGTAGCTGGACTCGTGATTGCATCACCATTACCCGATGAACTTGGCGTGTCGATGCTCTCTGCTTCGCACGACGTACAGCCCCGTAAATTCGTGCTCTTCTGTTACGTCGTGAATGCCTTTGGTATTTGGCTGATCATCATGGCGAGCCGCGCAGTGGTCTAAAAAAGCGCCCCTGTTGCCAGGAGCGCCTTTCAATTTTGATGATTACTCAAGTTCGTACGTAATGCTGACCTGCATATTCACATCCTGTTCACCCACAGGGATGTCTACTTTTGCCTGATTTTCTGCACCGCCCATGCTCATGGCATCGCGGGCATACATGACCGGTGGGTAGTAGCCACCGCCTTCGCTAAAGCTGAGCACTCGGCCGAGGCTTAGGCCCAACTGATCTGCGAGCACCTTTGCCTTCGCCTTTGCATCAGCAATGGCTTCGCCACGAGCCTGAGCGCGAACGGCATCTGGGTTATCGATCGTGAAGTCGACGTTACCGGCTTGGTTTGCACCAGCGGCTGTTGCAACAGAGAGAATGTCGCCAACCTTATCGAGGTCGCGAACTTTTACGCGGAGAGACTGTGTTGCTTCGTATCCACGGAGCGTCTGACGACCATCGGACCAGTCGTACGCAGGGTTCATGTAGAACTGCTCGGTTGTAATGTCCTTCTCGGGGATTCCGGCATTCTTCACCGCAGCCAAAATGGCATTCATGCGTGTGCTGAGCGAATCGAGAGCAGCCTTCGCTGTTGGCATGCGACCGGTGGTCACACCAAAGCTCAACATACCAATGTCGGGCATGGCAGACACTTTCGCATCACCAGTTACGGTAATACTGGCAGGAGCTTGTGTGCGCTTGTCGATCTTTTTGCCGTAGACGTAGAAACCTCCACCCACCACCACGGCAGCGATGAGAGCGGTAGAAATAATTTTGGAATCGGTCATACGAGAAGGGGGAATGAGGAGATTATAGGTCTTGTTACCATGTATTACGCACGAAGAACCGAAAGGTAACAACAAAAGATGTTGCCCTCTGAGCGCTCACCCGCAACCTTATTCTTTGATGCCATACGGCACATACCCCTCTTTTTCGAGCTTCTGTGCCAGTTCCTTACCGCCACTATCCACAATTTTTCCTTTGATCATCACATGCACGAAGTCCGGGGTGATGTACTCGAGCAAGCGAGCGTAGTGCGTGACGATGATGGCGCTGAACTCTGGAGAGCGAAGACGATTCACGCCTTCGGCAACGACTTTGAGCGCATCGATGTCCAAGCCGGAATCTGTTTCGTCGAGCAGTGCGAGAGAAGGGGAGAGCACCGACATCTGGAGAACTTCGGCTTTCTTCTTTTCTCCTCCACTGAATCCCTGATTAAGAGAGCGCTCGGCAAACGCCGGGTCCATCCCGAGTTTCGCCATGTGCTCTTCGAGAAGTTTCTGGAACTTCACGGGCGAAATACTTTTGAGGTTCGGATCCCTCGCTGTCATCTGAGACTTATAGGCTGCAAAGAGGAAGCTACGGAGAGACACTCCTGCAATTTCTTTGGGATACTGGAATGCAAGGAAGAGCCCCGCCTTGGCGCGGTCTGCCGGCTCCAAGGCCAGAAGATCTTGGGTCTTAAACTGCACGGATCCGCCCAGAACTTGATACTTTGGATGACCCATAAGGGTATTCACGAGCGTCGATTTACCGGAGCCATTGGGACCCATGATCGCGTGAATCTCGCCAGGATTGATGGTGAGATCGAGACCGTGAACAACCTCCGTATCTTCGACAGAGATGGTGATGCCGTGAACAGAAAGTAGGGGACTCATTCGCTGAGTTCGACGGTGACCTCTCCACTCGCACGTGCTTGGCAACTCAAACGATAAGGATCATTGGTGATGCCCATGTTCTCTTCGCGATCATTACGAGCATTCAACGCATCCATCCCTTCCTTCACCGTGCACATGCACGTCGTGCAAAACCCGTTGCCTCCGCAGGCATGTTCCACAGGGATGCCTGCATCGAGCGCGATCTGCAACAGCGTCTGGCCGTCGGGTGCTTCGACGGTCTTTGTCTGACTGCCTATGATGAAGGTCACCTTTGCCATGCGGTAGACGAGGAATACAGAGGTTCCTAAGCTTGAGCCAAGGATACCAACTTCGATTTTACCTCCTCGTTATAGGGCTCGATCTTGTTGATGCGCCGGTAGGCGTCCTCAGCTTTATCCTTCATGCCAAGCTGCAAGTAACAGTCAGCAAGAAGAGAGAGTAATGCGGTATCGCGGGCGAGGCGCTGCGTTGCTTTTTCGAGCAGGGGAGCGGCCTCTTCGAATCTCTGAGCAGCAATACACGCACGACCCAACGCGGCACTGCGCTCGGGTGTTTGCGGATCGCGGTTAAGTGCTTCTTGGTATGCCTGGCAAGCATCTACAAATTTGCCCTGCCTGTAGTAAGCAAGACCGAGATTGCTGTAAAAGGTGACATCATCACGCTTGCCAATGAGTTCGCGGTACAGAGCCTCTGCTTTGGTTTCGCGCTCTGTGGTGAGGTAGAGCTTTGCAAGTTGCGCTTGGATGTCCAAGGCGCTTGGTTGAATAGTGAGTGCCTGAATAAAGAGACGCTCGGCTTCTTCGTACTTCTCCTGGAGCAGAGCTTTTTCTGCCATGCGTGCGAGCGAACGCACCTGTTGCAACTCGATGGCGGATGCACGAGGACTCTTGCGTGGCTTTTCGAGGACCGTCTCTTCGACAAGAACCACTCCACGACCTTCAACATCATCAAACCGTTGCTTTACGCCGCGCACAAAACGGCGCACGGCGCGTGTGCGAAGGAGCATGCGCGCACCGAAGAGTGCACAAATGCCAAAAAGTGAGCCGACGAGTACAAAGAGATACAGCACGGGTAATTTGAGGCGCAAGCTAGATTAGCGCCCATTTGAAGGGGTGCCAAGTACCAAGTTCAAGGTTCCACTGCAAAAGAAAGCCTTACCTGGCTACTTGGAACTTGTTTTTCGCTTACGCATAACACTCCAACCAAAACCTGCTCCCATGGCGATTGCCAAGAGTGCCTCGGGACCTGTTTGAGCTACCGGAGCACGAGACGTAGAAAGGCGCGTGAGATCGGCAGAGGTATCCGAAGATAAACGCACGGGGAGCAACGGAAGTTCGTACGAAGCCGACTGATGACCTGGTGTGAGATT
>CAYRXE010000009.1:1398-3882 GCA_964428205.1 uncultured Candidatus Peribacteria bacterium | reverse complement strand
CCGGAACACGAGTGACACAGCGGAGAGTTGAGCGGGTTGATCGAACAGGTGGTAAATCCTTGAGCAAGGCAGTTTGCCGTACCTCCCAAGAAACAGATGAGAGGATCACAAGAAGACGTTGTAATGGACGAGGAGGAAGACGACCGACTGGAGGAAGCGCCGCTATTGGCAGTCGATGAAGCTGCGCTAGATGCGCCGATGGAGGATTGATTGGATGAAGTCGTGCTCGAACTGGACGATGTGCTGGAAGAACTCAAGCACCAGTTGTCGTATGCTGCGACACCAATATCAAATGCACCAACTTGGTTAAAGGAACAGACCGGTTCGGCAGGGTACTCCGTGGTACTGCCTCCACTCATGAGGTTGGCAGCATCACACCTCCATGGAGAACGCCCACGGAAGTGGCCAATCCCTTGGAGGGATAAATCAGAGTAGTAGAAGCCATGGAAGTTTTCGGGATCCTGCGGATCTTCGTAGATCTTCAACACCCACTTATCTCCAACGGTCCCAGGCGGTACGCAGGTGGGTGGAGTGATTTCTGCAGAGAATACACAAGATGCGACGCCATCCCAGAGCGATGCGTCGGGAGTCATAATGACGGGATTCATGTAGCTTCCTCCAATGGGCTGACATTCATCGGCAGAGCACTGACCTTGTGTGGTCGGCACCGTAAACTGCATTGCATTGGGGAAGGACCCTGTACAAATTTCATCGCAGAATCCGGTGCGTGGACACTGTGGTGGAACGGGAGCGGGCCCGGGGTTCGTGCTACTACTGGACGAACTTCCTCCTGAACTGAAAAAGTTATTCGTGGAACTTGAGGAGCTGGAAGCGCCTCCCGAGGAACCTGCGCTACTTGCAGCGCTCGACACACTGCTGCCCGAGGGTGCTGGAGCAGGGGCAGGCGCTGGCGCGGGGCCTGCGACGGTAGAAGATGACGAACTGGAAAGATCATTGGAGGCACTGGATGTATTTGGCCCACAAGAAGCATTGGGGGGGCAATTGGGACACGTCCAGGTGCCATTCGGGCCGCAAATAGGGCCTCCCCAAAGACACCAAATAATCGGCGGGCAGCTGCAGCTGAGATCTGTTTGAGAACAGGAAGAAGCCGACCCTCCTGGGGCAGGTGCGGGTGCGGGCGCTGGGGCCGGCCCTGACCCATTATCTCCACCCGTTTGAAATCCCTTACAACCTCCATCACCCGGATTGTCTTTGCAGCACTTCGCGAGTGCAGCACCGCCATCTCCATTATCGATATTAAAACAAAGATTTCCCTGCAATCGATACCCAGGTGCACCCTGCCACAAAATCGCCACGAAAATAGCTCCGAGGAATACGGCAATAACGGTGACGTGGAGCGACTTCCTCAGGGGCATGCAGGCCACTCTAGCACACCGAATTACAGGTTCACCGCAAATTTATGACACAGCAAGGGTCTTGAGACGTTGGTCTCCAAGCCACGAAGAAGGTCTCGGAGCGGTCGCATGGACTGCAACTGCTTACCGCGCGGGAGTTGTCGAAGGCTCAAGCAAAGATGGAGCAAGAAACGATCCGCCTCTCCACCGCGTTCGTGGAGGACAGAAAGTGATGACATGCGGCCCGTGAGTGACTGCTCATTCCAAAAGGTGAGCGCCTTACTCGAGAGCGTCTGCTCCTGACGAAGTGCCTCGGGATCATTCTTCAATTTTTCGATGATGCCCGGTGCGCCTTGAGAAAGATGGAGGAGGAACTGCTGCTCATCTGCGGATGTCTCGGCAACAAGCGGGTATAAATCTTTGCGGCTGAGCCTGCTGAAGGCCATGCGCCTCGAGCGAGAGAGGAGGGTAGGGGGGACGGCATCCTCGGAATGTGCGGTAAGTAAGAATATGAGTCCCGCTGGCGGTTCTTCGATGATTTTAAGGAGTGCATTCACAGCTTCTTCTTGCATACGTTCCACGGAACGAATGAGACAACAGCGGTAGGTATTGCGCGGCACATCGTGCAAGCGAGCCTGGAGCGCACGAATGTCGTCGATACTGATGGTGTCGGTCTTGGCTTTGGACTTTTTACGGTGCTCCTGAGAAATATTCGTGAACTCGGCAATATGCTCAAGATCTTCATTAACTTCTTCCATCCACAGCTGATCGAGTACAAGAATATCTGGATGCAACAATCGTTCGATCTCGGCACTCACATGATCTAATTGATCGTGCGGAACGCCGTCGAGCAAAAGCATGGACGCAAACCATTTGGCGACCGTGAACTTGCCCACGTGCGATGGACCGGTGAAGAGATACGCATGCGCAATGTTGCCTGCTTCCACGTCTCGAAGGAGATCGTGCTGCTGTTCTTTGTGGCCGAGAATGTGCGTAGCAGGGAACATGGGTTAGGCATTCTATCATGCGGAAATGATGAATTAAGGAAGTGAGGAAAAGAGTCCTCATTTCTTCATCTCCTCGTTTCTTAAGCTCCTTATTCGTTAGAGCCGTGACACTTCTTGTACTT
>CAYRXE010000009.1:0-1298 GCA_964428205.1 uncultured Candidatus Peribacteria bacterium | reverse complement strand
CCTTGATCTTGGTACTCAATAACGGGATCCCTCTGCGCCAAACCGGAGAATGCCACCTGCTCGCGCAAGTGCGACATATCATCGATGTGGTCCATCCAGTGTGCGTCGATCGCGCGGAGCGTGATGATGCTCTCGGCACGAGCAACGGAGTCGGCATCGTAGACTTTGCACTTCTCTTCGTAGAATTTCTTCGCAAGCTCCTGGAGTTTTGCGGTGAGTTCGTCGCGGTCTGTGACTTTGGCGAGATGCTCCTTCGAAATTTGATTCGCGAAGTCAAAGTGCATGGCGCTCATGCCCTCGGCAATCTCGTTGAGGTTCCATAACTCACTGTCGTCTTCGGATGTATGGAGTGCCACGAGTGCAGCCACATCGTTTTGGATAGATTGCAGGATTTCCTCATGCAGAGGCCAAGGATTACTAGCCGCTTCTTCGGTCTGGTTAGCTGCTTCGGCAATTTTCTCGAGCACTTTTTGGCGGCGCTTGTAGATGATCGTGCGCTGCTTGTTCATCACGTCGTCGTACTGGAGCACGTGACGGCGAATGTCGAAGTTGTGTCCTTCCACCTTCTTCTGTGCGCTCTCGATGCTGCGAGACACGATGCCGTTTTCGAGCGGCTCATCTACTGGAACATTCAAACGTTCCATCATGGCCTTAAGGCGATCTCCACCGAACATGCGCATGAGGTCGTCTTCCATGGAAACGAAGAACTGACTTTCTCCCGGGTCACCCTGACGTCCAGCACGACCACGGAGCTGGTTATCGATGCGGCGAGCTTCGTGGCGTTCTGTACCAAGGATCACGAGACCGCCGAGTTCCTGCACGCCATCACCGAGTTTAATGTCGGTACCACGACCCGCCATGTTGGTAGCGATGGTCACGGTTCCTTTTTGACCTGCATTGGCGATGATCTCTGCTTCTTTTTCGTGCTGCTTCGCGTTAAGGATCTGGTGGGGGATCTTGGCTTCCTCAAGGAGGATACCCATGACCTCGGATTTCTCGATGCTCGTGGTACCAATGAGCACCGGCTGTCCCTTGGCGTACTTTTCTTTGGCAATGCGCGCGACAGCGCGGTACTTGGCTTCGGCCGTGCGGTACACGGCATCGGCTCTGTCGTTACGAATCATGGAACGGTGCGTCGGGACGACGATCGTGCGAATACGGTAGATGGACTCGAACTCTTCTTCTTCGGTCTTGGCGGTACCCGTCATACCGGAGAGCTTTTTGAAGATACGGAAGTAGTTTTGGAACGTGATGGTCGCAAGCGTGCGGCTTTCGCGCTGCACACTCACGCCTTCCTT
>CAYRXE010000008.1:0-30786 GCA_964428205.1 uncultured Candidatus Peribacteria bacterium | reverse complement strand
ATCAGCTCCTGTTCATGTTCCCGCAAGGCAGGATCAATCTCGTACAGTTCGCCAAGGAAGGTTTGGATAGAAGGATTCATAGCTTGAGAGAGAGGAAGATGAGGAGCGCGAGTGCTCCAGGGAATTGTGTGCGCAGGTCTTTGACTGCGCGGGAGAAAATCACTTTAGAATTCGCTTCGGTCTTGCCCGTCATCTCGGCGATCTCTCTATACGAGAGACCTTCCCAGATGCGCAGCATCACAATCTCGCGTTCACTGGCATTGAGCTTTTGCATGGCCTTGTGGAGTCGAGCGACATCCACCGATCGTTCTGCGGCAAGGGATGCGACGTCGTCGCTTGGGAGATCCCATGCAGATTCGATGTCCATGGTCGGGCGTTCCTTACGGAAGTGATCAATCATGGAGTTGCGCGCAATGCGGTAGAGCCAGGCGCGGAGCTCTTGCTTGTGAGGCGTAAAAGATCGGATGCCTTCGAGTGCTTTCATGAACGTAATGCTCGTGAGGTCTTCGGCCGTTTGGCGATCGAAGACTCGTCGGCTGAGGTAGCGATAGAGTGCGTCTACGTGCTGGGTATACAGAGCGTCGAAGTGATCAAGTTCTCCGCGCTGACACGCTTGTACGTGCGCGAGTTCTGCTGCGTCCATGGAAGAGAGACGGGTAGGGTTCCTACACACTCTATTACGAGTGGGCCGACAAAAGGTAACAACTCGTTTTGCCATTCCTCCCGTTTTGCTTCCTCGGCTTATCTATTAGCTTGTCGGTTGCTGCTAGAGGTTGTCACTTTCTTTGTCTGCCACACAAAGAAAGTAACCAAAGAAAAGTCACCGCAAAATGATTCGCCAACCCACTCGCCCCTTCACCCCCCGCCATTTTGCGGGCTCCGCACCAATTTTCAAAAAGCCCCTCTCCTTGTATCCGGTCATTCAATGTAACCGAAAACTCTATATGTCGAGTATGAGCTAGGAGAGGGGTTGGGGTGAGGCCTAACAAAACAAAAAACCCCTCTCCTCGCAGGAGAGGGGTTAGGGGAGAGGTCTCAATTACGCGTTCTTCTGGCGGAAGCCCCAGTAGGCGAAGATCCAGAGAACCACGAAGATGAACATGGGAGCGGCGTTCGTCGTTGGCATGGTCATGAACACAGCCTGCGTTGCGAGCAAGATGATGTACAAGTAACCGGCGTAGGCGAAGTCCTTCACCCAGCGTGGGACCGGAGCGAAGATGGCGATACCACCAAGGATCTTGGCAACAGCGTTAAAGTACATGCTGTACACAGGGTACCCAAGATCGGTAAATGCCTTTGCTGCCATCTCTGGCTGTGCGAAGTACATGATGCCCGAAGCGACCATCACAAAAACGAGGAGGACATTCGGGATCCAGTAGAGCAGTTTCTTTTTCATAGAAAGGGGGAAGGGTTAGGGGTTGGGGGAAAATATACGGCATTTCCTTTATACTGACGAGCATGTTTGGCTTCACCCGAGAAGAACTGGCAATCCTGCGCAGACTCAAGACACCTGCGCACATTCAGGATTACCTCAATGGCATTCCTGCAAACTTCGAACCAAACGGGGACACACTTAAGTCTCCGAGGAGAGTCCTGCGCGAAAACAATGCACACTGCATAGAAGGTGCGCTTCTTGCTGCTGCTGCACTGCGCGTGCATGGCCAAGATCCCCTCCTCATGGATTTACAGTCAGCAGCGAACGACAAAGATCATGTCGTTACTCTTTTCAAAGACAAAGGATTCTGGGGAGCCATGAGCAAAACGAATCACGGAGTCCTGCGCTATCGCGAGCCGATTTACAAAACTCCGCGCGAGCTCGCGCTCTCGTACTTCCATGAATATTTTTTGGATGATGGCACCAAGACACTGCGTGCCTATTCGGTGCCCTTCGATCTCTCACGTTTTGATGATCAAGAGTGGATGACGAGCGAAGAAGATTTGTGGGACATTGGGGCAGCGTTAGATGACACGCGGCACTTTCCCATTGTCCCTCCCGTGCACATCAAACGCATGCGCAAAGCAGATCCCATCGAACGAGAGATGGGCAAAATGACCGAGTGGAAGCGATAATACTGTATTAATATTGGGGATACGCCCCTCCTTTGTAGACACCGTTGATGGTGAATCCATCTACTTGGATGAGCGACAGTGGCTTCCAATTCTTCGCAATGTTGGGATCTCTCGTCATGATCAAAGCAGCTTCTTCGGGCGTGGGCACGCGCATCATGCGAGAGAGAGACTCGGGGAAGATGGCGTACAAGTTTTGGAAAGCGACGTTCTCGTCACTGTACACCGTCGTGATCTTTGAGGGAGTGAGCTCCATCACGCGTTCGGCAGCAGAGCGATAGGAGAGTGCCCAATAGTCGGGGAGGAAGAGGGGAACAGCAATCTTTACCGGGATGCTGTAGTACATGAACTCATGCGGGTGATTGCGGATCATCCAGAATCCCGTCGCTGCAATCTGCAGCGTGAGGACGGTGATGATCGTCGTGCGCATCCATTTCTTGTGACCGAGCCAGTCCAAGAGATCTTTGTATCCCGCGAGTGCGAGGATGATGATGGCAGGTGCGAGGAAGAACACGTGTCGCCACTCCAAGTAAATGCCCGAGCCATTCACAATGATCGCGAGCACCGGGAGCACGAGCCAGCCCAGGTAGACCAAACGATCACGTGCTTCGGCGCTGAGGTGTTTCCACTGCATGCCAATCCCCATCGTGCTCGTGATCATTCCGCTGATACACAAGAGCGACACGGCAGGAGGAATGGTCGCGAGGATCCATACCGGAATGTAGAACCACGGGAAGTGATCAAAGGTGTAGCCAAGAAGTGTTGTTGCTCCGCCGAGCGTGCTCATAAATCCATACGCTTCCAAAAAGTGCTGCACCGGGTATTCCCAGAGGAATGGCCAAAATGCCCATGTGCCCGCAATCGCTACGATCAATACGGTTGCTGCATGTGCGAGATATTCCTGAATCCGTTGATCAAGGTTCATCTGCCTGCCGCGGATGTATTCCAATGCCAAAAAGAGAACCGTGATGGGGAGCAAAATCAGAGCACTCATGCGCAGCGAGAGCGCGAGGGCAATGGCGATGCCATGCAATGCGGCACGCACGTACGTGCGATGATCCAGGAGTCGCAGCATGGTCCACATGGCGAGTGCGAACATCGCAATCTGCGGGATGTCGCGTGTGTTGTAAAAGCCGTGCGCGTAAATGCGTGGGAGGAGTAAAAAGAGAAGAGCAGCCAGGAGACCCCACCAGGTACTTTTGAAAAATCTTTTTCCGTGAAGATACACAAGGAAGGTACTGAGCATCAAAAACAAAAACGCTCCGTAGAAGTGTCGTGTGTACAAACGCTTGTAATTCTCCATCGGATTACCCAAGGGTGCCAACCACTCGGCGATGGCAAACAGTGGCAACTCCACGAGCGTGCCGTGGTAGCGCCATGCTTTTTCGGTGGGCCATGGAGCTCCCTGAAACACATATGCATAGGAATCACGCGACAACGAATCCAACGTGCCTTCGTCGTACGGCACGCCGTAGTGACGGTACGTGCCGAGTCCAAGCAAGAAGAGTGCTGCAAAGAATGCCGCGACTGCAACTTTTGGTCGTGCATGAACGAAGCGAACGATGGGCCAGTGCGTGATCGTGCGAAGCATCTGGCTTACTGTAGCGACTCGTAGTGTTTTCTAAACAGAGATCACTTTTGCGTCAAGAAAAGCCTTGCGGTTCCCAGAGCCACAAATCCCGTTTGCCTGTTTGTACAAGTAACTACGCTTGCCGCTCAAAACCGCAGCAGCGTATCGTAGTCGGCATTCCCCCTTTTCCTATGAAACGCGTCAGTTTGATTTTCGCCTCGGCGCTCGCGCTCGTTCTGGTGTTGCAGGCACTCCCTGCCACAGCGCAGACGGTGCGTCGCACGACGTATGGCACCAAATCGTCATCATCTGTAAAAGCTGCTGTCGCCAAGAAGGTGACGGTCGGCGGCAAGACGTACTACATCGTCGAAGGTAACACTCCCGCACTCGATACCGGTAAAGAAGCATGCGCTTCTGTTGGTCTCACGTGCACGGGGTACACAAATCTCTCCAGCAACGCCGTGTGTGCCGCTGCACATCCCGGTGCAAAGCAGGTTACCGATGTAAACGGCAGCAAGAACGGTTTCTACTGCGACGGCAGTCCACAGACAGGTCTTGGTTGTGGTGGCACGAAGAACGCGAACACCTGCAAGGTGTGTCCTACATGTAACCTCAACGCCAACTGCGACACGGCGATTGGCGCACTCTACCGCGAGATGTTCGTCTCGTGTGGACGCGCGCTCTCGTCTTCGTCTCGTTCCAGCGTGTCCTCTCGCTCCAGCTCTTCTTCGTCCGCAGCCGGACTTAGCTGTGCATTCTCACAGGGCGGATCGCTCGTGCGTGCCACCTGCAACGTGGCAGGCGCTGCCAGCAATTTCTGCGTACGGGCGCTGGGATTGGCAAACGCTCGCGCTGTTTCTTGTGCACAGAACGGCCAAATCGTCTGCAATGTGCCATGCAACACGCAGGGCATCCAAAACTTTAAGCGCTGTCCTGCCGGTGCCGTGAGCGTCACGCCTTCCGGTTCCTGCCCGTCTTCGTCTTCGAGTGTGTCGAGTGCAAGTGGCAAGGTGGAGCTCGGCGGACTCTGCAAGCATGGCGGTGAATGTAACGACACGTGGAACGGTAATCAGTACTTCGTGCACTGTGTCGGATTCTCTCCGAACACACGCTGCTCCTGCAGTCAGACGTCTCAGACGACGTCCGGTTGCGTGAAGAACTTGAGCAACCTCAGGAACCAGCCGTCCGGTCAGCCATGTGCACACGGTGGCAACTGTGCCTCCGGCATGTGTCTCGGTCGCGTGTGTAAGTAAATCATCACTCCGCATTCAAAAGCCCGTGGTTCGTCATGCTCACCATGACACCCGGGCTTTTTTTATTGAAACAAGAATCCTTTTGGCCGCTCTCTAAAGTACGCGTCCCATTGCTCTTGATCGTGCGTCACATTCTCACGAAGGACGTCCCACTCATGTGCGTCACGTGGATACACAAGCGTGAGCGTATCCAAAAAGTGCAGCACCTCATCACTCAAGCCGCTCTGTGCCACTCCATGACGACTGATGTGAAGAGCATCGGCAAACGCGTGAGCCTTGTCGCGCATCTCCGGCTGTAGTTGTTCCACTCGATCCAACTCGCCGGCAAACGCGAGAGCTTCCAAGTACTGACTACAGAGGAGTGGCGCGTTCCAGCCACCTTTTTCGTATGCTTCTTGTATGTACTTTATGGCTTCCTCTTGCTCATCTTTTTGTACAAATATTTGCGCCAATACAGAGGCACCTTGTGGCTCTTCGGGGCTCATGTTGCGAAACGCCACCATCTGCTTCTCCGCTCCTTCCAGGTCTCCATCGCGCAGAAGAGCCGCAGCGTGGTCGAGTTCCGTTGCTCCTCGCAGCATTGTCGGACGAATCAGTTCCGTTGCACTCAAGAGTACGAGAATAATTCCCGTGCAGGCGAGCAATGCCTTGGTGAATGGCGTGCCATCTTCTTCTGCTTCTTGTGATGTCACCAATCCTGCGAGTATCCAAAACATCACCGCGATCCCCGTGACGACAATAGTCGTGTCCACGACGTTGTGCATGATGATGCCAAGCATCCCCAGCCCCAGGAGCATGGACCATGTTCCATGACGATGCAGGCGACAGAACGCTGCATGCAAGATCAGCACGATCATCGCAAACCAGATGATCAATAACAGCACACCGCGCTCCGCCGCAAACTTGAGGAAGGTACTGTGCGGATGTGCACTGATCTCTGAAGCCACTGTCTGGTACCGCTGGGCTATGCTCCCAAAACTATCCGGTCCCCAGCCAAAGAGTGGACGCTCGGTCATCATATGCAGAGCTGCATTGGCATAGTGCATGCGCTCCGTAATGGGTTCGGTACTCCCGGCGAACGTGACGCGATCGTGCAGACTATTCACGGGGAACCACACACTGCGAATGCCGTTACCGATGCCGATCACCGCAAGTAGGCATACACAGAACGTGATGAGGTACAGGCTGAGACGGCGTGTCGTTTCCAGTCCCTTTTCTCGGTGTTTGAGCCAGAGCCACAGGGCAATGCTGATCTGGATGACCAATGCCAAGAGTGCGCCGCGCGATCCACTGAGCGCCAGCACGCCTCCAAGGACCCCTGCGAGCGCGATTGCCCAGCTCTGCGGCAGTGTGATGAAGACGAGGGGCCACAGTAGCAGTACAAGGCTTGCGAAGGTGTTTGGCCACGACTCCTGCGCAGATACATCGAGGAACGTGCCCACAAACCTGCGGCCCGGTTCGAAGAGGTAGATGGCAAAGCCAGCGAGGATGCAGAGACCCAGGGCAATCAGCATCATCTTGAGGATCAGCAAGCGCTCACTGTCTGTCCTACGTGCGGCAATCCAGAAGAGCAACACGCACGAGATATCGCGAATGACCTCATCAAAGCCCCAGGTTTGCGTGGATGATGTGAGAAAGCTCACGATCGTCCATCCTGCAAAGCCTATGGCGAACATGCCGAGCACGGGCGGTAACCCACGTGCGTTCTTTTGTGTGCATTCCCAGAGCGTCAGGACACCAGTCAGGATTCCCGTCACCCACGCTGCTCGCGGGTCCATGCTGCCATTCCAGAGAATGAGAAACGGCAAAAGACTGAGGATGATCAGCGGAAGACGAGAGGCAATGTGCTTCATCCCGCCATCATACCTGAGCGCGTGTTACCGACGCGAAACCGGGTGCGGAATCGTCCACTCGATGCCACGTGCCCAGACGGTCACAAAGCCAAGGGGAGCTTCTTCGCTCGCAGACATATCGCGGATGAGCTGATTGTCGGCTTCGGTTGTTGGCTCATCTTCGATTCCGTCTTCCAGAGGCATCATCACCGGCGCATCAGGAAGTGTGCCCGTGCTCACGGTTTCACTATCGAGCGAAGCGCCGCGCATCACACGTAGATCACCGGCCTGGCGCAGGCTCATTTCGCGAATGCGCAAACGCAGGAACATTTCTCCTGCTTCGCCGCGCGTTACCTTGTGTGAAGGCATGTCGTACAACTTGCCCGGCAACACTTCTGCCACCTGCATGTCGTGCATGGACTGTGCGTACCATGCATGACCCTTGAGGCTTTCGCGGTTGAGCGGACCCACATCGTAGGCGCGGTACAAAATCTGCGAAGCTTCGGCAACCGTGATGGGGGAGTCTGCGCGGAACGTGCCATCGGCGTTGCCGTGGATGATGCCGGCCTTCAGACCTGCGCACAGGAACTCTGCCAATGGATCTTGCAATGTGACTTCGCGAAAGAGCAGGCGGTACTTCACCGGCGACTGCGTTGCGAGTTGCGAGAAGCACGTGGGATTCACATCGTGCTCGTAGACGAGCATGGTCACCATGCGCACAAACTCTCCACGAGTAATAGCCTCGCTCGGTTGCCATACATCCGACGCGAGCACATGGCGTGATTCCAAGTAGTCCATTCCCTTCGTATCCAGGGTATCTCCCTGAGTTGCTGCGAGTGCCGACGGTGCAAAGAGCACCAGAGCGATTGCCAGAAACGCAGAGCGCAGGAGAGTCATAGGAGAAAAGAAAGAAAGGGAGAAATCGTACCACCCTGGCCACACTCCGCAATGGACCTCAGTGCACCGAAGTTACTCACGTTTGCCTGCGAAAAAGAGGAAATATGCCTCTCGAACTCTCCAAGATGGCAGATGTTACACTTTGGCTTATGTTAGGGCTGAACGTGAATTTTTGGTGCCGGTTTCATCCCGTTTTTTCTACGAAACTTCGTGGAAGATTTCCTTCTTGGGACGCAGGAAGGCAAGAGTGAAAATCAACCACGCAACCAGGGTGAAGGCGCTGGCGATCATGATGGGGAGGCTCGGATGGAGCGCACTGACAATGCCTGCGATGACGGGAGGGATGGTTTGACCAAGAGACTGCACCGATTGATTGATGCCCATAATCTCCCCCTGAGAATCTGCATCGGCGAGCTCCGAAATAATGGTGCTGGCATTGGGTTGTGTGAGACCTTGGAACAGCGCGATGAACGGCAAGAAGATGTAGAGCCACCAAGCGTCGTCCGGGAGGAGAAGAATGGGGAAGATGCAGGCAAGACCCAGAACCGAAAACGAAAGTACGGAGTGTGCCGAAAACCTGCGGGCGACGGGACCGGTCACAAGCCCCTGTGTGATGGCGATCCACAGCCCGATGTAGCCGAACACATTCCCGATTTGCGATGTGGTAAAGGCGTATTTCTCGATGAGGAAAATCTGAAAGAATTGCGCGAAGAAGTTAAAACCCAATGTGAGCAAGAACATGACGATGAATATCGTCCGTAGATTCGAAAGCTTCATGGCGGCAACAATGTTGTGCACTCCCGTGAGCAGGCTCACGCGTGTCTTGAGCTTGTTACGCAGGGTCTCGGGCAGGAATTGCCACAAGAAGAACATGTTGAGCGCGGTGATGCCCGTGGCAAACCAGAACGGTGTTTCCATGCTGAACCAACTCACGAGCGTGGAGTCCGAGAGCTTACCGCCGAGCACGGGACCCAAAATGAAGCCGAGTCCGAAAGCCATGCCAATGAGTCCGAAGTTTCGCGTCTTCGATACGGTGTCCTTACTGATGTCTGCCAATGCCGACATAGCGATGGAGATGTTTCCACCGGTGAATCCAGCCAATGCACGCGAAAGAAACAGAATATCGAGCCTTCCCCAGTGCAAGCCGAGTGCAAAAAGCGCATAGCCTGCGAGCGTTCCGGCAAATGAGAGCAAGAGCAGGGGCTTACGGCCATGGTGGTCCGAAAGAGCGCCCAAAATGGGCGAGCCGAAGAACTGACACAGGGGAAACACAGCCACAAGAAGCCCATAGAGCAGTTTGCGTGTCTCGAGTGATGTCTCCACAGGGACAATGCCCACATCCGGTTGCAGGAGGACCACTGCAAGCACAGGAAAGACGATACCAATGCCAATCAGGTCGATGAAAACCGTGAAGAAGAGAGGAAGGAGAGGTCTCTTTCCGAATACCGCAGACTGCATAGGTGCACATGGTACCCGATTCTTTCACCGGAGTCGGGATGTTTTCCTTTGCTTACTCGTGCTTGTGCAACAGTTCTTTGAGCATCCAGTTCATCGTTCCAAGCATCAAGGAGACTACAAACCAACCCATGAGTCCGCCGCGGACTTGGAATTGAATGAGTGTTGGGTCCATGCGATCCGTAACCCACATCACCATCCACAGGAACACTGCGTTTGCGAGGACGATCGCAATGATCGTGGCGAAGAGCTTAAGTGGGAACGTGACGAGATTCAGGATTGGACGTACAAACAAGTTGAGGAGCGTGAGCAGTGCACCCGTCACAATCACGGCAGCGAGACCTCCGGTGATCCCTAAGTATTGCGGGAGATATTTCGCCATGAGCCACACGAGGGCCATGGTGAGGAGAGCACGAAGGGCGAGGCGAGTGGGGGTCATGGATTTATTGTACAGGACCTTTTGTCTGGTAGACCTCTCCCCCTAACCCCCTCTCCTAATAGGAGAGGGTGATCACGTAGTGATCGGGAGAGGTCGTTAAATTGATCAAATAATTTGATCAGTTATTTGCTTATCCAGATCTATATCTTCTCAAATCTAAACGTGATCTTCAGGTCTTCAAGATCCACCGTTTGTTCCTGGCCTTCATTAGCAGACAGTGTCGCCTTGGTTTCGTCGGTGATGAGGCTGCCGAACTTCTCGAGCATTCCCGATGGAGCATCGACCCACAGTTTGATCGAGTCTGTAAAGGCGAGGCCGCTTTCTTTGCGTGCATTCTGGATCGCACGAATCAACTCACGAGCGTGACCTTCGAGCATCAGCTCTTCGGTGATCTCGGTATCCATCGCGACCACGATGCCAGCCTCTGCAGCGATGTTGTTGCCTTCTTTGCCGCGGTACACCACTTGAGCTTCGTCCGGACCAATGGTTTCTTCGAGAACCTTGAAGGTTCCATCTTTCTCTTCGGAGAAATCTCCGGACTTACCTGCTTTGATGAGCTCCTGCACGCGACCTCCCACACGCGGACCGACTTTGCGTGCATCAATCTGCAAGATGGCTTCGGCGAGTTTGCCCGGATCGCTGATGACGTCGAGATTCTTTACATTCAATTCTTGGCGAAGCAGCAAGACTTCTTCTTCCGTCAGCTTTCCTGCCGTCATGATCGAAGAGGGGATTGCGACGGTTGCAGAACCAAGAGGCTGACGGAGCCTGACCTTGGCATCACCACGGACAGAAAGACCGAGGGAAACAATTTTGCGGAGCATGCGCGTGTGCGCGAGGAGCTTTTGTTCCTCGGGTTTGAGCTTACGAGGTTCGGGCCAGTCCGTGAGGTGCACGGAGCCGTGTGCTTCGCTCACAAGGTTCAAGTAGATGCCATCGGCCAAGAATGGGCAGAAGGGAGCCAAGACCTGGCAGATCGTCACGAGGACGTCGTACAGCGTCTGGAGGGCCGTTTCATCAACGGCTACTCCTTCGGTTTTTCCCGCAAAGCGGCGACGAGACAAGCGGATGTACCAGTTGGTGAGAGCGTCAATCGTGTCCTTCAATTCGCCACAGGTTCCTGCGAGGTTGTAGCGTTCCAATTCATCCGTCATGCGGTTCACGAGATCTTGCACTTCGGTTTTGATCCACACATCCAACGGATGTGACGAAGCTTTGGGTTTGGTCACAGGTGTGAACTTGGCAGCGTTTGCGTAGGTGACGAAAAATCCGACGCTGTGCCAGAGCGGGAGCAAGACGCTCCTCAAAGCTTCTTCCACTGCCTTCTCGCTAAAGCGCATGTCTTCTCCGCGCACAGCAGGTGAACTCATGAGCGCAAAGCGCACGGCGTCTGCTCCGTGCTTCTCCACAATTTCCAATGGCTCCGGATAGTTCTTGAGGCGCTTACTCATTTTCTTTCCATCCTCCGCAAGCACCGTACCGTTGACCACACAGTTGAGGAATGGTGGCTGCTTAAAGAGCGCTGCGCTTAAGACCGTGAGCGTGTAGAACCAACCGCGTGTTTGGTCGATGCCTTCGGCAATAAAGTCCGCAGGGAAGCCCGGAGGAAGATCTTTCTTTTTGCGCTCCACAGGGCCAGAAGCATGGCTGAACGGGAAGTGGCTCTGTGCGTAGGGCATGGATCCGCTCTCGAACCAACAGTCGAGCACATCAGGGATGCGCTTCATCACCGGCGTGAATGTGAGCTTCTTTGTCTCTGCGTTGTGCGGTGCACTTGCCACAGCTTCTGCATGACTCATGTTCAAGACGACCGCTTGGAGTGCTTGCACCATGCCACCGTGCGTTACCACCAATACTTTCTTTCCCGGGTACTTCTTCAAGATCATTTCTTGCACGTCCTCGGCGCGCTTGAGGAATGTCGAAAGACTCTCGCCGTTGTACGGGTTGAGAGGGTGCATGGCGATGTTGATGTTTTCGTACGACCACGGAAATTTTTTGATGAATTCCGGAGTCGGCATGCCGCTCGCTTTTTCGCCAAACTCGCGCTCGCGCAGGAGCTCCGAGAATTCCAACGGTACCTGTGGCATCACCGCATGGATGATCTCTGCCGTTTCTTTTGCGCGAGCAAGATCTGAAGCGACGATCACATCAAATGTTTCCGTTTTCAACTTGTCGGCGGTTTCCCGTGCTTGACCACGGCCGGTGTCATTGAGTGGAGGATTAGCCGGTGCGCTTTGAATCTTATGTTCAATATTCCAGTCTGTCTGGCCATGGCGGACGAGTGTCACTTCCACGCTTCCGGCAGTTTCACTTCCGGCCCACGAAATAGGATCCACCGTTTCTTTGTGTAGATCCATTGCTGCTTCTGCATCGTGATCCCAGTAAAACGAGTGTGGCACTGCGTAGCCCGGGTACGGCTGATGGCTGATCTTCATGGGCTCTTCTTTGGTGAAGAAGTGCTTCATATTTTGGAACGGGTCTGCATGCGTGACGATCACGATATGTTCACCGCGATGCTTGGGCAGCACTTCCTGCAAGAAGGTACTCGTGCGTGACTGCACTTGGTCCCAGGTTTCCATGCCCGGGAAGTGGTAGATGCTTTCGATGGAATTATCGGCAAGTTTCTTGGCACGCTTCTCGCGCACGATCGCGAGGTCCGAGAAATCAATCGTCTTACCTTCGTACTCGCCAAACGACGTCTCGCGAATGCGATCATCCGTCACAATGTTCGCGCCCGTTGCCTTGGCAACTCCCTGTGCTGTTTCCTGCGTGCGCTGGAGTGGAGATGCGTAGATGACTGCCACGGGCTGATCCTCGGCAATCACTTTGCCTGCGAGTTCCGCCTGCTTCTTGCCGTTCTTGGTGAGCGGCGTGCCGGGAGGGTTCCCTTGGTAAATAGGGGTCACATTGCCTTCGCTCTCACCATGGCGAAGGATCGTCACTTTGGTGAAGCGCAGCTTTTTTCGTTGCATCAACTCGTCACGACTGCCGATGACATCCATCGTTCCTTCTTCGTTTCTCCAAATAGGAAGCGGCGTGCCCCAGTAGCGGTTACGAGAAATCGCCCAGTCGCGTGCACCCTCGAGCCACTTTCCAAATCGTCCGTCGCGGAGGTGATTGGGTACCCACTCCGTCTTCGCGTTGGCAGCGAGCATGTCTTTTTTGATCTTCTCTTCCACGGCAACAAACCACGAACTCGTGGCGTAATTCAGGAGTGGCGTGTCGCAACGCCAGCAGTGTGGATAGCTGTGCGTGTAATTTTCTTGAGCAAATAATTTGTTCTCTTTTTTGAGCCACTGGATGATCTCTTTATCTGTTTTGCTTGGATCATCTTTAGGCTTTACATCCATGCCGGCAAAATCCGTGACCTCCTTTTTAAAGAGTCCATCCATGCCTACGTGCTGGAGCAGCTCAACACCTTCACGCTTGCCTACTTGGAAGTCATCTTCGCCAAAGCCAGGAGCAATGTGCACGACTCCCGTTCCATCGTCGGTGGTCACAAAATCTCCTTCGACGATGGTGAACGCCTTACCTTTGTATGCTTCGACGTAGTAGGGGAAGAGTGGTTCGTAGGTCTTGCCCACAAGATCTTTGGCCTTGAGGCCTTTGATAATTGCGTGGTCTTTTCCTTTGAACACCTGTTCCACGCGTGACTCCGCGAGGATGTAGCATGCGCCTTCATGGTCAACTTGGACGTATGGAATTTTTGATCCTACAGCCAAGAAGAGATTTCCGGGGAGAGTCCACGGTGTCGTTGTCCACGCAAGGACGAACGTGTTCTGTTCCTCTTTAAGTGCAAACTTCACAAAAGCCGATTGATCAGCAATGTCCTTGTAGCCTTGCGTAACTTCAAAATTACTCAATGGTGTCGCACAGCGCGGACAAATGTGCATGGGCTTGTGACCTTCGTAGATCAACTTTTTGTCGGCGAGATTTTTGAATACCCACCAGATGCTCTCCATGTACTCGGGGTCCATGGTGCGATAGTCATGATCCATGTCGACCCAACGTCCCATGCGCTCGACCGTCTTGCGCCATTCTTTTACATAGCGCTGCACGGATGCACGACAGAGATCGTTGAATGCTTTCACGCCCATCGCCTCAATGTCTTTTTTACTCTTGAGGTTGTGTTCTTTCTCGATCAAGTTTTCGATGGGGAGTCCGTGACAGTCCCAGCCAAAACGACGCTCCACTTTTTTTCCGCGCATGGTCTGGTACCTCGGGATCACGTCTTTGATCGTTCCTGCCAAGATGTGTCCGTAGTGCGGGAGTCCCGTGGCAAACGGAGGGCCATCGTAAAAACTGAAGGTCTCTTCTTTAGATCCTTTTGCTCCATCCAACAAATCGCCCTCGCTCTGGCTGCGGTTACGGATGCTCCTCTTAAAAATATCCTCTTCTTTCCAATATTGCTGCACCCCCCGCTCTAAGTCAGGGAACGATTGCCGGGGGTCTACGGGGTCAAAAGGCATGAATTTGGGTAGCATTTGCCGTGTTCGAGGCGGCTTGTCTACTGTAGAGTGTACCGTCCTATGCCACTTGATGCACGGCAGTTCGGCATCTTAAAGGATCTTGTCGCGATTCCGTCGTGGTTTCAGGCGGAAGGAGTGTCGAACCGTACGTCTCCGGGTGAATGTAATGAAAAAGAAATTATTGGTTTCATTAAGTATTGGCTTGGGGCCAATACCGATTCTCGTGTGACAGAATGGGGCATTGGTGACGGTACAGACAGAAGTATTTTGATTGCAGAGCGTGGTGCGGCCAATCCGCAGCTCACCATTCTTGTCAGTGGGCACGTCGATACGGTTGCACCAGCAGATGTTAAAAATTATGCCAATAGGTTGAAGTTGATTCGCAATGGTGAATTCCTTCACGGTCTTGGTGCGTACGATATGAAAGCTGGAATCATGGCGATGATGCACGTGATGGAGTCTGTAGAAATTCCTGCAGGTGTAAAAGTCATTGCGGCATTCTTGCCCGACGAAGAACAGAACTCTGCCGGCGCAAACCGCCTTATTAAATGGCCAGGAATGAAGGAAGTCGATTTAGCGATTTCTCCGGAGATTGTTACGCTTACGCGTGGTGAGCTCGATAACCCAAAAGATATTATTCTTGCGCGAGCTGGTAACGTAAAAACAGTCTTGGAGATGAACGGGCCTCAGGCTCATTCGTATAATCCAGGGGCTACAGATTTAGCCGATGAGTACGAAATTGCTCGTAGAGCGCTCAAGAAACTGCCTCAGAGAAAACATCTGTATTACGGAGATAAACCAGAATTCCTGCGTGAGGAAGATTCTGTGAAAGATAAAGGCAGCGGTCTTTCTGTGTGCGTACGTGCATCCGGACGTTTCGTGCAGTTTATTTTGCCGGGAGGAAGTATTGCTGAGGCAATCGAAAAACAGGGAGAGTGTCTTGAGCGCATTGCCGCCGCTCGTGATTGGACTGCTCGTGGTGTTCAGCACGCGCTCGCAAGAAATGATATGCGTGCACACTACGAACCGTACATGGTCGACATCAAAGATCCACGCACCGATGCCATCCTCAAAGATGTCGCAAGATTTTATGGAGGAGTAAAAAAGAAATCTGGATTTTCAACTTCGGATGGAAATGTGATTGCTCCGCATCTTCTCTCACTTCCCAAGAAGGCTCCATACATCGAGTTCGGACCGGTGGGAGTGGGTGCACACGAGACGCGAGAAGCTGTACATGAGGAGAGTGTCGTGCGTTATATTCAATGGCTCAAAGGGGTCTTTGGAGGCAAATTATCCGATCTCCTGACATACCAAACAGCTACATGAGATTTTTCTGGCGTACAGGTGCTTCTTCTCTTATACTTGGCGACGGACAGGAATTTGACTATGATTAAATTATATTACCTAATTAATTAATGGGATTAGATGCTACAGAATCGGCGCTTGCACGAGATCCGAGTCAAACTGATGTCGGGGGAGAGAATGTTTTAGAAGGCAATGATCATGCTCCTAGTGATCATGATTCATCAGTAAAGTTGCTTATGGATATCACAGATGGCGCTTTGACAGAAACGCTAGGTCCAAGCTTTAGTCATGCTTCGCCTACCGAGCAGGGTGCAATGCGAGATGAGGTTATGGGTTCTTTTGGAGAAGAAATTGAGGTCATAGTTATCGAAATCCACAAAATTCCAGCACTCAGAAATCTCGCTACGCTTCTGCGCCAGCGGGCTCAGGCAATACTGGCTCCAGCAGGCAGATTATTACGTAAAACAAGCTAATTTGGCCAAAATTAGTATTTGTGTTCCAAGGATATTTCCGTAAGCTGTGCCTACTTCTTTTTACGTGCCCCAATGAGCGGTATGAACAAGCCAGGCAACGGCTCTGAAGCTCCAGAAGCATCTATTCTTGCGCTCATTAAGAGGCTTTCTAAAGAGCGTGTGGTGAAACAGGAGCAAGATCTCCAGAGCATGCAGCAGCGTGCCACTCTCAGTTCACGTGCCGAGATTATTTCTGGGTCAGAACACGCGGAACGTCTTGCTGACCGTCATAATAGTCATCTGATGAGCAGAGAATATGTGTTGTATTCTCTTGCTGAGAAAAATTTGCTTACCGACATTGATAACATTCTTCAGACTTTGGATGAAGATGATCAACTTCGCTTTCTTGCTCAAGATCTTTTGAAAGATCCAGCAAAAGCAAAAGATCTGTACAAGACCATGATTGGAACAGCAAATGATCACGGCTTTTTTATGCAGAGGTATTCTGCGGAGTATCAGGCAGCACGTCTGAACAACCCCAACTTCGTCATTGCCGAAGTCGGCTTGCCGACAGAAAAGAGCGGCATTCTTCAGGTTGCGGATTGTCAGGTGCATCTTCCGACCATGGATGCACAAAAGCCGGTGTTTGAGATTCCAAGTATGTTGGGTGATGAAGTCTCACGACCAGAGCACCTACAGCAGATTCTCACAGAGCCTTGGAGATTTGGTTGTGAGGAGGACATCACTTGCGCCAGGCCGTTCGATAGCCAGGGATACGCAGGGGTCGCACGTCACCGTGCGTATCATCACATTGAGAATGACGTTAATCCTCTGCGTGGGGATCGAAAAATCACACATGCCATTGCTGCCATTGCTTGTATGCAGGGTGTGCAATTGCCTGATGGTCAAAATGTCTCTGCGCGCTCAGTCTTGAACGATCGTAGCGTCCTTTCTCACACACGTTCGCGCTATACAGCAGAGCTCACGTATCAGCTCCCAAACAGATTGGTTCCTATCAAAATGGGCAGCCATGACTACAACGTCATCACGCGTTGGATGATGTATGTGCAGCCTATCTCGCGCGGCGAAGCTGCTTAACGAGGTATACCCAGAGGAATATCAACAGCAGCGGAGTTACGACCAACATGGCGAAGGAGTGTTCTTGCTTGAGGAGCAGGCCTCCTACGAGTGTCGACGTCCACACGAATGGCAGCATACGGTCCAATGCTGATTGCTTAAGGCGACGCATGCATTCGAAGTACAAACCGTATGGCAGCATGACGAATACCACCGAGAAGGCGACACCTTTCAAAATGACTTCCCAGGGAATCAATGCCAATCCCGACTGTGGGAGCAAGAGCAATGTGAGAGGCAACGTACTCATCGAGAGCCAGAAGAGATACGCAGGGTAGCGAGCGTGGATGCGTGCCTCTTCTTCCTGGAAACGCTTACTCAAGAGCGAATAAAGCGCGAAGCTCAAACCACTCACTGCTCCTGCAAGTGTTCCTACGAGAGACGTGCTGTAGTACAGAGTAAGGAGCATGTAGGCGCCAAGTAGCAAGACTAGCGACCATAAACTACTGCGTACTCCTTCGCTATGCGTGGTGTATGCCTGGAAGAAGCGCACCACGACCAATCCTCCAATAATCAGGAGGATGTATTCCATTGCTGTGATGGATTGCAGTGCGATGTACGACGAGAGAGCGGTGAGAAAGAGTGTGACTCCAGAGCCCAAGAGAGATGCTTTGAGAGGTCGAATGGACTTAAGGAGATTTCTCGTGCGCAATCCAAAGATGGCGTATGTGCACACACCTGCGGCTGCAAATGTGAGAAAGCGAATGCTGGTGAGATCGATCGGAGACACACCATCCGAAATCAGTAACTTTGCCATCACAGGGTCCAGTCCCCACAAGATGATGAGCACAGCTACGAGTAAGAACGTTCCGCGAATTTCCTGCGTGATATGCATGTTGTAGGCTCCGGCTTTTTCTAGCTCACGAATGACTTCTGCCTCTTCAAGCTCTGTCGAAATCAAACGTACCGATCCAGAGCCAGATTCTGTTCCTCTGCTTATACGCACGTCCTGCACGAGATTGTTATACAATTCGAGAATGCGATTGATTCTTCCATGAAGATCTTTATTTCCCGTGGGGAAGGAAAAGTTCAATACCACTGTTCCTGGATTTACGACTGCCTTTTTTCGCGAGTGAAATATTTTTTCGAAAACCAAGCTGGGACTCACAATTTCATCGGCAATACCAGCAAGCATTTCTTCCACGGTCGCAAACCCAAGAGAGGTCGCAGCTTCGAGCAAGAATGCATCTTCAAATTCTTCAATGAATCCTTTTTTCCTCTGACTGAGGAATTGCTGAAGAACCACTCTTCCTGTTTCTGCACGTTCGGAAATCGGTAGTTCACGCAGTGCTGCTCGAATAGTCGCTGCGGCGAATGATGTCTGCGTCCAGCGCAGCCAATCACGTGTTACCTGACTTTCTTTCGCAAGTTCCACACTCACGGCGTTTGATCTTTCGAGGGGTGTCTGCGGGTCAGCTTCCATTCCATTCACACGGAACGCGGTGGCTCGCAGTGCTTTTTCGCCAAGAATATAAAAGGCTCCATCAAGAACAGTGGCTCCCTTTGGAAGATCCACGGTTTTGTCGTCTGGACCGTGAATAGTGATGGATGCACCTAGAATATCGCTCTGGAGACTCTGCCAGAATGCGTCGCTTCGGTGCGTTGTGTCTTCTGTGAGAGATTGAATACGCTTGGTCCAAGGCACCACGCGTTCCAACTCACCCTTCTTTTGAGCGTCGAAACAGTATGACGTAATGCCATCGTGGGCGTATTTGTGCATCTCGTGCGTGCGAATTTTGCAGCGAACACGTGTTCCATCTTCGAGAATGATTGTTGTGTGTAGACCTTGGTAACCGTTTAATTCGGGTGAGTTAATGAAGTCTTGGAAGGACAGCACTTCTCTCTTCCATGGCGTATGGAGCGCACCCATGACGCGGTAACACGCGTCACGATCGTCACAAATAAAGGCAATCGTTACGGGGCTCAAACCAGAAATCGCTGCTCCTTCTACGTTTAACTGCGCACGCAGCTTCGCCCAGGACTTTCTCTCAAGCTCCATGGTTACATTGTTTCCAAAATCAGTGTGCATGTTGATGAGCGTCTTTCGCATCGTAGACACCAAGTGCTGTCCAATGCTTTGATTTTTATCTCGGATTTCCTTCATTCTTTCTAAAAGCTCGGGATCGAGAACGGCATAGCACAACTCTTCCAATTCGTAGCGAAGATCCTGCATACACAGGCGATCTGCAATCTTTGCGTAGGTATCGAGTGTTTCATGAGCCAGTGCCTGTTGCTTGTCTGGCTTTAAGAATTCCACAGTTTCCATGTTGTGGAGACGGTCGAAGAGCTTAATAACCATCATACGCGGGTCTTCTTGCATCAGCTGGAAGATTTTGCGCAGTGTTTCTACTTGTTCGTTGAGATTTGGAGTTGTACCGATGTCTGCGGCAGACAACTTTGTGACTCCGTTGATGAGTTTTGTAACCACTTCTCCAAATTCTTTTTCGATTTCATCCAACGTAATAGGAGTGTCTTCCACCGTGTCATGCAACAGGGCAGCAATGATCGTCTCTGCATCTGCCCCAGCACGCGTCAATTTCTCTGCAACGGCAACCGGATGCATGAAGTACGGCTCCCCAGATTTGCGTTTTTGTCCCTCATGCAGTTCTTTCGCCATATCGTATGCCCTGCGCACGCGCTTGTGATCGCGCTCGCTAAGGTGCCGGAGGTGCCGCTCAAAGGCAGACCATTCCATAGGGATGGCTTATTCTACACGCAAATTCGCCTTTTACCCAAGCAAAAGAGCTGTTTCCGTTTACGCTTTTAGGGCCTGTAATACGTACGCTTTCACATTACTGAAGATCTCGGTCTGGTCATCCAACGCTTCGATCTCTGCATGTGTGAACCAGCGAAGTTCAGTCGCTTCTTTGTCGAGCAGTCGAGGAATTTGGGAATCGTCTACTAATCGAGCATGAAAAAGAAAATCCATGTGTTGATGTGCAGGTTGATTGCGCTCCGGGAGTGCGGGAATTTCTTCCAGCAGCATGGCAAAGGGCTGTTTCATCATCCGACCTTCATGACCATTGCTGACGAATAAGTTCGTGGTTGGCGCTCCAATGATTTCGACATCAAGTCCTGTTTCTTCTTTGCACTCGCGTTGCGCACATTCTTCGGGCAACTCATCTTGGTCGACGTGTCCGCCAGGAGGCATCCAACGCTTCAGCTTCTTGTGCCACATCAGGAGCACTTTATTCTCGTGCGTGACGAATGCCGTAGCTGTGAATTGGCGCATCATTTTTTCTTCGCAAGAACCTTTTGCAGGTACTCACCGGTGTAACTCTCTTTCGACTTTGCCACTTGCTCGGGCGTACCGGTTGCAATGATTCTTCCGCCACCGACTCCACCATCAGGACCAATATCAATGATGTGGTCGACGGACTTGAGCACGTCCAAGTTGTGTTCGATCACGAGCACGGTGTTGCCTTTCTCTACGAGGCGCTGCAGCACATCCAAGAGCTTTGCAATGTCGTCGAAGTGAAGACCCGTTGTGGGTTCATCGAGGATGTAGAAGGTTTTGCCTGTAGCGCGTTTTGTGAGTTCTGTAGCCAATTTAATGCGCTGTGCCTCACCTCCGGAGAGGGTCGTCGCGCTCTGTCCCAAGTGAATGTAGCCAAGACCCACATCCTCAAGAGTCTGGAGCTTGTTCTTGATGGGTGGGATGGCCGAAAAGAATTCCAAGGACTCACTGATGGTCATGTCGAGAGCCTCGGCAATGTTCTTACCTTTATACGTGATCTCCAATGTCTCGCGGTTGTAGCGCTTACCGAGACAGCGCTCACACGTCACAAAGACGTCTGGCAAGAAGTGCATTTCGATTCGCTTGAGACCATCACCTTCACACTCTTCGCAGCGACCACCTTTGACGTTAAAACTAAAACGTCCCGGCTTGTAGCCACGGAGTTTTGCTTCTGGAGTCGAAGAATAAATATCGCGGATGTCGGTAAAGACTCCGGTGTACGTTGCAGGGTTACTGCGAGGTGTGCGGCCGATCGGGGATTGGTCGATCACAATCGCTTTGTCCAAGTGTTCCAAACCCGTGATGGAACCTACGTCTTGGGGCTTCGTGTGTGCTTTGTTGAGCACACGCTGCAACTCCGGTCCAAGGATGCCGTGGATCAAGCTCGATTTACCAGATCCCGATACTCCCGAGATACCAATGAAGGTGCCGAGGGGAATGTGTGCATCGACGTGCTGCAAGTTGTGGTGATGCGCATCGGTGATGACGATCTCCTTTCCATTTCCCTTGCGGCGAGTATCTGGAATGGTGATGAACTTCTTGCCGCTCAAGTACTGACCGGTGACGGATTCTGGGTTCTTGATCAGCTCTTCTGGGGTGCCCTGGGCAATCACCGAACCGCCGAATTTACCGGCTCCTGGGCCAATCTCGAGCAAATAGTCTGCTTCTTCGATCGTCTCTTCGTCATGTTCTACGACGAGCACGGTGTTCCCGAGGTCACGTAACTGCGTGAGCGTCGTGATGAGCCTGCGGTTATCGCGCTGGTGCAGACCAATGGACGGTTCATCCAGCACGTACAAGACTCCTTGGAGTGCAGAACCGATTTGTGTGGCCAAGCGAATGCGCTGCGCTTCACCTCCAGAGAGCGTTGCGGCGGAGCGAGACATGGTGAGGTACTTGAGACCCACGTTTTCCAAGAACGTGAGACGAGCAATCACTTCGTCCAATACTTTTTTCACAATCGTGTACTCGTACTCGCTCAAACTCATACCTGCTACTTTCTTGCTTGGTGCGAGTGAAGAGAAAAAGCTTTCTGCTTCTTCGATACTCATGTCGGTCGCATCGACAATATTTTTGTTGCCCACGGTCACGCCGAGGATCTCCTTCTTGAGACGGCGACCATGACAAGAGTTACAAGGGAGTTCCAACATGTACTCCTCAATCTGCTGACGCATGTAACTGCTTTCGGTTTCTTGATGACGACGTTCCAGGTTGGGGATCACACCTTCGAAGTTGGTTTGGTACGTACCACCGAACTTCATGGAGTTGATCTGCACGTGCAGTGGCTTGCTGTAGCCCCACAGAATCGTCTTACGAATATCAGCAGGCAGCTTGTCCCAGGGCTCTGCCAAACTGAATCCGAGTTCGGCACTCAGTGCCTCGAGCATCTGATACATAAAGCCGGAACGGCTCGCAGATGTCGCCCATGGGTGCACCGCACCTTCGGCTAGGGAAAGCCGAGGATTCGGGATCACGGCTACCTCATCTACCTGCAAAATCGAGCCTAATCCATGACACTCATCACAGGCTCCATGCGGAGAGTTAAAGGAGAAACTGCGTGGTTCAATCTCGG
Source organism: uncultured Candidatus Peribacteria bacterium (assembly GCA_964428205.1). Classification (GTDB taxonomy): domain Bacteria; phylum Patescibacteriota; class Gracilibacteria; order Peribacterales; family Peribacteraceae; genus CAYRXE01. Next base: position 8,604 of record CAYRXE010000008.1, on the reverse strand, counting down.
GGATGTGCTGCTCAGGATGCTCCGGACACACGAAGGATTCGCTGAAGCGAATTTCTTCGTTCGTATCAGCATCAAGGACGATCAGACTTCCTTCTCCTTTCCTGAGTGCGAGTTCCACCGAGTCCGCCAGACGCGTGCGGTTAGGGTTCACTTCTTTTTCTTTCGACTCCAGATCACGAACGATCAAGCGATCGACCACGATCTCAATGTCGTGCGTCTTCTTGGGATCAAGCTTTGGATCTTCATCTGCCGTTACGACGGTTCCATCGATGCGCATGCGGACGAAACCTTCGCGCTTGATGGCCTCGATGATCTTGAGGTGTTCACCTTTTCTTCCTTGTACCACAGGTGCGAGGAGGAAAATCTTTTTGCCATCCGGCATGCCGGCGATTGTTTCGACAATCTGACTCGATGATTGCTTGCCGAGCATTTTTCCGCATGTTGCACAGTGCACCTTGCCGACCTTTGCCCAGAGGAGACGCATGTAGTCGTAAATCTCTGTGACCGTGCCCACCGTCGAACGTGGGTTACGTGGAGCGGTCTTTTGATCTATCGAAATAGCAGGGGAGAGACCCTCAATCGATTCCACCTCCGGCTTTTCCATCTGTGCGATAAATTGACGAGCGTACGCCGAAAGACTTTCGACGTAGCGACGCTGACCTTCTGCGAAGATGGTATCGAACGCGAGGGAGGATTTACCCGAACCCGAAAGGCCGGTAATCACCGTCAGTTTGTTACGTGGGATCTCCACGTCCACATTCTTGAGGTTATGCATCTTGGCGCCTTTGACGATGATCTTGTCCATACGGGGTGTGCCCATACTTGGGCGCGAAATAAATATAGAGGAATAACAAAAAACGGCCCTCGCCTTTTGGCGTGGCCCCTGGCTCTCCAGAGAGGCCTTAGCCTACACGAAATTTCGTCTGCTGTCTAGGGTTTAGGCTTATTCGTCTAGAAGAGTCAGGATGGCTTCTGCCAATTGCGTGCGTGTGACATGCACAGGCTCTTCTTTTCTACGTTGATCAAGCGCGAGAAATTCTGCCGTCTCATGATCTCTCTTCTGAATTCCGGGCATAGGATCATTCAGCCAATTCATGTCGTCGAATCCTCCCGGAGCAATGATGCGGATGGAAGCCATACAAAAAGCAGGATTATCCTGCTGGGCAAGACTGTCAAATACCTTCTCTTATACGTTATACTTTTCCTCTCATGTTCACAGGAATCATCGAATCGACGGCAAAGGTATTAGAGAACACCGGGCGCCAGTTGCTCGTGGAACGTCCTGCCATGTTCGATGACATCAAACATGGTGCAAGTATCTCGGTAAGCGGCGTATGTCTTTCCATCGTCGCCTTTGATGCATCAAGTATGAGTTTTGATGTGATTGATGAAACGCTCGCAAAGACGAAACTCGGTTCGCTCAAGGCAGGGGATCTGGTGAACTTGGAACGCGCGATGCTCGCAGGTTCCCGTTTGGACGGACACATCGTGCAGGGGCACATCGAAGGCGTTGCAACTGTCACCTCCTTTATAGAGGGACGTTTGAGTCTCCAGGTCCCAAAAGAATTCCTGCCTGCAATTGCTCCCAAGGGCTCCATTGCGCTGGATGGCGTGTCACTCACGGTTGCCAATGTACAAGATGACATCATTACCGTTGCACTGATTCCACTTACGCTTGCCTCCACGACGCTCGGAAATGCAAAAGAAGGGGATCGCGTGAACATCGAAACCGATATACTGTCTCGTACTCATGCAAAAAGCTGATTTCACCAAAGCTCTCCCTAAGGTAGATCCCACCTGGCAGATCGGGATCGTTGCTGCCTCCTTTTATAGAGAGGAGATCGATGCACTTATTGCGAGTGCCAAGAAATGTCTCACGGACGCCGGAATCCCCAATACCAATATCACCGTGAGTGAGGTGCCAGGATCCTTCGAAATTCCTCTCGCAGGTTCGTGGATGGCCGAAACGGAGAAATTCGATGCGCTCATTGCACTCGGCATCATTGTGCAGGGACAAACCAAGCATGCAGATCTCATCGCGCAAGAATCCGCACGAGGAATTATGGATATTCAACTCAAATATCACATCCCGTTTGCCTTCGAGATCCTCTGGGTGCCCGATTTGGAGCACGCACGGGCACGCTCAGACAAAGGTGCCGAGGCCGCGATGGCCGTCTTGCATTCGCTTGCAGAAAAGGCACGTTTAGCTTCTTGATTTATTGAGCAACAAAGTTATTCAGCGTAGCATCAGGGACGATCTTTCACCCCCGATCTATGCGCCGTTTCGTGCTTTGTATCACTCTCGCTCTCGTGCTTACCTCGACGGCAAGTGCTGCGAGTTTTTCGGATGTCCCCACCAATTCTCCGTATCACACGGCGATCATGGCGCTGGCAGATGCCGGAGTCATCACGGGAAATCCCGATGGCACGTATCGTCCGCTCAATCCGCTCAACCGTGTGGCGGTTCTCAAGATGGCATACAAGGCTGCAGGTCGTGAGCCTGCGGTGTCTTCCGGCAATTGCTTCCCCAAAGAATTCGCAGCTGATGTGTGGTTCGCGCCGTACGTGTGCGATGCCTTGGCTCGCAAGTTTGTATCGGGTTATAGCGATGGGACATTCCGTCCCAATAACGTGGTGACGCTCGGCGAAGCACTCAAGATGATCTACACGGTGATGGAAATTCCTGCACCAGCGGTCACTGGTGTCGATACCGATGCACTGCCATTTCGCTTGTCGCCGTATCACTGGTCTGCGCCGTATGTGGTGAGTGCATACACGCAAAGCATTCTTCCTCTTCCCGATCAGCAGATTGGCCTCTATACCATTGATGATCCTATTGATCGTGGTCAGGCTGCGTTGCTTGTGTACAGAGCGAAGAATGCGAAGGCTATGCCAATAGAAACCTCCAGCAGCAGTTCTTCTGCTGCTTCAGAATCGTCTTCTTCCGCTTCCTCCGCGGCATCGTCTCTCTCGACTTCTTCCAACGGCACAGATGCAACCGCAACCGTTCCGTGGTCGGAGACGTCTCTCTTCGAGGGCACAGACGTGCGTGTGTATCGCTTCCACTTAAAGGAAGACGGCATTGTGCACACCGAGGCATCGCTCACTGGCATGCCGAAGGAAAAAATCTCCTGCAGGTTGTACCGCTTGGAAGATGAAGAAATTTCTGATGAGTTCTACGTAGGTCTCGAAGAAGGACCATCGTGTTACTTGCACCTCAACTTGGAAGCAGGGAAGTATCAGATTGAACTCTCGAGCACCGTGAAGGGTGCTGGCTATCGTGTGGTCGTGACTGATGCGGTTGAAACAGATGGAAACGATGGTTTGCATGATGCGGTGTTCATTCCGCTTCAGAAGATGCGTATGGGCGTGCTTGCAGCCAATGACTTGGAAGACTGGTATGCCGTCACCATTCCTATGGAACAGGAGTTAACGTTCGAAATGACCACCAATGGTTCTACCACATGCAGTGTGTATCCGTGGATTGATGTAGAGCTGAATAGCTTCGAAAGCCCGGTCTGTAACAAGGCGTTCCTCTACCCCGAAGGCACGTATTACGTTCGTCTTTTGCACGGCAGCCCTCGTGCAACAAAGGAGACCTACACACTCACAGTTCGGTCCAAATAAGCCCTTAAATGCGAGGTGGCAGGTGCGAACTACGGTACAATTGCCGTAGACTATCGCACTTCGCCCCTCGTTTTTTCATGTCCCCGTTTCATTCCATCGACACCGCTCTCAAAGCCTTTCAAAAAGGGGACTTTGTGATTGTGGTGGATGACGAGGACCGCGAGAACGAAGGAGACATTGTGATTGCGGCAGAGCACATCACCGAACAGAAGATGGCATTCATGATTCGCCACACCGGAGGAGTCGTGTGTTTGCCGTTGAGTAACGAGATCGCCAATCAACTCGGACTCCCGTACATGGTGCACGAGAACACGTCTCGCTTTGGGACGGCATTCACGGTGAGTATTGAAGCGGCGAGGGGAGTGACCACCGGTATCTCGGCGAAAGATCGTGCGACGACCATTCGTGCGGCTATCTCACCCAAAGCAAAGGCAAGTGACCTGCGTCGCCCAGGACATGTGTTCCCTCTGCGTGCGCAATCCGGTGGCGTGCTCGTGCGTGCTGGCCACACCGAAGCTGTGATTGATCTCTGTAAGCTCACGAAAAAGCGCGAAGGAGGGGTATTGAGCGAACTGATGCACGATGACGGCACCATGATGCGCTTACCAGCGCTCATACAGTTTTCTAAGGAGCACAACATCCCCATCGTCAGCATCGCCGATCTCATTCAATGGCGTCGCAAGAACGAGACGATGGTGGAGATGGAGGCCGAGACGCTGCTCGAGACAGACTTTGGATCTTGGAACATGCGCGTGTATCACGATCACTTGCACCTCAAAGATCACGTGGCGCTGGTGAAAGGCAATGTGCGCACGGCGGATCCCGTTCTCGTGCGTGTGCACTCGGAGTGTGTGACAGGTGATGTGTTCCACTCGCGTCACTGTGACTGTGGCAGGCAGCTCAACAGGGCAATGGAAGAAATTGCCGCTGCGGGGAAGGGCGTGATTCTGTATTTGCGCCAGGAGGGACGCGGCATTGGTCTCGTGAACAAGATTAAGGCGTATGCGCTGCAGACGAAGAAAGGCCTCGATACCGTGCAGGCCAATAAAAAGCTCGGTTTACCGGTAGATTTGCGTGATTACGGCATTGGAGCGCAGATCCTGAGGCACTTGGGCATCCGCAAGATTAAGCTCTTAACCAATAACCCAAAGAAGATTGTGGGTCTTGAGGGCTACGGATTGGAAGTGACGAAGCAAATGCCGCTCGAGTTGGCACCACGTTCGAAGCGCGAGAAAAAATATTTGCAGACGAAGAAGAAAAAGTTGGGACACAAGTTGCGCGGAGTGTAAGTGAGGTGATCATCGAAAAAATTTCGAAAATTTTTTACGAACCCAGAAAAAAATATTTATTTCTTCAAAAAACCATTTCGATACTTCATCACATTTTCTTTCTCGTGCTTTCCCAAATACTTTTCACGCTCACGTGATGTCGTACACTTATCGCAGTTCAATTTATTTCCCCAACTTCTATGGCTGCAAAGAAGAAGAAGAAGGCAACAAAGAAGAAGAAGGCTACAAAGAAGAAGCGCCTCTAAGAGTTGCCACTCGTAAAAACGCTCCGCTCACGCAGGGCGTTTTTATTTTCCCCAAGCCAAAAAAACGACATCACTATTTTCTACACATGAACGATGATCACTCGTTCTCCATAAAAAATTTTTGTGATGTAAAAACTTTTTTCTTAGAAATCTCTCGCATGATGATGTGAGACACGTGTGAGCAATGAAAAATTTCTTCTCAACACAAATTTATTCATCATAGAGAACAGAAAAATGTAAAGTGAAACTCATTGAGTGAGTTCCAAGGAAAATTTTCCAAAAATTACATTCTTCCTCGCGCTTTCATTGCATCGGCGATGCGCTTGAGTCCAATCGCGAACGCAGCTTGGCGGTGTGTGAGGTTCTCGTTCCGCGCTTCTGTGTGCACATCACGGAACGCTTCCAGGATGATGCGTCGCAAATCTTCATCGACTCTCACTGCCGTCCACTGTTCGCCACTGCGACCCTGGACCCACTCGAAGTAACTCACCGTCACACCTCCTGCGTTGGCGAGAATATCGGGAATCAGTGTTACGCCGTTCTTCTTTAAAATCTCGTCTGCTTCAGGTGTTGTTGGACCATTCGCCAGCTCCAGGATGTACGTGGCTTTCACCTTTGCGGCATTGCCTTCGTTGATTACGTTATCGAGTGCTGCTGGTACCAAGATGTCACAGGGAAGTTCCAAGAGCTCTTCGTTCGTCACCTTTTGTACGTTATCCATCTTCATCTTCTCCACGTCACACACAGAACCTTTGCAGTACTCACCCAGGACCGATCCCGTGCTCTTCTTGTACTTCTCAATTCTCTGAGGATCCAATCCTTCGGCGCAGTAGATACCTCCCTGCGAGTCCGACAAGCCAACGATGGTGTAGCCGGTCCCATGCAGGAACTCCGCCATGTGCGCACCTGCATTGCCAAAGCCTTGGATGATCACGCGCATGTTCTGCGGTTCCTTTGCTTCGAGCTGCATCAGTTCTTGCAGAATGAAGAACCCACCGCGTGCCGTTGCCGTGTCGCGGCCGAGTGACCCGCCAAGACTCATCGGTTTACCAGTGATCATCGCAGGAGCGTAACTGCCCGTGATGTTTTCGTATTCATCGCGCATCCACGCCATGATCTCGCCTGTGGTGTTCACATCGGGGGCAGGACAGTCTTTATCCGGTCCCAAGTGTTGTACGAATGCCTGCACGTATGCACGCGAGAGTGCTTCGAGTTCCTTCTTGCTCATTTTCTTTGGATCCAACTGAATACCACCTTTGCCTCCGCCGAAAGGAATCCCAACCACAGCGGTCTTGAATGCCATGAGTGCTGCGAGAGACTTCACTTCGTCTTCATCAGCTAAAGGGTGAAAGCGAATGCCTCCTTTATAGGGACCACGTGCGTTGTTGTACTGCACACGAAACGCCGGGTAGCTCGCGGTACTGCCATCATCCCTGGTGATTTTGAGTTCTGCTTTGTGCACATGTTGCGGTTCGCGGAAGATTGTTTTTTGTGCGTCCGTAAATTGCATACGTTGCATGGTTTCCTCCAATAGCTCCTGGAAACGCTGGTAGGGAGTCATGGCAATCTTCGGCATAACGGCGGTGGGGAAATCACCGGTCATTGTACGCCCGTCTTGTCGTTGTACAGAAAAATGCAGAATTTTGTGTTCGCTTGGGTGCGAGATCAAACATTTGCCGTCCTCGCGCGATCACCGAAGTCGAAAATGAGGCGCTACTCTTGACCGGAAGGCGATAGGGGCGTAGACCAAGTTTGTCTCGCTTGCAGAAATTTTCTGCGAATTCGGCGAGTGCTTTCCCGTTTTTTTCATGAATATTCTCAAGCAAGTATCCGCCAACTGGAAGTCCGGACTCACCGTTGCACTCGTGTCTGTGCCGCTCTCCCTCTCGCTTGCCATTGCGTCGGGAACGACACCGATTACCGGAATCATCACTGCTATATGGGCTGGTCTTGCTGCAGCGGCACTCGGAGGTAGTAAATTCAATGTTGTGGGGCCTGCAGCGGCGCTCTCGGGAATCCTCGCCACCTTTGTGCTCGCGAATGGTCCCGAGTTGCTTCCGCTCATTGCCATTCTTTCGGGTATCGTCATCTTCGTCTTTTTTGTGCTGCGCTGGGATCGCTACTTGGTGTTCATCCCGTCGAGTGTCATGCACGGTTTTACATTGGGAGTGGGCCTCACGATCGCATTGGGACAGTTGAACTTTGCTCTGGGATTGCAGGGTTTGCCCGTGCACGAGTTTTTTCTGCATAACCTCTACGAATCCCTGACGCATGTCGGGCAGGCACACATGCCCACGCTCATGCTGTTTGCTTCCCTCTTAGCTCTTCTCTTTCTCATTGCACGCTTTTTCCCGCGCATTCCCGGAGCGGTGGTTGCTGCGGCCCTGGGTATTGGGATTGGCTATGCATCCGAACTGCACATGTTGCCGTTTGGCTTCCAAACACTTTTTTCGAAGTACGGCGAATTCCACGCCACACTCATTCAGCTTCCTTCTTTTTCCTTCGCGTCGGTTGATCTCTTCGAGCTCACCAAAGTAGTGCTCACGGTTGCCGTGGTTGCTGTTTTGGAGACATTGCTTTCGGCGAAGATTGCGGACGGCATGAGCAATACGAGGTTCAATCAAAAAAAGGAGATGTTCGGTCTCGCGGTTGCGAATGTGTTGGCTGGTCTCTTTGGCGGTATGCCTGCAACGGGCGTGCTCGCACGCACGGCTTTGAATGTGAAGAGCGGAGCCACTTCGAGCATGTCATCGGCGTTGAATACGATGTTCATTGTGCTCATTGCGTTGCTTCTCTTCCGCGGGTTCCAGTACTTGCCGCTTGCGGTGGTGGGAAGCATTCTCGTCTTTGCGGCTTTTCGCATGGTGGAACGCGAACATTTTTACAAACTCTTCATGTTCGACAAAAGCGCGTTCCTGCTCTCGATGTTGGTGGCATTCCTCACCTTTGCGGTTGATCCCATGGTGGGTATTCTCGTGGGAGCCACGGTGGCGCTCTTGGGTTTTGTACAGCATTTGTCGAAGGGGCAGAGCGAGCTGACGTTGCACAAAGATAAGAAGTTACTCGCGCGCATTCCACATCATCGCCTTGGAGAATACGAAGGCAGCGATGTCGTCGTGTATCGCTTTGCGGGAGAGTTCACCTACTTCAATGCGCTCTCTCACGAAGATGCGATCAAAAAGATCACCGCAGACACCATCATCCTCAGCTTGAGAAACCTTTTTTACATTGATCTTGATGGAGTGGAGATGCTTCGGGAAATTATTCATGACTGCAAAAAGCGCGGGCAAACCGTGTACGTTACGGGAGCGAGTGAATACATTTTGCCGCTACTCCAAAAAGCCTCCTGGTTTGTGGATAAAGAAAGGGACGGGAGAATCTTTAAGAGCACGTCCGATGCGCTTAAGTTCCTCGGGTTTCCGCTGGGGGCAACGCTGTGAAGA